>CAYMDX010000036.1:0-16715 GCA_964389125.1 uncultured Bacteroidales bacterium
TTCTAACTTCTAACTTCTAACTTCTAAATACAAACACTAACGCAAATATAAACACATGAAGATACTGATGGTATGCCTTGGGAATATTTGCCGATCTCCATTGGCGGAAGGCATCATGCGGGATAAAATACAGAGGGAAGGAATAGATGTAACGGTTGATTCAGCCGGAACAGCAGACTACCACACGGGAGAACCTCCGGACAAGCGCTCACAGGAGGTTGGCAAAAAGCACGGAATTGATATATCAAAACAAAGGGCCCGGTCTTTTCAAATAGCTGATTTCGACCGATTTGACCGGATTTACGTGATGGATCGTAACAATTACAATGATCTGGCTGTGCTGGCGCGGGATAAGCAAGATATGCAAAAACTTGATTTAATACTGAATACACTCCATCCCGGAAAAAACAAAGAAGTTCCCGACCCTTATTATGGCGGCACCAATGGATTTGAAAACGTGTATCAAATGCTGGATGCCAGTTGCGATAAAGTGTTGGAAACATTATTGACCAACAATGATGAAACGGCGTGAAACCAGACGTTGAAAAAGCCCCGGATCGTTCAAACATTTTGGCGGCCAGGAAATCTATTGATCCCTATATCCACCGGACACACGTGTTGACCAGTAAAGCCCTCAACACCATTACAGGCAGTCATCTTTATTTTAAGTGTGAAAACTTCCAGAAGGGCGGGGCTTTTAAGTTCCGTGGTGCTTCCCGGGCGGTGATGGGACTTTCTGACAGTGAAGCTGCCAGAGGAGTCGCGACCCACTCTTCGGGAAATCATGCCCAGGCATTATCACTGGCCGCTCATAATCGCGGCATCAGGGCTGATATTGTGATGCCTGAAAACGCCCCCAAAGTAAAAGTCTCGGCGGTTGAATCCTATGGAGGGAATATTACTTTTTGTAAGCCTACACTTGCCGACCGGGAAGCCACCCTTCAGTCAGTAATTGAAAAAAATGGCGCCCTGGAGATACACCCCTACAACGATTACCGCATTATTAGCGGACAGGCCACGGCAGCAGCAGAACTGTTTGAAGACACACCACCCCTTGACTGTCTGGTGGTGCCGGTTGGTGGTGGAGGTCTGTTGAGCGGAAGTATTCTGAGCAGCAGGTATTTTTCATCAAAAACAGCGGTATTTGGTGCCGAACCCGAACGTGCAGACGACGCATACCAGTCATTTCAACAACAAAAACTGATCCCTGTCCAAAATCCCCAAACCATGGCAGACGGGCTGCGCACCTCCCTCGGCAGTCTGACATTTCCCATCATCAGGGATGGTGCCACCGATATACTGACCGTTACAGAAGAAGGTATTATGCAAGCCATGTTCCTCATCTGGGAGCGAATGAAAATCGTTGTAGAACCAAGTGCGGCGGTCACCCTGGCAGTCATTATGGAACATCCGGGCATCTTTGCCAGCAAACATACAGGCATTATCCTGTCAGGCGGTAATATCGACCTTTATAACCTGCCCTGGCTGGACCAACCGGTCAAGCATTAAAATGACAAGCGTCATGACGGACAAAAATGTTGCGTACGGCAAATTATTTCTGATCCCATCCTCCCTGGGCGAGGAAGATATAAACGCTGTTTGGCCGGCTGCACATCATATTCTGATCAAAAACATTACCTATTTCATCGTTGAGAATATACGTACCGCCCGGCGATTCTTAAAAAAGACCGGCTACCAGGGCTCATTCGATGAGGTCACCTTTTACCTTCTTGACAAGCATACACCTGAGCGGGAGCAGACAGATTTTTTACAGGCAGCGAAACAAGGACATAGCATTGGCTTGTTATCGGAAGCGGGCTGTCCGGGCATTGCCGACCCGGGTCAGATGATCGTAGACAGTGCCCATCGTATGAATATTCCCGTCCATCCGCTGGTAGGGCCCAGTTCCATTTTGCTGGCGCTGATGGCTTCTGGCATGAACGGACAACAATTCTGTTTTCATGGCTACCTGCCCATCTCCAAAAAAGAAAGAAGCAAGAAGATCCGTGAGCTGGAAGAGATGAGCCGGCTATCAGGCGCTACCCAAATTTTTATGGAAACGCCATTCAGAAACAATGCCATGATGGAAGACCTGATCAAATCCGGCCGGCCCGACAGCAAGCTCTGTGTAGCGGCTGACCTGACCATGGATAGTGAATATATAAAAAATCGTACAATAAGGGAATGGGGATCAACACAACGGCCCGACCTGCATAAGCGCCCCGCAATATTTTTGTTGATGAGTGCGTAAGCAATACTTACCGGAGACGCTCCCAAAGAAGGATTAACCAAGCCCGGGCCATCACATCACATACAACCTGCAAGGTCTCGTGGCACATTCCAAAGCCAAAACACGGATACTTACTACAAGCCTTATCCCTTATTTTGTTTTTTCTGTTGCCGGAAAGCATAAATCATGAAGCCAATACCCGCCAGTATGGCCGGGATACTGAGTATTTGTCCCATATTCAGCAACATGCCCTCTTCAAATTCAGACTGTGGCTGTTTAATAAATTCAATGAGGAAACGTGCCGTAAACATAAACAGGGCAAAAAAACCGGTAAGGAAACCCGTTGGCAAAACCATTCGTTTCCGGATATAGAACCAGCCGAGGGTTAAAAACAAGATCATATAAGCAAGGCCTTCGTAGATCTGGGTCGGATGTTTCGCCACTTCTTCGCCCCTTCTTTCGAAAATAAACCCCCAGGGTAAAGATGTCTCCACGCCATAAATTTCAGAATTCGCCAGGTTGCCCATCCGGATAAAAAATGCCGCCAGGGCTACCGGTATAACCAATCGGTCCAGTAACCAGGTAAAAGATTGCCCGCTAATTTTTTTCTGATAATAATACAGAGCGATTAAGATGCCAATGGCGCCGCCATGGCTGGCCAACCCACCCTGCCAGATATACAGAACCTCAAAAAGGTTGGATGAGTAATAGTCAAAATCATAGAAGAAACAATGGCCGAGGCGGGCGCCGACAATACTCCCCACTGCCATGTAAATCAATATTTTATCAGCCATTTTATCAGGCAGATTTTCCTTCCTGAAAATCCGCAGGATGATCTCGTATCCCAGATAAAAAGAAAGCGCCCAGAACAAACCATACCATCTGACAGTCAGGCTTCCGATACTGAATATTTCAGGGCTTGCATCCCAGCCGATTTGTAATAACGTCATATATATAAACTTTTATATAGGTGTCTTATTTTATGTTAATATCGTACAAAAAACAGCGCTGAGGGAGTTACTGTTCAATCTCAATGAGTTCTACATCAAAGATCAGCGTTTCTCCTGGAGGAATGGGCCCATAACCACGATCACCATAAGCCAGGTCTGGTGGAATAATCAGGCGTACTTTGCTGCCTTCACTCAGATAAAGAAACGCTTCGTCCCAACCGCGCAACACCTGATCCGTTCCGAGAACGAACCGGAAAGGCTCACTTCGCTGACGTGAAGAGTCAAACAAGGTCCCATCCGAGAGATAGCCGGAATAATGGACGGCCAGGATATTTCCAGGAGACGGTTGATCACCCTTTCCTTCTTCCACCATAATGTATTGAAGACCTGTATCCGTCTGGACGGTATCGCGCCCTTCGATCGGAAAGGGATCAGGAGCAGCCACAGGAGAAGCTTCCAAAATCTCCATGTCGAACACCAGGTCGGTGGCAGGCGGTATTTCTCCCCTGCCCTCTTCGCCGTATGCCAGCTCATAAGGAATCCAGAGGCGGGCTTTGTCTCCGACCTGCAAATGCGTCAGGGCCTCTTCCCAACCGGGGATCACCATGTTGCGCCCCAGGATAAATGACAGCGGCTCACCCCTTTCGTAGGAACTATCAAACACATACTGCTGATCCTCCAGATAACCAGTGTAATTGACAGTTACAAGCATTTCTTCAGACAACGGCCGGCCATCACCTTCTTCCAAAATGGCATATTCGGCGCCGGAAGCTGTTATTTCCCGGAACAAGTCTTCTTCTTCTTCATACAACGTAGCCGGAGAAGTTATTCGAAGCACCTCGACCTCATAGGTAAGGGTTTCATTCTCGGGAATAGGACCAAACCCCATATCTCCATAAGCCAGGTCAGGAGGAATGACAAAAACAGCTTTAGCCCCTTCGCGGAGCAGGGCAATCCCTTCATCCCAGCCGGGCAGAAGCTGTTCACTACCCAGGCGGATATCTACCGGCTCTTCACGTTCGTAAGAAGATTCGAACACCGTGCCATCCATCAGTTTTCCGGTATAATGGACCGTCACCACATCCCCCGTATCGGGTCGTGGCCCTTCACCTTCCCTGAGGATTGTATACACCAGGCCACTCTCCGTAACTTTTTCAGCCGGTTCAGGATCCGGTTCAGTTGTCCGGAACAACTGGCAACCAAAAAAAAGCAGGGCAACCAGCAAGCCTGCAGCGGCTGCCGGTAACCTGCTTTTCATTTTGAATAAACCTGTAAGATAAGGAAGGTTCCTTTTCATGTTCTATCTGTTAGGAAGGATCAACGATCTCTATGATCTCCACTTCAAATACCAGGGTACTGTGGGGCGGAATAACCTGTCCGGCGCCCTGATCGCCATATGCCAGATGAGACGGAATGACCAGCTTGGCTTCCTCACCCACACTCATCATGGCCACACCTTCGTCCCAGCCAGGGATAACCTGACCCTGACCAACAGTAAATTCAATCGGTTCGTCTCTGTCGTGAGAAGAATCAAAGACTGTTCCGTCCAGCAGACGCCCTTCATAGTGGACAGCAATCATGTCACCGGATTGCACCTCCGGTCCATCACCGGGTTCTTGCTGAACATAATACAGACCACTTTCGGTAGGGTCTGCCGTGATACCTTCTTCTTCAATATAAGCCATCATCAGGCCCTCCTCCTGTTCGGCCCGTTCCGTATCAGCCTCCATTTGCTCTTCCATCATACGCTGCTGCTCTTCTGCAAACTCCTCTTCGTTCATGGATTCGAGCATACGCACATCAAAAACCAGCTCACTGCCGGGCTCGATAAAGGGTGGCATTTCGGGCATTTCGGCGGTTTCCAGGAAAAATTGCTCTGCATCCACCTTGAATGAAGCACTGTCACCAACCGTCATCATCGAAAAGCCTTCATAGATGTCACCACCGCGTGGTTCAATCAATTCCAGAAACATCGGCATGCCCGTATCGCGGCTGTCAAACAAAACACTATCTTCAACGCGATAGATCATATTCATGCTCAGGATATTGTTCATCTCGGGTTCTTCACCGTCAACTTCCTCATGAAACAGATATTTGAGACCGCTTTCCGTTTCCTGGTACGATTCTTTTTCTGCCGTTTCGCAGGCCGCAAACATAGCAGCAACCAACAGAATCATTACTAATTTTACATTGTTCATTGTCATAATCTCGCTTTTTATAATTACTATTAATTGATTTCCAGAACGTCAACCCGGTAAATCAGGGTTGCCCTTCCGGGTATCTGTTCACCGTCGCCAGGCACACCATACGCCAGGAAGGAAGGCATCACAAAGGTAGCCTTTCCTCCTTCACCCAGCAACAAAATTCCTTCTTCCAGACCACTAATTACGCCACCGCGGCCCACTGTAAATTTTTTTGGCCCCTCTTCGTCCGAAGAACCGACCGGGTCGCCGGTAATCAGGTATTTTTCATAGTTGATCACTGCCTGCCGGCCATAAGAAGCTTTAGGCGACGATCCTTCATCTTCAATCATATACCGCAGTCCTGAGCCGGTCTTTTCCATATCCCACCCAAACCGCGCAATAAAATCATCTATAGCCTGTTCTTCCATGGCAACAAGCTGTTTGTTTGATTCGGCAAAGGCTTCACTTACAGAAGCCATATCCGGCAGTTCCCTGTCTGCTACTTCTTTATTATCCTGACAAGAGAACAGCAAAGGGAACAGTGCCAGGCAACAACCGGCCAGCGTATGTCTCAGGCTACCCGATAGTTTCATAATCAATCCATTCCTTTCTTTACCAACGCTTCAAAATAAGCAAGGGTATCCGCAAGACCGGAAAAATATTTACCACCAGCTGCGTTTTTATGGCCGCCACCATTAAAATGAGTCCTGGCCAGATGATTGACATCCATTTCCCCGGCCGACCTGAATGACACCTTCACATGGTCATCCTTCTCCGTAAACAAGGCAGCCAGCTTCATGCCTTCAATACTCAGGGCATAATTCACAATACCCTCCGTATCACCTTCCTGATGATTAAAACGCTTCAGATCATCCTGTGTCAGACTGATATAAGCGGTATGATACTTTTCAAGCACAACCAGCTTGCTGCTCAGGCAGTATCCCAGCAGTCGCATCCGCTCAATACTGTAGGTACTGTATATGAGGCGATGCAGATACGCCCCGTCCACACCTTTTTCGATCAGTCGTGCTGTGATCTCATAGGTGCGCGGATTGTTACAACCATACGAGAAAGAGCCTGTGTCAGTGACGATACCGGTATATAAGCATTGAGCCATCTCCAGGGTAATCGCTTCCTCATCACCCATGGCGGTGATCACTTCATACACCATTTCGGCCGTACTGCTGGGTGAGGTGTCAGAAAAATAAATATCAAAACCATCCTCAGGCTGAGGGTGGTGGTCAATCATGACTTTCTTCGCAGGGCTATCGCTGAGGGCTTTCTCAAGATTATTTGTACGACTGAAACCATTGAAATCCAAACAAAAGAGCAAATCCGCTTCCGCAATGATACCGGTAACGTGCTGCATCTGTTTTTCAGCAATGATAACCTGGTCATTGCCAGGCATCCAGTGAAGAAAAGAGGCATAGGAATCAGGTGCGATTACATACACACTGGAAAAACCCAGATTACGCAAATACGCATATAAGCCCAGCGAGGAGCCTATGGCATCACCATCGGGACTGGCATGAACGATGATACCTATGCATTGCGCCTTATCAGCCAGAAAACTGGCAAGCTTGTTTATCCGCTTTTTATCCAAATCCCTTGATTTATTCTTAACAAGGGAACAAAGGTAAGAAAAATACAGTCAAACACGCCCTTTCAGTATTATTCAGCCGGCAGATATTCAAAAAAAGAGCCATCATCATACAGGGCGACCAGCCTGATCATGCGCCTGTGCGGAGAACCGGATGCCTTGCTGCTAAGTCCGCGCGTTTTGCTTTCCGTGTAACTATTGTCATCGCTGGTACCTGAAGATCCTTGCTCGGATGACGTATCTTTAGCGGAAACCGCCTTTGCAGACACATCTCCGGAAGAGCCCTCCGGGGATTGCTGCTTTTCGGCAGCATCAGTCTCATGGCGGTGACGAGGAGCACGCGTAGCGGCTGCCTGAGAAGACGGTGGGTGGTCGCGATTCTCCGGATCACGTTCCGATTGTTGATCCGCATGACGATCGGATGAGGGTTGTTCACCCATGGATGCAAAAATATCCTGCTGCCCCGACTTGCTTTTAGTCTTGTAAACAGCCGGCTCTTCGTCCATGGCAGCAGATTCAACGGTCATCAAACCCTGACCCCTGACCAGCCATTCTGACGGGATATCCGGAAAAGTATCCAGGATTTTCTGGACAAGTTCAAGACTCGGGTTATTGCGGCCAGATAAAATATGTGAGATCGTGGAACGCGGTACACCGATCATATCAGCCAAACGGGAAGCTGATAATTGTTTTTCTGAAAGAATCTGTTTAATACGCTCAATCATCATGGTAATCACCTATCAAAACAAGTTTACATATGTGTAAAAATACAAAAAACATTGCTGAACAACTTAAAAAATTTTGAAAAAGTTAGCAATACACATCTGTGAACATGTTTTTATATTCAATTATTACTTTATACAAAAATTATAAAACATATTATTTCAATAGGTAATGTTTTATATAACGGTCTACTTCCATAACAGGCCAGATATTGAATATTGTCTAAACGTATACTTAATATAATCATCATATAATACTGATTATGTGCATATTAATTATTATTTTATTATAAACTATCTACATTTTTTAAAATTTGTTACAGTGGTATACTTTATTAACAATGTTACAAATGTGAACATAGCGCATAACCTACTATTTAAGAGTAATCTACATTGTAAATATGTCATTTGTAAACTAATAGTACAATTGTGAATTATATTAATTGTTTACGTTTGTTACTATAAAGTACATTTGTAAATAACATACAAAATGTAAACAATAGAGAATTGTGAACAACAATGCCATTGCGTGGATGGCATCATTGGTTACAGACGAATTATTTTATTCAGGATAGATTAGTCTCATGAGAAAAGCATATACCTGTCCCTCCTATTGGAGACATCAATATAAACGATTCTCAGGGGTTACAATGAAGGGGGTTCAATAAATCCACCGCCAATAACATCATATTTGTCGTATAAAACAGCGGATTGACCGGGCGTAACGGCAGAAACCGGTTTGTGCAGCGAGACATGAACACGGGAAGAATCCGGACCTGGTGTTACCGTTGCAGCCTGTCCGGGATGTTTGTAACGAATTTTGACATCCACCGTAAGGGTTTCGGGTAGCGAAGCGTATTTAATCAGGTTAAAACCACTGATTTCAAAACGATCGGTTAAGGTATCGTCTTTCCTGCCAAGCACAATCGTATTGGTTTCAGGAATGATCTCGGTTACATAGAGTGGTTCTCCCACGGCAACATTTAATCCTTTACGCTGACCGATGGTATAAAACGGATATCCTTTATGCTTTCCCAGGATGTTTCCCTGTTTGTCCACAAAATTCCCTTCAGAAATCCGGTTTTCGATGTCAGGGACATTCCGGCGCAAAAAACCGCGGTAATCATTGTCCGGAATAAAGCAGATCTCATAGCTTTCCTTTTTGTCGGCAATTTCCTGAAAACCGGCTTTCCTGGCCAGTTCCCGTATTTCCGGCTTTGTGTAATCTCCTAATGGAAATAGCGTGCGGGACAGGAAGTCCTGAGACAAACCCCAAAGGACATAGCTTTGGTCTTTTTCAGGATCAGCTCCTTTGGAAAGGATAAAACGTCCACCCTCCTGCCGGACACGCGCATAATGCCCGGTTGCAATATAGTCGCATTGCAGCTGATCCGCCCTTTTCAGCAGCGCATCCCATTTGATATGGGTGTTACACAGGACACAGGGATTGGGCGTCCGGCCTTTCATGTACTGATCAAGAAAATCGTCAACGATATAATGATTAAACTCATCCCGGATATCAAGCACGTAATGCGGAAAGCCCGTGCTGACAGCCAGGTGACGGGCATCATGAATGGAATCAAGACTGCAACAGCCGGTCTCTTTTCCGGAAGCGTCTGCATGACCATACTCCCAGGTCTTCATGGTAATGCCAACCAGGTCATAGCCCTGCTCTAACAGCATCATCGCGGCAACGCTGCTATCCAAACCGCCACTCATCGCCATCAAAACACGTGGTTTGCTCATGGTATAGGCTGCATAGTTTATGTGGATCCATATTCATTATTTTCGAAGCGGATAATGAATTACAGAACAACATAGTTAATAATATATATAGCTACAACTATTTACTATAAAATTAGTAAAATCAAACAGACTGGCAAAACGAAAATCGGCCAGGTATTCGTATTGAGCCGGCAGCTCCTGTTTGTGTGATACAAGAGCCGTTTGCATTCCGAGCCGGTAGCCGAACAACATATCGCGGAAGGTATCACCCACCATATACGAATGGTCAAAACGTATATCTGGAAACCTGTTACGCGCTTCCAAAGCCATCCCGGGCCCCGGTTTCCTTCGAAAACTGTCAGAATGCCGTAATCCGCCGGCGTACAAAACCAAATCAATCCGGCCACCGGCCCGCTCCACATCCTGTATCATTTGTTTATGTATGGTTTCAACCGCTTCATGATCCATCAGGCCCTTCCCGATTCCCTGCTGATTGCTTACCACAATAATATAGCGAAACCGGTCTGCCAGTTTGACCAGACTTTCCAGGCTCCCGGCCAGCCAGTGAAAATCCCCAACAGTAGTCACATACCCCTCTCCCGGACGTTCATTCAGCACACCGTCGCGGTCCAGGAAAAGGGTCTGGTCATTCAGCATTGTACGGGGAGCCTGGTCTTTCATCCTTTATCAAACAACATGGATTCCACGTTCTCACAAATTATATGTCCCAGTAACATATGGATCTCCTGAATTCGGGGGGTATCCACCGACGGCACATGAAAAACAATATCACACCATTCGGGCATGTGGCCGCCATCCTGTCCGGTAAATCCTACCGTTTTCATATTCATATCTTTAGCTGCCTGCAATGCCCGGATAATATTGGGTGACAAACCAGATGTAGAAAATGCCATCAAGACATCCCCCGGTTTTCCGGTTGCTTTCACCAAACGTTCGTAGATCACCTCAAAACCGTGGTCATTGGCTGTTGCCGTTATAAAGGAGGTATTCACATGCAGGGCTTCGGCATTCAGTGGCTCGCGATCCAGGTAAAAACAGCCACTCAGTTCGGCAGCCAGGTGCTGGGCATCGGCAGCACTACCGCCATTCCCGCAAAACAACACCTTTCCGTCGCGGCGATAGGTGTCCAGCAGCAATGTTATGGTATTATGCAAACTGCCGATCAGCTTTTCGTCTTCCTGTACCTGGTTGATCAGCTGTACCGATCCGGCCATTTGTTTCTTTACATCCATATTATCCAATCCTGTTTCGGTCAGCCATCGTAAACAAGGTCTCTACGAGGCGGTCCCATGAAAAACGTTTTTTCTCTTCTTTTAATGTATCCCGGAATGGCGCAGTACTCTCTTCATGAAAGAACGCCAAAACAGCTGACGCAATTGCATCCGCATCAGGATTAACGACATACCCGGCTTTACCGTCGGCCACCATCTCAGGCAATCCGCCTACATTGGTTACCAGCATGGGTTTTTCAAAATGATAGGCAACCTGTGTGACACCACTCTGGGTGGCGCTTTTATAGGGTTGTGCAACCATATCAGCCGCACAAAAGTAGTATTTTACCGTGTCATTGGGGATAAAATCGGTATGCCAGATGATGTGGTCGGTGATTCCCAGGCGTTCTGCCAGTTGGTAATAGGGCCCGGGATCGGTATAAAATTCCCCGGCCACCAACAGTTTTACCGGCACCCCTTTCACCTCCTCCCTGGCGAGGGCTTCTAACAGTAAGTCCAGCCCTTTATAATCACGAATGAACCCAAAGAAAAGCAGCAACTTTTCCGTTTCATCAACCCCGATTACCCTGCGGGCCTCTTTCCTGCTCACGGCTGGTCCAAAGTTATCGTACAGGGGGTGTGGGCACATGCCGATATTGTCCGGGCTGACACCCAGATGAAGCAGGTCTTTTCTTACCGTATCCGACATGGAAACGAAAGCATGCACCCGTTTCAGGAAATACCTTGTCAGCCGGGTATCACCGGGTCGTTTCTCATGCGGAATGACATTATCCGCTATAGCGATAACCCTTGTATATTTGTTCTTTTTGGTGATGCCGCCGATTGTGCCCAGGCAGGGCGCCATGAAGGGCAACCAGTACCTGATGATGAGCAGTTCCGGCTGAAGACGTTTAAGCTCATGCCCCACCTGGTACCAATTGACCGGATTGATGCTGTTAACCCGTATCCTGATGTCGAGATCAGTCGGCGGGGGTTCATCCGAATATTGCGATTTACCTGGAAACAACACGCCCGGATATTGCAGGGAAAAGGTATAGATGGTTACTTCGTGGCCCTGTTCCATAAAAGCCCTGGCCAGCCTTTCGTTAAAGGTAGCCAATCCACCTCCCCGCAGCGGGTGGGCTGAGCCCAATATCACAATCCTGGCCAAAACAGTCGAGGTTAATTTACAATGCCCAAAAGTACAATTTTTGCCGGAGACGAAACGCCTGGGTCTTAACAGCGAGAAACTGTCATTTGAGACCCCTGGTTTTGGATTCGATATGGTACTTGTTCCTGTCGGAGGAGTTTCGGGTGATCATCTCCCCAAGGAAACCGGCTATAAAAAGTTGTGTACCAAGGATCATGGCCAGGAGACCAAAATAGAAGAGCGGGCGTTCGGTCATCCGGTACTCCAACAGGATCAGTCGTCCGTAAGCCAGGTAAAGCGCAATGAGGAACCCTGCCATAAAAAGGATGGTGCCCAGCAGGCCAAACAGGTGCATGGGGCGCTGCCCGAAGCGGGTCACAAAGCTGATGGATATCAGATCGAGAAAGCCTTTAAAGAAGCGATCAAATCCATATTTCGTCTTCCCGTGCTTGCGGGCCTGGTGTTGTACAACTTTTTCCCCGATACGGTTGAATCCGGCCCGTTTGGCAAGTACCGGGATATAGCGATGCATCTCACCATACACCTCGATCGACTTGACTACTTTCCGTTTATAAGCTTTCAGACCACAGTTAAAATCATGAAGACGTATTCCCGAAACCATGCGGGTGACGCGGTTAAAGATTTTCGTCGGAATGGTTTTGGAGAGCGGGTCGTGCCGGTTTTTTTTCCAGCCACTCACCAGGTCGTAATCATCCTTGCGGATCATGTCCACCAGCGCCGGGATCTCCTCCGGGCTATCCTGGAGGTCGGCATCCATGGTGATCACCACCTCCCCTTTCACATGACGGAAGCCCTCATTGAGAGCCGCAGCTTTGCCATAATTGCGCCGGAAACGGATGCCATGAACCGCTGAATTTTGTTGGGCCTGCTCCGCAACAACAGCCCAGGAATTGTCACGGCTGCCATCGTCAACAAGCAACACCTCATAGGATAACCCGTTGGCATCCATCACATTTACGATCCAGGAAACAAGTTCAGGGACAGAAGCTTCTTCATTAAACAACGGCACCACCACGGAAACATCCATATGCCATAAGTGTTAAAGGCCACAAATTACATAATACAAACAAATGTACGTTTTTTTTGTTTGATTGTTTCATGAAGACCAAAAGAGTCAAATGTCAAAGCCGAAAGGTGAAATCTGAATAGAAGAAGGCCAGCCATTAGAAAACCATACCTTTGCAAAAAAATGGAATGCGGGATTTAAGTAAGGGGCCGGTAGCCCGTCAAATATTCGTTTTCGCTCTGCCCATGCTGCTGGGAAACGTATTCCAGCAGCTCTATAATATTGTAGACACCATCATTATCGGGCAGTACATCGGCACGGATGCCTTAGCGGCAGCCGGTGCTTCTTTTCCCGTATTGTTTGTATTGATTTCCCTGGTGATTGGCGTGACGGCGGGTACCAACATCATCATTGCCCAATATTACGGTGCCAAAGACTATGAAGCAGTCAAACGGGCGATTGACACCACGTTTGTCTACCTTTTTTTTGCTTCCATCGTGCTGACAACCCTCGGACTTATATTTATTAGTGACATCTTCCGGCTTATCGGGTTACCCGATCACCTCATTGCCGACGCAAGTCTGTATTTCAGCGTCTTTGCCAGCGGCCTTATCCTGTTGTTCGGATACAATGCAACCAGTGCCATTCTGCGCGGACTGGGAGATTCGCGAACCCCCCTGTACTTCCTGATCATTTCAACATTATTGAATATAGGCTTTGACCTGCTCTTTGTTCTGGGGTTTGGCTGGGGAATTGGTGCCGTGGCTTTTGCAACGGTGCTGGCCCAGGGTATTGCATTCATCTTATCGATCATCTACCTGAACCACACCCACAAGCTCATCCGTTTTACCATCCGGGGCTTGGTATTCGACCGGGATATCTTTATGAAGAGCCTTCGGATCGGCATCCCGACCGGCGTACAACACACCTTTGTAGCCCTTGGCGCCATGGCCCTTATCAGTATTGTTAACCGTTTCGGCACCAACACCATTGCCGCCTATACCATCGCCTGGCGGCTTGACTCTTTTGCCATCCTGCCGGCCATGAACTTTGCCATGGCGCTCACCACTTTCGTGGGACAAAACCTGGGAGCCAACCGTCCGGAGCGGGTCAGACAAGGACTGCGAGCCACCCTGGCCATGACCACAGGGTTATCGGTGGTTGCCACGATACTCATCTGGCTTTTTGGTCGCTCCCTGATGGCCGTTTTTACCGGCGATCCTGAAGTTATTGCCATCGGGTACAATTACCTGGTGATTGTCAGCTCCTTTTATGTGGTCGTATCGGGCATGTTCGTTACCCAGGCTGTCATGCGCGGTGCCGGCGACACCCTGGTGCCCATGTTTATCACCCTCATATCCCTGTGGCTCCTCCGGATTCCGGCCGCCCACTTCCTGTCGGAGAAATTCGGCTCGGAAGGCATCTGGTGGGGCATTCCCACGGCATGGGTGTTTGGCCTTATAGCTGCCTATGTTTACTACCGGACAGGCCGCTGGAGACGAAAAGCTGTCGTTAAATATGATTGATTATTAATTGTATATTTGTCAAAACTAAAAAAGACCGAATATGTCAACTTCAACCATTATCATTATCGCCCTGGCCGTCATCCTGATCCTGTTTTTCATCAGCATGTACAACCGGCTGATAAAACTGCGGAACCAGGTAAAAAATGCGTGGTCACAGATCGATGTCCAGCTAAAACGTCGTTACGACTTGATTCCCAATCTGATCGAGACAGTCAAGGGGTACATGAAGCACGAACAGGAGACCCTTGAAAACGTCACCCGTATGCGTACAGAGGCCATGGAAGCCTCCGGCGTGGCTGAAAAGGCCCAGGCAGAGGGAAAGCTAACGTCCGCCCTGGGCAACCTGAAGGTGGCCGTAGAAAACTACCCTGATCTGAAAGCCAACCAGAACTTTTTGTCGTTGCAGGAAGAGCTCACATCAACAGAAAATAAGATCTCTTTTGCCAGGCAAAACTTTAACGATCAGGTGTTGTTCTATAACAATAAGATAGAGATGTTTCCAACAAACATCACCGCTTCGCTGTTCAGCTTCCAAAAAGAGGATTATTTTGAACTGGAAAGCCCGGAAGAGCGCGAAACACCGCAAGTATCGTTTTAAGTTGTACTGACTATGTGGGAAATTATTCGAAAGAACCAACGCAGGTCGATGCTATTGCTCATGACCATGGGCGTGGTACTGGTCCTGCTCGGCTTTGTTATCGGAACGGCCATAAACCCTGAAGGCGGCTTTGCCGGTATCATCCTTGCCCTGGCGATCTATTTTATCATGCTGATCGTCGCCTTCTCCTCCGGCAAGTCAATCATGCTGCGCATGAACAATGCGCAGGAGGTGGGGCACGACGACTACCCCCAGCTATATAATATTGTCGAAGAGATGCGATTGGCCGCCGGCATGCCTGCCACCCCGAAGGTATATGTGATCGACGATCCTGCTCCGAATGCCTTTGCCGCCGGCATGAAACCCGAGAAAAGCGTCGTAGCCGTCACTACCGGTCTGATCGATATGATGAACCGTGACGAGCTGCAGGGCGTCATCGCCCATGAGATGTCGCACATCATCAACCGCGACATCCGCTACATGACCCTGGCCACTATCATGGTAGGTACCGTGGCCATCATTTCGCATATTTTTTTACGGAGTCTGATATTCGGTGGAGCCCGGCGCAGCGGTGGCGGTGGCGGCAAGGGAAAAGGCAACATCGTCATGTTGATCATAGCCCTGGCATTTGCTATCCTGGCGCCTATAGCCATTCGCCTGCTCTATCTGGCCGTTTCGCGAAAGCGGGAGTATCTGGCGGATGCTTCAGCCGCCCGTCTTACCCGCTATCCTGAGGGACTGGCATCTGCGTTAAGCAAAATCCAGCAATCGACGGCCGACCTGCAGGTAGCCAACAAGTCGATGGCCCCGATGTACATTGCCAACCCGCTGAAGAAAAAAGGTCAGCGCCTGAGCAACCTGTCGAGCACCCATCCCCCGCTCGAGGAACGGGTACGCATCCTGCGCTCCATGGGAGGAAACTCCGGCTATACCGGCTACCAGCAGGCTTTCCAAACGGTAAAAAATACGAAGAAAGGCGTTATTCCGTCATCCGCCATGAAAGAATAAATGGTCGGTCCGCTTTATTCAGTCCCTCTTTCCCCTACAAAATGCTGCTCTTTGTATTTAAACAGCACATTAAAGGTAGTGAGTGAGCCGTAGATGCGGGTGATATACTGTTGCAGGTTCACTTTTTCCTGTTCATCGAGGGTTTCGCTGCCATTGATACGTTGTTCCAGGACACGCAGGCGGTCACGTACCAGGACGATCTTCTTAAAGAACATATCGATTGGGATCTCTTTGGGCTGAAGCTGGTCGGAACCCGGTTTGAGGATCATCTTCCCTTTTTTCCAGCGGTCGGCCATTTCCACCTCTTCCGGAAAATCGGCATAGCGGCGCAGCACGTTGGAGAACACTTTTTCGAGGTCATCCAGGCTGATCTGGTCGCCGCCGCCGCCGCCACCATCTGATCCGGCGTGGGAGTCTTCGACAAGCTTCAGGTCTGCGAAGTTATTGGCAATCTCTTTATCTCCCTTATGCAGGAAGAAAACCCGTGTGGTGGTCATCGTCTTTTTGGTCACGACCCCTTCCCCGAAGGTGGGGTGTTCTACTTTGGCACCTATGGCAAAGTCTGTAGATTCCATATCAGAGCAACTTATGTTTTTACAATGGGAACAAAAATACAATTTTTACCGGAAAGGCCTGTCTCCGGGAATATTCTCCGGGAAAAAACCAGTACCTTTTTAGGGGATTTCAAAAAAATGTATATATTTGCACTCGCAAACGGCTCCGTAGCTTAATTGAATAGAGCATCTGACTACGGATCAGAAGGT
>CAYMDX010000037.1:0-16509 GCA_964389125.1 uncultured Bacteroidales bacterium
AAATCCATCGGTGTCAAACAGGGCATATCGTAGCGTGATGGCTAACGGGCTATCCAGATTCCTGTAAAGAAAATCATGATAAATCATAAAACCAGTTTCCTTGTTTTGACCATACCGGTGGTAAATATATTCTATCCGGTTCCTGGCTGACAGGGAAGCAGTGACCGGGTAACCGATATGTAACCGGTATTGTGTTCTGCTGACCTTTTCAAGGTGTCTGATGATCACCTCCTCCCTGGCGTTAAGGGGCTTTTGTTTTTTTCTGAATCGTGCCTCAACATTAATCGTTCTGGTGGGCTTATAGACCAGATTGATTTGGTAATCACTGCCTTTTGATGGCATGTATGTTCTGAACTTCATCCATGGAAACCGAAAATGGTCGGCAAATGCATAAAGCCTGAGGGCAGGGGTGAGCCTGGAAGCAACACCGACATATAACCCGCTTTCGTTCGAGGGACGCGTGTTTTCACCGAAGGCAGCAGCCATCACTGCCTGATACTCTTTTTGGTAGTATCGGTGTGCCATTGACAGTGACAATCGCGGATGCAGACTGATCATGAGTCCGTTCAGGAATGCCAGACCGCCGGTTGCGCACATCGAAGCTTCTCCGAAAAGGTTAAAGTTGCCGGCCAGATAACCATAGTCCAGGCCTATGCTGCGGTATTGACTGTGGCTAAAAGCGAACTGGTTGTAAAAGGACAGGCGTCGCTGAAATGCTGCGTGAAGCTTTAGTTGATAAGCCGTCAGACCTACCCTGAATCTTTTGCCCGGATAGGTCAGGTTCCCGCCCGTGATGGTCTCCCTGACTGCCCGCCTCCCTTCCAGCTCGCGTGGCGTCCGGTGAAGGCCCGTCTGCTGAAGGCTGGTGATGATGGTGTTTTCGTTTTCATCACAATCTGGATCCAACACATTGGCATCCCGGCGTTTTGAAGAAACAAACAGCGTCATTTCAACGGGGCCGACATGGCTGGTTGCACCCACACCCCTGAAAAAATTGTTTTCATCCACCGAGGTATACTGTTGCAGCCCCATCCCGTTTTTACTGATGCCGATGGCCTCGCTGCTTTTGCCAAACCCCATACCAGACCAAAGGGTGAGCCCCTGACCAAACTGTACCTGGTAGTCGCCGATCGACAGGGCTTTGATGCGGCCCAGGTCACGCAGGTGCAGGTGAGCCGAGTAGAAATCAAATCCCTGAGGCTGGCTGCCACGAAAAAATTCTTCTCCAGGATCTTTTTCTGCCGTGATCCCAAAGCTTACATTCTGGTACCAGGTATACCGGTAACGGGTGTACAGGCGGTATGGACTGCCAATATAACGGGCATTGGGGTTGGCTTCAAGCGCTGCCGGTTCAATCTCGGAAAAGCCTTTCTGTTCTTCCAGCAGACGCTGATATCGTAAAAACAGGACATGTTCACCATCCCTTACCAGGTTATCCAGGCTGAAATGACGCCTGGCGTGCCTGTCATCAATGGTGATAAATGGCAATATGTTATCAATGGTCTGGCGGTCAAAGCCCTCCACAGTCTGTAACTCATGGATGCTGATCAGAGACCCGTGATCCGTTCTGTGGCGAAGCAGGTTGCCGATCTGAAGTTCATTGAGCATGAATAAACGACGCAGATCATCTGCTGTCGCTGTATTCAGATTGATGGGATGCATCGCCAGGGTTTCCAGGGTTTCTATCAGTCCGCTATGATCCGTTACATCGCCTTCGGCCTCTGCCAGACCCTCAATATGCATATAAAGCCTCTCATGCAACTTTTCGGGTGGCTCAGTGGCTTTGCCATCTCCCCGAAACAATATGACAAGCAGCATAAAAATGGCAAAAAAGAGAGCCCCCCATCCCGCCAGGTCTGATCCTTTATCCGTCATCCCATATTTTTTACAGGCAATGTGTATTGCCGGTTACTAAAAAGTGTATATAATCCCTGCCTGTGGTGAACTACCCAATATATAATGATAAGCGGCAGAAATGTCTATTTGCAGCTTGCCGGTTTTTACGCCGATACCCAGGGTGTTGATCATGGGGTTGTTCTGAAACCCGGTACGCAGTTTTATGGTACTCCTGACCGCATACTCCACACCCGCCTTCACCACCGGCCGGTCTTCAATAGTCTTTTCTAATTCAAGACATGCAAGGGTGCTTTCTGAAAAGTGGTATGCCAGGCCTGCCCTGAAGACGGTGGCAACATGTTCTTTCATGGAAAGGTATTCATGGGTAGTCAGGACCGCACGTGTAGGATTGAATACATGTACACCAAGCCGTAAGCCGGGCCTGAAGGTGTAGATGATGCCTGCTTCGGCTGCCAGTGTGGAGGTACTGCCATATCCTTCGGCGATGTTTGTATGCAGGTAGTTTAAGCTGATCCCGGCCGAAACTTGTTCACTGAAATTACGCGCATAGGCCAGTCCTGCTTTTCCTTCACGATACAACTTATTGCCGAAATGGTTTACGGAAAAAGCGAAGGTGCCTTTGGATGTGGGTAGCAGATAAGCGGCAACCGCCATGTTCATATCCGGCATCATAAAGTTGTTCTCGGTATGAATGCCGGCGGCAGATTGGTCGGCCCTGGCCAGGCCGGCCTGGTTATGGCTTACGGCCCAGAAGTCGTATAAGGCTATTGTTGCCCCTGCCAGGCCGGATGCCCGCGCTCCTGCAGTATAATTGCCGGCGGAAAGGATGGACGTGGTACACAGTGCACATAATCCAAATAGGAAAACACGTAGTAATTCCATTGGCGTAACTTTTTATACGCCAAATTACTACATATTTAGGATTAATACGGCTTATGTGAAGCCAAATATTCTGAAAGGTTAAAGAAACAACCTAATCGACACGATACTGGAAGGTCTGCTCCCTGAGGGATTCATTGGCCTTTTCCACTTTGGTTTTCAAATCGGCTTTAAACTGTTTGATTTTCAGTTCTATTTCCGAATCAGAAAGCGCCAGAATCTGGGTTGCCAGGATAGCGGCATTTTTTGCACCGTCAAGGGCGACGGTGGCGACAGGTATTCCTGAAGGCATCTGGAGTATGGACAGGACACTATCCCAACCATCCATCGACAAGGAGGAGCGTACAGGTACACCAATAACCGGAAGCGACGTGCTGGCTGCGATGACACCCGGGAGGTGTGCAGCTCCCCCGGCACCGGCTATGATTACTTTAATTCCACGTTTGTGGGCATTTTCCGAGAATTCCATTACTTTCCCGGGCGTACGGTGCGCCGATAAGGCATTGATCTCGAAAGGGATCTCCATCTCATCAAAAAATCTGGCGGCCTGCTCCATTACGGGCATGTCAGAAGTACTGCCCATGATAATACTTACAATAGCTTGCATAGGTTTTTTTTTGAACAAAAATATAATCTTTTCTTTACGTAAAAGGTGTCTGCCAGAAACAATTCGTTTTTTCTTTAAGAAAAAAAGGAATATTGCTATTTTTGTTTTGGAGAGCAGACAGCCGGAAACTGGGATCTGAGCAGTTCTGATTTGAGAAAAATCGGGCAAAATTTTGTGTAATTTGTGGTTAATAAAAAGCTGGAAGCTCGAAGAACGGGAAAAGATCATGTAAAAGACTTTTTATGAAAACACCAGCGCAGGGGAGGAAGCGGCCTTTGCAAAACTTTTTTCAGGCAGTGCCGCCCTCTTATGACAGGATCAACCGTTTACTGACATTCCGCATGGATGAGTACTGGCGCCAAAAAGCAGCCGGTCGTCTGATGCAGGGCGACAATAAACGAATGCTCGACCTGTGTACAGGTACCGGCGACCTGGCCATGCATCTTCAAAAAAGGGCAAAGACTGACACCGAAATATATGCACTCGATTACAGCGAGCCCATGCTGGAGAGAGCCCGCCGGAAAGCCGCCCGCCTTCATAATCAAAATATCCGCTTTATACCTGGTGATGCCGCCAACATGCCTTTTGAGGATGGCTTTTTTGATGCTGTGGGCATCGCATTTGCCTTTCGAAATCTAACTTACAAAAATCCCGATTCAGATATATTTTTGGGTGAGATCCTACGCGTTTTGCGTCCCGGCGGCCAATTTGTCGCCGTTGAAACCAGTCAGCCGGGGAATCCGTTAATACGCTCCATATTTCACGCCTATATGCGCTATATCACAGGCCCTGCAGGGGGCTGGTTGTCCGGGCAGAAACCCGCCTATAAATACCTGGCACATTCTGCCGTTCATTATTATACCGCCCCACAACTGCAGAAGGTTTTGCTGGATGCCGGTTTTAGCCAGGTCAGCTATCACCCTTTTTTTAATGGCGTCGCAGTCCTCTGGGATTGCAGAAAATAGAAAAGGGTGATGAACAGACAAGCCCGTCTGTTGCACCACCCCTTTATCAGAATATGATGTATGATTACCTCAGGGCCTGAAGCGCTTCTTCTACAGCATCAAACATCGGTTGGTTGCTGATCTGTTCGCCAACAGCCTGATTCATCCAATGTCTTGGGGTTTGCTGGCCGATGCTGAAGATACGCAGTTCCTCCTCTGCAAAATCTTTATCCTGCATATAGTCCTCCAGCTGGAACATGATCAGCCTGCCATACGGATAATTGGACAGGTACAGGGGTGACTGGATCATGTGTGAGTAGATGGCCAGCAACGGATCATCCTCAGTGCCAAAGACATCTGCATAGTATTCATTCCACACATCTTTTGCAATATCGTTTACCGCTACTTTCAGCTCTTCGGGTGTGGCATCCGGATTATCATACATCCATTTCCAAACGCCCATATCAACCAATGATACACCCATCATTTCGTAGTTGTCCCAGAAAACATCCAGCACATTCAAGTGCTCCTGCATGGGGTCTTCCTGCGTTATACCAAGAAACTCCATGTCCCGGGCCTGGTACATAAAGGCAAGCGCTTCGGTAAATGCTGTGTTGGGAACACCTTTCATAAAATAGTTGTCGACAAAGTGGGTGCTGATGGTTTGCTCCACGTTGTGCCCAAACTCATGCACCGCGATATTATAGCCTTTATAATCCATGCCATCTTCACCGATACGGGTACGCAGATGGGAAGGCTTGTCCGGCATAGACGCGCCCCAGGCATGGCCGGAACCTCTGGCTGCATCAACCTCTATGTGGCCGGCAATATATTCAGCCATATCATCACTATGACCAAGATGGCTCAGTATGCGTTGCAGGTCATCATTTTTGGCATCTGCATCCGGGTAACGGTCTTTGGTGATCTCATCCAGCTCTTCCTCTGAAATGTCACCGCGCCCTTTAAACTCGTCATACCAGAGGTCGTAAGGTCTCAGATCACGTCCCATGCGCTCCCGAATAAGGTCTGCTGTTTCACGGAGCAGGGGGGAGGACGCATATTCCCTGAAGAGTTCTTCAACTTCCTCCTGCGGAATCTCCATGCTTTGGTTGAAATTTCGCTTAATATAGGTGTCAAGATGGGTGTAATAGGGATCCATGTCGCTCAGCGCCTGGTAGATATTGTTCAGATGCGCATAGCGTGTGTTGCCTTCCGGCTCGGGGGGCATTTCCTCACCGTCCTTCCACAACTCATTGCTGTGTGGATTCCATTCATATGCATCGCTGTTGATAACCTGCTCGGGGATATCCTGGTTGATGATGCGCAGCATGACGCGGTAAAGCATCTCCTTTTTTTCCTGACCACGTGGCTGACCATAATTGGAGCGGATCTCATCACGTATATTCCAGTGGGCCAAAAGTTTCATGCCTTCCGGAAACAGTTGCTCCCCGTCCTCATTGCGCAGCTTCCCGGCAAAAATGTTGTATTCTGAAATATACATGCCGGCCTCACTACTTACCTGGCTGTATTGCTGTTGCAGCTCGGAGGGCACACGGGCGGTAAAATAATCTCCCAGGCGGGCGTATCCCCATTCACGATCATCCCAGTCGCCGCCCAATGCATTTTTCTCATCAAGGGTATAGCTTGGAAAGTTCAGCGCAACAAGAAAAGCAATTTTGTTGTCATACAAATCACTTTGTATGTGGGCAGAAGGGCTGTAAGCACTGAACATTTGATCTACCGCGTGGATGGGGCCACGGTCTTCGTGCACCTGGCGATTAAGTTCAAGATGGATACGGTTCATATAGCCGTAAAGGTGCTGGAAATAATGCTCGAGCCGGTCAAATACCATGTCGAGTTGCTGTTGGTCGCCAATGAACTGTTCCGTACAGAAAGACTCAAAGTCGCTTTCGGTTCCGTCATCGGAGCGCCATAAAGTGGCAATTTGATTGACTCCGCGGTCAATACGATCTGCATGTTCATCACCATGCTCTGCAATAAGGTTATCAATGACTTGTTCAATGGTGCCGTCACTGACAGGACTTTGGTCGTCGTTTTCGTGGGACGTGCCACATCCGGTAAAAAACAACATGCTTGCTACTAATACGATAATGTGTCTCATAATGAATATCTGATTAAAAATGTTAGTAGGATGATTGGGTTTATTACATAATGATTGATCAATAATTTTTCCTGGGATACAATGTTTCCCAGCGTTCCGGTTGTCCTTTCAGGTATTTCTCCCACCATGCCATCATGGTCTTATGCCATTTGATACGTTTGCTATAGGTGAGGATGTGATGATCTTCTCCTTCGACCAGTATGAGTTCAACCGGACGCCCGAGCAGCTTAAGGGCTGTATACAGCTGTATGCTTTCGCCCGGAGGCACATTGGTATCGCTGTCACCGGTGAGCAGCAACAGTGGTGTAGTGATGTGATCCGCACGATAAAGCGGGCTTTGATCCACGTAAATATCCTTGCTGTCCCAGGGAAAGCTGCCGGCAGTTGCTTCGGCACTGTAGGAGTATCCCCAATAGCCTTCACCCCAGTAAGAAGCAATGTTGCTGATGCCTGCATGCGAGATTCCTGTGGTATACATATCGGTATGGGTCAGCAATAACATGGTCATGAAGCCGCCATAAGAGGCACCTGAAACACCTACGCGGTCCGGGTCGGCAAAAGGATGCGCCTCCAAAAACTTCTCTGTGCCTTCAATGATCTCGTCGGCGACTGTTTTGCCCCAGTTGTTTACGTGTGCTGCCGAAAATTCCTGTCCAAAACCTGTTGCGCCGCTCGGTTGTAACACATAAACGATGTAGCCGTTTCCAGCCCATATGTTGAACGGATAACGACCGCCAAAGCTTCTGCTGACTGGATTGGTCCCACCGTATTGGTATACAATCACCGGGTATGTCTCTTCCGGGTCGAAGTCAGGAGGAAGATGGTAGCGACCTTTGATCTCTTTCCCGGTGGAGGCCGTGAAATCCCAGTCGTTTACTTCTCCAAACCGCACATGGCGATAATGCGCTTCACTGGTATCCGCCAATACCTCATAATCTCCGTCATCTAAACTGATGGAATAAGCTTTTGGCGGGGCGTTTACCTGGCTGCCTGTGTAGGTGGCGATAGTACCATTTACTGCGTAGCTGATGGTTGACAAAAAGTCCACACCGCTATCGATATGGTTGAACGTTTCCTGTTCAGTGTCATAGCGGAACAGCCGCCGGTAATCTTCATCTCCGGCAAGGATATAAATGTGATTATCCGGTGCGTGCCAGTGGGCAGAAGCCACGGAAGGGGCGAAGTCGATGGTGATGGGATTTGCCGTTTTATCTTCCAGGGAGAAAATATAAGCCTGGATGTCATAATTATTGGGGATCATCCCCTCAGGTACATTTTCCCCGGCGCCGTCAAAAGCGGAGGGACCGCCGGTGGCCAGAAGGGACCTGCCGTCGGGTGAAAATTGGGTGCTGACACCCCAGCGCCGGTTTTCCAGAAGAACCTCTACGTCATCGGTCATCATATCCATGAGATACAAATGGTGTTTATAGTAGGGCCGCTCCAGATAGTCAGGCGTTGATTTGCTGAAAACAATCTGCCGCCCGTCCGGACTGATGTCGTGCAGGCTGGTACTCAGGTTGCCATGCGTCAGACGTTTGCTGACGCCGGCATCAACATCATATTTGTAGAGAAAGCTTCGATAACGAAAGTGGGGCAGGCGGTCCTGCATCCCGAGTATATGGCGCATCACATCGTTATCATCATTCCCCGTTTCCCGGATGGAATAAACAAAATAGTTTTCTGTGGGTGACCATTGCATGCCCGCAAACTGCTCTGTATCCTCCAAAAGGACTTGTTTCTCACCGGTTTCCATATGATGGTAATGGACAGTCGTTTTGCCATTATTTGTGGTTGTGTAGGATACGGCGTTGCTCTCCGGGAGCCAGCTTATGCGGGACACATCTGCATGGCGAAAAGAATGTACCAGCGCATCGTCTTCAAAACGGTGAATGTCTGTCCATGTCTCGGTCTGATCAGAAGGAGGCATGGATTTGCGGTAATGAACGGCGTACATGCTGCCATCCGGAGATGGCCGTACAGCACTTATCTTTGCACCGTCCAGGAGATGATGAATATTTTTGATGTTATCAGGAGAGAGGGTCGATCGCAGGTCGTCTGCGGCAGCGGGCTCCTCCGGCGTGATGGAACCACTGACCTTCCACGCCCTGTCGTGCTCAGATGGCCGTACTGTCTTCACCAGGATAAGATGGGTGCCTTTGGGTAATTGGAAGTTATGCTGCAGGATGCCGGGATCATTATCGCCGGTCTCCATACCTGTTTTGTTTCCGATCTCTTCCCCGTTAAGCCATCCCTTTAGCAGGTAAGGGCTTTTGATCTCCAGTTGACCTTCCATCCACCTGTCGGTGCGGATATAGCCTGCCAGGTATGTGATCTGCGGGTTTTCTGCCCCCTTGTCATCAATCATTACATACCCTGTATCATCGGCATCCAGCCTTTGCCAGTACCCGGAAATGTCTGAATTCCATTCCATTTTCATGTCCTCCACAGGTCGGTAATTCTCCGGATTGATGTGGCGGAATGTCAGCAAATGTTGATCTTCAAATGCATTGCCTTCCACGTCAGCCGTGTCATGAAAAGCCGGGTAGCTTACCGCGAAAGGACCTGCAGCAAGCCATGAAGTAATCTCCCTGCTGTTTTCTGCATGTAAAAAGTGGCCAGAAAACATGATTAGAGCGAGTAGGATGGTTGTTTTCTTCATTGTTTCATTGTTTTGTTAGAAAAATTCAAAGGGTAAAAATAGTATTTTCATGAAAAAATCGGCCTTTATGGATTGATAAATAATATGTAATTTTGGCATTTTCAATGGTATCGGCATTCAAAACATAGTATGCCTTTAAAATTTTTATTGACAATCATAAACGGAGAGTTATCATGAAAAGGGACAATAAAGTTTTTGATTTAATTCAACAAGAACACAATCGACAGCTTCATGGTGTCGAGCTGATTGCTTCCGAGAATTTTACCAGTGAACAGGTGCTGGAGGCCATGGGGAGTGTGCTAACGAACAAGTATGCAGAAGGTTATCCCGGACGTCGTTATTACGGGGGTTGCCAGATTGTTGACCAGACCGAACAGCTTGCCATCGACAGGGCCAAAGAGCTGTTTGGTGCAGAATGGGCCAATGTACAGCCTCACAGCGGGGCGCAGGCGAATGCTGCTGTATTTCTGGCGTGCTTGAATCCGGGTGATACGTTTATGGGACTTGACCTGAGCCATGGCGGCCACCTGTCGCATGGTGCTCCTGTAAACCTTTCGGGAATTCTGTATCGTCCGGTTGCCTACTCCATTAATGAAGAAACAGGCACCCTTGATTATGATGAGATGGAGCGTGTAGCCATGCAGGAAAAGCCAAAGATGATCATTGCCGGGGCTTCTGCTTATCCGCGCGACTGGGATTATGCCCGTATGCGTGAAATAGCGGATAAGGTCGGTGCTGTCCTGATGGCTGATATTGCCCATCCGGCAGGTCTTATCGCAGCAAAGCTGCTTAATGATCCGCTGCCTCACTGTCATATTGTCACCACTACGACCCATAAGACCCTTCGCGGACCCCGGGGCGGCCTCATTCTGATAGGCAAGGATTTCGAGAATCCCTGGGGGTTAACAACACCTAAAGGCAAGGTAAAAATGATGTCGTCACTGCTTGATAGCGCTGTGTTCCCCGGGACACAAGGTGGACCGCTGGAACATGTGATTGCTGCAAAAGCCGTTGCTTTTGGTGAAGCCCTTGATCCCTCATTCAGAGAGTACGGCGAGCAGGTAATGAAAAATGCACAGGCCATGGCAAATGCCTTTATTGAGAAAGGTTACCATGTAACTTCCGGGGGCACCAATAACCACCTGATGCTGATCGACCTGCGGTCCAAGTTTCCGGATATCACCGGTAAACAGGTTGAAAATACGTTGGGAGATGCAGATATCACCATCAATAAAAATATGGTGCCTTTCGACAGCCGCTCGCCATTTAAAACATCCGGAATTCGCATTGGTACCTCTGCCATCACCACCAGAGGATTTAAAGAAGAACATGCGGTACAGATAGTGGATATGGTTGATCAGGTTATTGCCAATATTGAAAATCCGGATAAAATTGCCGAAATAAGGGGGAAGGTCAATGACCTTATGAAAGATTTTCCTCTTTTTGCCTGGTAAAGTGATTTTTTATTTGGATCATGTTCAATAAATGCTTAAATTCATATAAATAAGTCATTTGTGCTGAATAGGTTGGCACGTTGTTTGACCGGATTTTTATGAAAATGTAAGTTTATTGATGTGAAAACTTTGTTATTGGTACGGCATGGCAATTCTGCGATGGAAGATGCTGCCGTTAGCGACCAGGAAAGGGTTTTGAGTCCTTCGGGAAAAAAAGAAGCAAGCCTTATGGCTCGTTTTCTTTCTGAAAGAAATATATCCCCTGACCTTATCATTTCCAGTCATGCCACGCGGGCATTTGAGACGGCTGTTATACTGGCAGAGCCTTTGGATTATCATCGTCATGAGATCCTGATCGAAAGCAAAGTCTATCATAATACTGCCGAAGACTTGTATAATCTGGTTTTTGCCCTGCCTGATGATAAAGACAGTGTGATGATTGTGGGGCATAATCCGGCGATAACACAGTTGCTGAATAAATTTCTGCATGCCAAGGCCGATTATCTGCCCACAGGAGCTGTGGCCAGGGTCGTAATCCAAACCGGCAAGTGGGAAGAATTGCCGCTCGCTGATAAAGAAATTGACTTTGTGATGCACCCTGCCATCCTCAACAATCAATACTGACCATTAGCGTGGTTGAGGCCGGCTTATCCATTTGGATTTATTATTTTGGTGATTTTGCCGTATCTTTGATCATCGGTAAGCCACGATCACGAATCTTTATTTTGGAGTTTCTGACATGACCAATATAGCCCCTGAAAAGGAACGTGCTGAAATCATCAAAAAGTACCGTTCATTATTGTCTTCCTGCCGCTCAAACATCAGCAAAGAAGACAGGAAGCGCATTCGCTATGCCTTTGATTTTGCTACTCAGGCACATAAGGATCACCGCCGAAAGAGCGGTGAGCCCTATATCTATCACCCGATTGCCGTGGCCAAAATTGTGGTCGAAGAGATCGGGCTTGACGCAACCAGTGTGATTTGCTCCTTGCTCCATGATGTAGTGGAAGATACCGACTACACCCTGGAAGATATTACTGATTATTTTGGTGAAGAAGTCTCCCGTATCATAGACGGATTAACCAAGATTTCTGACATTTTTGATCAGACCACCTCCATCCAGGCTGAAAACTTCAGAAAGATGCTCCTGACCCTGTCTGATGATGTGCGGGTTATCCTGATAAAGTTGGCCGACAGGCTGCATAACATGCGTACCCTCGATTCACTTCCGCCCAGGAAGCAGTTGAAGGTAGCAAATGAAACACTCTATCTCTTCGCTCCGCTGGCTCATCGTCTCGGCTTTCATGCGATCAAAAGTGAGTTGGAAGACCTGGCAATGAAATATACCGAGCCGGAAGTATATAACACCATCGTCAGAAAACTGGAAGATACGAAAGAGAAAAGGGTCCGGTTCATTCAGTCATTTACCCGCCCCATTCGGAATTCCTTACAGAGGGAAAATATGGATTTCACCATTCAGGCCCGCACAAAATCCATCAGTTCTATCTGGGAAAAAATGAAGAAAAAGGAGATCCCTTTCGAGGAAGTCTATGATCTGTTTGCCATTCGAATTATCCTCAACTCCCCGGAAGACCGCGAAAAGGCAGATTGCTGGAAAGCCTATTCTATCGTTACAGACATTTATCAGCCCAACCCCGATCGTTTGCGCGACTGGATCTCTACCCCAAAAGCCAATGGTTACGAATCCTTGCATGTCACTGTGATGAGCAGACGGGGACGTTGGGTAGAGGTTCAGATCAGAACAAAGCGCATGGATGAGGTGGCTGAAAAAGGATATGCCGCACACTGGAAATATAAAGAGGCCCGAGCCGGTGAGAGTGGTATCGATAAGTGGCTCCGAAGGATCAGAGATATCCTGAAAAGCGCTGACAGTGACGCCCTCGATTTCATTGAAGATTTTAAGCTGAACCTCTTTTCAGATGAGATCATTGTATTTACCCCGAAAGGTGAATTACGTACCCTGCCAGTGAACTCCACCGCCCTTGACTTCGCATACAGTATTCACACACAGGTCGGAAACAATTGTCTTGGTGCCAAGGTGAACCATAAGCTGGTCCCGCTAAGTCACACCCTGAAAAGTGGGGACCAGGTTGAGATCATCACGTCCAGGAAACAGGAACCAAAACGCGATTGGCTCCAGTATGTGACGACGGCCAGGGCCAAGGGAAAGATCAAAGCGGCCCTCAAAGAGCACAGAAAACGCCAGGCTGAAGAGGGAAAGGAAATACTTGCCAGGAAACTCAAAAACCTGAAAATCGAGAACACCCAGGAGAATATAGCCAAAATGGTCGGCTTTTTCAATCTCAACTCACAGCTTGACCTGTATTATGAGGTGGCTGTTGGCAATATTCAGCAAAAAGACCTGAAAACCTTTGCAACAGAGCAGGAAGGTGGGCTTATGAGTTATATCAGGAAACCATTTACCCGCTCCCGCGAAGGCCAGCCGGATAAAAAAGGTTCGTCTGACCCTATTCGAAAGCAAATGCAGGAAAAACCCGACACATTGCTTATAGGCGACAACCTGGAAAACCTCTCCTATTCGCTGGCATCATGCTGTAGCCCAATCCCCGGAGATGATGTTTTCGGCTTTGTGACCATAAACGACGGCATCAAAATCCATCGAAACAACTGCCCTAATGCAGTGCAGCTGATGTCCAAGTATGCCTATCGCGTGGTGAAGGCCAAATGGATGACCAAGAAGTCCATTGCATTCCTTTCGGGACTCAGAATCAAAGGCATTGATGAGGTTGGCCTGCTGCAAAACCTGACAAATATCATTTCCAGCGAATATAATGTGAACATACGTAATATTCATTTCGATACACGGGATGGAACCTTTGAAGGTTTGGTCATGTTATATATCAACGATACCCAGCATTTAAATAATCTGATCAAAAAACTGAAACAAATACCCGGTGTTCAAAAAGTAAGCAGAATAGGGAAAATGGATGAAATTAGCTAAGGGGTTGATTTTTAATACCTGGCGTGATTATTTAAAAACATTTCAAATAATTATTATTTTTGTTATCTTTATCATTGATTTCATGAAGGAATTGTCAGAGTTATTTTTCGGATAGAGATACCGTTTGTGCGGTTACAGTCTCATCTGACAAGCCGATTAAAAACAACAATGCTTTGGAGCGATGAAAGATACACAAATACAAAGTGATCAGGAGGTATTCAATACGGTAAAACGTATCTTTTCTGATTACCTGGAAAATAATGGACATCGAAAAACACCGGAACGCTTTACAATACTGCGCGAGATATACATGACAGAAGGTCATTTCGACGTGGAGTCTTTGTATATCAAAATGAAAAATAACAAGTACAGGGTCAGTAGGGCAACGCTGTACAATACTATCGAACTGCTTCTGAACTGTAACCTGGTCGTGAAACATCAGTTCGGCCGTAATGTGGCACAGTTCGAAAAATCATATAAATACCGCCAGCACGATCACATGGTCTGTTCCCAATGTGGAAAGGTGTATGAATTTTGTGATCCCCGCCTCCAGGAAATACAGAACTCCGTTGAAGAGCTGATGCATTTTAAAGTAACGCACCGCTCATTTGCTTTTTATGGTTTGTGCCGTGATTGTAGTGAATCCGGATAATTTTTTGCTGCTTTTGCTTGTTTATGGTGCGTATTTGTTTGCCTTCTTTGGTAAATAACGTAATTTTGACAGGAATAAACGGCTTAAAAATACGCAAGGCATGAAAGAAAGCAGCAAAGCGGATGTATTACTTGGGTTACAATGGGGTGATGAAGGCAAAGGCAAGGTTGTGGATGTACTGACTCCCCAATATAATATGGTAGCCCGTTTTCAGGGAGGCCCTAATGCCGGTCATACCCTGTTGTTTGAAAATCAGAAATATATTTTACATACCATTCCGTCCGGTATCTTTCATCCCGGATGCGTGAATGTAATCGGTAATGGCGTCGTCCTGGATCCTTTCATTTTCAGCAGGGAGGTTGAACAGCTTGGTCTGGGGCAGAAAGCGCTCAAGGAGATCCTCTTTATTTCTGGGAAGGCCCACCTGATCTTACCAAGCCATCGGTTATTGGATGCTGCCTATGAGAATCAAAAGGGTGGATCAAAAATCGGAAGCACCCTTAAAGGGATCGGGCCGGCCTACACTGATAAAGTGGCACGTATCGGATTACGGGTCATGGATGCCTCGGCTGATGATTTTCTCTCCTGGTACAATGCCTTGAAAGAGTCTCATTTCAGGCTGGCAGAGAATGTGGGATATTCCCTGGATGACCTTCGACTCGATGGTATGCGGTTTGCCGATTATGAAAATGCCTGGTTTGCCGGATTGACACTGTTAAAAAGCCTGCCACAGATACAAAGTGAAGTGTTTGTAAATCAGGCTCTTGATAAAGGTGACAGGGTGCTTGCCGAAGGCGCTCAGGGTACCCTGCTGGATATCGATTTTGGTTCTTATCCCTATGTAACTTCCTCCAACACCATAACGGCCGGTGCATGTTCAGGCCTCGGTCTGGCACCCTCCAGAATCGGTGAGGTTTTTGGGATATTTAAAGCCTATTGCACACGGGTTGGTAGTGGCCCATTTCCCACAGAGCTTTTGGACGAAGAAGGCGCGCTTCTGAGAGACCAGGGCCAGGAGTTCGGCTCAACCACCGGGCGTCCACGCCGCTGTGGCTGGTTGGATATTCCCGCCCTCCGTTATGCCGTGCTGATTAACGGCGTAACCCGGCTGATTATGACCAAAGCCGATGTTCTCAATGAATTTGAGCAGATTAAAGTGTGTACGGCCTATGAAGTTAACGGTCAACATCATGACCTGATGCCTGCCGTCAGTGATAGCAGTAAGATCAAACCGGTGTATGAAACAATGAACGGATGGACCTGTAGCCTCGATTCGGCCGGTACATTCGGGGAGTTGCCGGCAGCATTGCTCGACTACATACGCACGATTGAAAACCATACGGGTGTGCCTGTGGATGTTGTATCTACCGGACCCGACCGGAAACAGACACTCATTCGCAAGGGGTCCGGCATCGAGAAACGGGTTACAAACCGTTCTGACGACTGAATGTGAAATATGTTCCAGCCAAAACCACCCTTCCAGTCAAACATAACATATTTGTTGCTGTATGCAATTGCTTCGTAAAGTATACTATCACTTACGTCCAGGGCAACGTCGTATCGCCAGACGCCTGTTTTATTTCCCGGTTGATGTCATGGACAACCTGCTGAACAAACGTCCGCCCCTGGTGCCCCCTAAAGGGAAAATATTCATCGGTCAGGGTGACTATATCCAAATGGGAGATACCATTATGAAAAACCTGGCAGATACTTGTGAGCTGCAACCCCATCAGCGGATTCTGGATGTTGGATGCGGCATTGGTCGACTGGCCAGGCCCCTTGCCGGTTACCTTAACCTGGATGGTACTTATGTGGGATTCGATATCGTGAAAGAAGGAATCGACTGGTGCCGCCAACAATATAAACACCATCCGAACTTTTCTTTTGACTATTTTCCGCTCCAGAATGACCTGTACAATCTGTCCAGCGATGAAAAGGCTGCCTCATTCCGCTTCCCTTATGCGAATAATGACTTTGACCTGGTGGTGTTGACTTCCGTGTTCACACACATGCAAGCTGCAGAGGTGAATAACTACCTGCAGGAGATCTCCCGGGTGCTAAAGCCCGGTGGCCGTTGTTTCGTAACCTTCTTCCTGATCACAGATGAATCGGAAGCGTATATCAATCAGCCCGGGAACAGTGCCTTTCCTTACCGCTATGGTGACTATTACCTCCATAACCCGCGTGTGACCAACGCCAACATTGCTTATCGCTATTCAGCTGTGATGGAAATGGTCGGGAAGGCCGGGATGTCTGTTGAAGCTTACTTTGAGGGCTGGTGGGCTGGCCGGCCGGAAGAAGCCTGCATGAATTATCAGGATGTGCTCGTGCTGCAAGCCGGAAGGAAGAAGT
>CAYMDX010000038.1:0-16142 GCA_964389125.1 uncultured Bacteroidales bacterium
CTTTCTATTCGTATCCGGGCATCGACTGCGATAACGTGTTCTTTGTTTCCGAGGAGCGGATTCAGGTCCATTTCATAAATCTCTGGCACTGCTTCAACAAGGGCTGACAGTCTGACAAGGATATCGGCAAACCCTTCGATATTAACGCCTCCCTGACCGCGTGTACCTTCAAGGACCTCCCTGCTCTTCAGGCTGTATATCATTCTGAAGGCGTCTTTCAGGGACAACGGGGAAAGTTGATTGGCTACATCCTTAAACACTTCAATAAAAATGCCGCCCATACCGCACATCACCATATGGCCAAAATTGTCTTCCAGCTTAACACCGGCAAACAGTTCGGTTCCTTCCAGCATAGGCTGCATCAGGACGGCAGTGGTATCCTTGATGGTCATCATTCGCTCAAACTGTTCGAGGGCAGACTGTTCATCCTTCACATTCAGGACGACACCGCCAACATCAGATTTATGAACGGGGCCGACGACCTTCATGGCCACAGGTCCGTTAATTTTCTTAAACCCCCGGCTGACCTCTTCAGTGGTTTTGGCTACCATTTCAACAGCCCTGGGGATGCCTGCCGCATCAAGCAGTTCTTGCACCTGCAGGGGCTCCAGATAACCATTACCGGCCTTTTTGATCACCTTCTTCATTTTATTACGATCTACCTTGGGCTGGTCAACATACGGTCCCTGCGGAACCGGCGTATTGTATACCGCTGACAATGCTCTCCCCAGGTTTACTTCATCCGGGAAGTTCACATAGCCCTTTTCGATAAACTGATCAACTTCCTCCCTGGCAGTCAATATGCTGGGTAAAACAGGATATATCGGCTTTTTGCAGGTACGCATTTTCTCATCCAGAATATCGTACACATCAAAAACCGGAAACAGGCCGGGTGTACCAAAGATGACCACCATGCCGTCAATGTTGGTAAAATGTTTATCGGCATAGTCGATGATGGTACCGAGTTGTTCGGCCGTGCCGGTAGCGAGGAAGTCGATGGGGTTATTCACGGAAGATCCTGGATGCAGATGCGTAAGCAGATCCCGGCTATCGGGTGTATCAATATGGGGTACCTGCAGGCCTCCTTCGGCCAGGGCATCGGTAAGCATCACAGCCGGACCACCGGCATGGGTAATCACCGCAAGGTTCATACCCGGCAGTGGCGGATACATAAACACCGAAGCCACGGCAATCAGGTCTTCACGACCAAAACACCTGACTATACCAGCTTTACGGAACAAAGCATCAACAGCCTGATCAGAGCTGGACAATGCGCCGGTGTGTGATGATGCCGCTCGGCTCCCTGCCTCACTGCTTCCGGCCTTTACAGCAGCAACCTTACAACCTTTACGAACAAGAGAAGAAGCATGGGTCAGTAACCTCTGCGGATTGGATATATCTTCGATATACAGCAATTTTACCCGGGAACTTTGCTCAGGGTCAAATGATTCATCCCAGTATTTCACCACATCTTCAACGCCAACCTGCGCACTGTTACCCACCGAAAAAACATTGGCAAACTTAAGCCCTTTGGGAATCCCGGCTTCCATTATGAAGCAGGCTGTAGCACCGGACCCGGATACAAAATCACAACCTTTAAAATCAAGTTTCGGGATGGGATAGGTAAAGACACTATGATGGTTCGGGGTAAGCACACCTGTGCAGTTGGGACCAATCAGGGTCGCCCCGGCATCATTCACCATATCCACAAGTTTTTTCTCCAGCTCGGCACCTCCTTCACTCTCCTCACTAAAACCGGCAGAAAGCACTATAAAGGCTTTGGTTCCTTTCTGCTGTGCCAGAACCTGAACGGTGTCAGGGACAAAACGCGCCGCAATGGCAATAATGGCCAGATCGACCTCCGGCAGGTCGGCAACATCATAATAGGACTTGATGCCCTGCACTTCGGTCTCTTTCAGGTTAGTTACATAAATGTCGCCGTTAAAATTGCCGTCAACAAGGTTTTTGAGCACCTTACCTCCAGGCTTGGCAGTATCGTTGGAGCCTCCAACAACCACAATACTTTTTGGATTTATAAGCTGTTTATTAATCATAACATATGTCTTTACAAGAATCTTATCATAGATTTTTAATGATACATTATCAATCAAAAACACTTCGAAATTAGGTATTATAAACGACATACTACCCTATTAATAGTTAAAAAATCCCTATTTTCGTTATCCAACATTTCCATGATCCCATTATGACCAAGAAAGAGCGCTTCGCCTACGTAATGAACTATTTTGCGACTAATCAGCCGGTTGCAGAGACCGAGTTACAATACACCGACCCTTATCAGTTACTGGTAGCGGTCATTTTATCTGCCCAGTGTACCGATAAACGGGTAAACCAGATCACCCCGCCCTTTTTTGAGCGCTTTCCGGAGGCTGAAACACTGGCGGAAGCGGATCATGAAGAGGTGTATGCGCTTATAAAAAGCTGTTCGTATCCCAACAATAAGACCCGCAACCTGATCGGGATGGCCCGAAAGCTGAACAGCGATTTCGACGGTGTAGTACCTGATGAGGTCAGTGAACTGGTCAAGCTCCCCGGTGTGGGTCGGAAGACAGCCAATGTTATTGCCTCCGTCATATACAAAAAACCCGCCCTGGCTGTGGACACCCATGTATTCCGCGTAGCAGCCCGTATCGGCCTGACGACCAACGCCAAAACCCCGCTGGAGACCGAGAAACAATTGCTGCGTTATATCCCGGAACACCAGGTGGCAACCGCCCACCACTGGTTGATCCTGCACGGACGTTATATCTGCCAGGCACGAAAACCAAAATGTTCAGAATGTCCCCTGACACCGGCATGTAAGTATTTTGAGAAAACGGTCAGGACATGAACTTTCCGCTATTTTGAACTGTTTATGATGGTAAAGAAAATGTCAAACATAAAATGATAGTACAATGACGCATCTGAAATCCGGTGATAAAGCGCCCGAATTCTCGGGGAAAGACCAGGACGGGAACCCTGTTTCCCTCAGCGATTTTAAAGGAAATAAACTGGTACTCTATTTTTACCCCAAAGACAGCACACCTGGTTGCACCACACAGGCCTGCAACCTGAGGGATAACTACGACCTATTGTTAAAACAGGGATATAAAGTTTTAGGTGTGAGTGCCGACAGTGAAAAATCACATCAAAAATTTATTGAGAAAAACAACCTGCCTTTCCCGCTGATTGCCGACACTGAAAAAGAAATCCTCCAGTCCTACGGCGTATGGGGTGAGAAGAAGATGATGGGGAAAACCTTTATGGGTACCAATCGCACCACCTTTATTATAGATGAAGAAGGCATTATTGAAGATGTCATATCAAAGGTTAAAACCAAGGATCATACCGCGCAGATAGTCGAATAAACCGTGTGCCGCTTCCGCTAAAAATGCCAAAAAAGTCATGAGGCCGATGCAGGGATATCCATCCGCCATAATCTCCTGTTGTTCGCTTAAATCAAGCATACAATACTTTTTTCTGATAAGAAAATGAATCCGTAAAGCATATGCTTTGCAGATTTTTTGTATATAAATACTATATTTGCCATCAATCAATCAAAATCCAGAAACGAATAATACAAACATGCAGAACAGACTAAGCAAATTGGAGCCCAAACCGGTGTGGGAAACTTTTGAAGCTATTTGTGACATTCCGCACCCTTCCAAAAAAGAGGAAGCCATCGTTGAATATGTGAAAGGCATTGGGGAAAAACTGGGCCTGGAGACCGTCGTTGACCACGTGGGCAATATTGTAATCCGCAAGCCGGCAACATCCGGCATGGAAGACAGGCAAACCGTGGTACTGCAGGCACATCTTGACATGGTGCCCCAGAAGAACAATGACACCAGGCATGATTTTGAAAATGACCCGATCCGACCATACGTTGATGGTGAATGGGTAAAAGCGGAAGGCACCACCCTGGGAGCGGACAATGGCATCGGCGTTGCCACTGCCCTGGCTATTCTACAGACAGATGACGTGGCACACGGCCCCCTGGAATGTTTGTTTACTGTTGACGAAGAAACAGGTATGACAGGCGCCTTTGCACTGAAACCCGACCTGTTGAAAGGCGACATCCTCATCAATCTTGATTCAGAGGAAGAAGGCGAACTTTATATTGGTTGCGCCGGCGGTATCGACACCAATTCTTTCTTTAACTATCAGGAAGAAGCAGTACCCGGTAACCACGTTGCTTTCAGGGTCGACATCAAAGGCCTACGCGGAGGGCACTCGGGACTTGACATCATTCATGGCCGCGGCAATGCCATCAAATTGCTGAATCGCCTGTTATGGCAGGCACACCGGGATGCCGGCCTCAGGCTCTCTTCTGTTGATGGTGGCAGCCTTCGCAACGCCATCCCCCGTGAGGCAACTGCAATTGTAACCGTTCCAGAAAAAAATGTCGCTGACTTTGAAAAAATGGCCGAAGAGCTACAAAAAAATGCTTCCAATGAGTTGGCAAGTGTAGACCCGAACCTGTCGGTGGACCTGCAGGCAACCGAAAAACCTTCGGCAATAATCGACGCAAAAACGACCACCAATCTGCTCAACGCGGTTTACGCCTGTCCAAACGGTGTAATCCGGATGATCGATGACATGCCCGAGGTGGTCGAAACCTCGACCAACCTGGCCGTCCTCAAGTCCAAAGATGGGGTCATTGAAACAGCCACCCTTCAAAGAAGTTCTGTTGATTCGGCCAAGCATGACCTCTGCAATATGATGCGGGCAGTATTTGAAATGGCCGGCGCAAAGGTTGATCAAACAGGTGAGTACCCCGGTTGGAAGCCAAACATCGACTCACCGATCCTGAAAACAATGAAAAATGTTTACCAACAGATTCATGGCAAAACACCGGAGCAGAAGGTGATACATGCCGGTCTGGAATGCGGTCTGCTTGGCGGGCTCTACCCGAATCTGGACATGATCTCTTTTGGCCCTACCATTCAAAACCCCCACTCACCAGACGAACAGGTAAATATCAAAACGGTACAACTATTCTATGATTTCCTGATCGAAACACTAAAAAATGTACCGGTTAAAGCGTGAGATGAGTGGTGCCGATAGCAATGATGCATTTTTTATCCAATAACATAATTAATTGATTTGCTTATTCATACAAAATTTATTAAATTGCATTTTATAAATAAACAACTGAAACATCCTTAAACTAAAAAAGAATAAAATGAAAACACAACAAACAGTCATTATCGTCCTTGCAGCTATTTTGCTGTTATCCATCATTGGTAACATTATTTATATGACCAGGTCTTCCAGACTGGCAGATGAAAAAGAGCAGGTTACCTCTGAAAGGGAATCTCTGCAACACGAAAACCGTGTCCTTGATGAAACCATTGAGGTAAAAGAGGCTACCATCGAAGAACAAACACAGGAGCAGGAAGAACTTACCGAAAAACATGACTCCCTGATGACGGAAAAAGATGCTGTCATTGCCAGGCTTAATCGCCAGGCGAATGCTACGGCCAGTGATCTGGAGGCACAGGAAGAACTCAATGCTGAGCTTAATGCACAGATCAACGAACTGGAGATGGACAAAGCAGCAGTGAGGGATGAGTTGCACGAAACCAGTCAAGAGCTGGAAGCTCTGCAGGGTCGCTATCAGCAATTGACAGAAAAAACCGAACAGGAAGAAAAGCTCAGGGTCTACAATATGTGTGTGATGACAAAATGGGACCGCTGGCTGTTATCAGACCGCTATAACATCTCCAAAGCCAGAAGGGTTGATCATACAGCCATCCATTTTGAAGTAGACGGAAGTGTTTTCACAGAGACTGGTCATAAGGAAATATTCCTGGTTCTGACAGACCCTGACAGAAACATCATGTATGAGGGAACGGAGCAATTTACCATTCATGAAACCGGAGAGGAATCAGGTTATACAGCAATGGAAGAAATCGAATACACCAATGAGCCTGTTCTTGTTGAGTTTAATGTCATGCATCCGGAAAGTCTCGATGCCGGCGTTTATAAAGCCAATATCTATGTAGAAGGCGAGCTCAGCCGCAGCAAAGAGATTGTATTGGAATAGCATGAAAAAGTTATAATAAAACATTGCTGACCAAATTTATTTTTCTATATTTGCACTCGCTTAAAACAGCTGCCAGTCCGAAAGGGTTGGCAGCATTTTAAACGCCAAAATGCAAACAGTTAAAACCCGGAAATAATGAAAAGAACATTTCAACCCTCGGTAAGAAGAAGAAAGAACAAGCACGGTTACAGAGCACGTATGGCTACCAAAAACGGACAGAAGGTTCTGGCGGCAAGACGTGCAAAAGGAAGAAAAAGCCTGTCTGTATCTTCAGAAAAAACACACAAATAAGTTTTGGTTAGTAATCGGTTTTACTAAAAAGCCGGCTCTCTTTCGCAGAGGGCCGGCTTTTTTTATCCGGTTTGTATTTTACCAATTTTTATGTAAAATTTGTCGTTTACTTTTGTAATAAATAAAACCAGACAGTCATGACCATACAAACGAAGTACCTTCTGATTATACCTTTAGCGCTGCTGATCGCCTGTACACCAACACAGGAAGATGAGAAAACGGAGATGATATTTGACCCGGACGCCCGGCATCTTCTCGTTATGCATCCGACAGTCCAAAACCTTGATCGAATGAACGTTTTGAGAGATGAAGGCATATTTCCGCTTGGGGATGATTACCGTATCATCGGGGTTTACCATACGGATGCCAATTACGATTATGAACGTTCGGCCGACTATATCCTGGATGAAGGGTTTAATGATATGGCTCTTTACGCTGTTGATCAGCCCATATATGAGGACAGCCTTTACATGGAAAACAAAATAACAGAGACGTTTCATGATCTGTTCAGACAGTCGGAAGGTGTCTTTTTCCTTGGCGGACCCGATTTGCCCCCGGCCACCTATGGAGAACCATTTAACCTGCTTACCGTGGTCAGTGACCCGGTCAGGCATTACCTGGAGCTATCCTTTTTATTTCATCTGATAGGTGGCTCCCATGACCTGACCATGGAACCATTATTGGCGGAAAACGAGGACTATGTCGTACTCGGTATCTGTCTGGGCATGCAAACCATTAATGTGGCGGCAGGCGGCACGCTCCACCAGGATATTCCGACTGAAGTATACGACGTTCATACTGTGGAAGAGGTGATCGCCCTCGATAACGATAAACAGCACCGGAACTATTACTCCTACTATCGGCTGGATCCGGATGTGTCTACCCCCAACTATCATCGCATTGATATCGATGCCCACAGCCATATGGCGGTCATCGCCGGTGATATCGGCCAGCAGCCTTATGTGCTTAGTTCGCACCACCAGGCCATTAAAGAAACGGGGCACAACCTGAAGGAGACAGCCTGGTCGCTGGACGGAGAGATCCCGGAGGCCTTAGAACACATCAGTTACCCCCATGTGCTGGGCGTACAATTTCATCCGGAGGTACCCTATTTATATGATCCCGACCACAAACTTACGTTCCGGCCGGGCGAGGAAGCCACCCATTCTTATATGGAGCTTTATCCGGGGACTGAAGGTGAGGATTTTCACCGGGACTTTTGGGTACATATTGCGGCCATGCTTCCCTAACGAAAGAAATAGGATTTCTGTTTTTGCTTTTTTGCATGGCCGCGGGCAACATACAGGTCCTTTCGTGTATACGGATCCATGCCGGTATAATACATGGTGGTAGCCAAGGTCATTGGCGTTGGTGTAAACTCCTGTACCTGCTCGGGCCGGAGCCCAAGCCTTTTTACACTATTGGCCAGCGACTTCATATCTGCTTCACGACAACCCGGGTGCCCTGAAATAAAATAGGGGACAATCTGCCAGGGAAGGTTTTCGCTCCGGCATACCTGGCGAAATTTTTTGTAAAACAACTCAAAGCTTCTAAATGAGGGTTTTCGCATGGCTTTCAGCACATGAGGTTCTGTGTGTTCGGGAGCAACTGTCAGCCGCCCGGATATATGATGGCGAAAAACACGTTCAAGGTAAGCTTGCAGGCCATAACGTTCTGTAACATGCGATGGCCGGTCAACAAGCATATCGTGACGTAACCCGCTGCCAATATTGATCTTTTTGACACCTTTGACGGCCTGTACCCGGTCATACAACTTCAAAAGCGGATGGTGGTCATAATTCAGGTTCTGGCAGATGCCCGGATAAATACAGGATGCCCTTTTGCATTTGCGACACAACGCGGGGTCTATACCACCCATCTTATACATATTGGCCGTAGGTCCGCCCAAATCGCTTATTTGACCTTTGAAGCCAGGCATATTGACCACTTGCTCCACCTCCTTTATGATGGAAGCTTCAGTACGGCTCACAACAAATTTTCCCTGATGAGCGGCTATGGCACAGAAACTGCACCCGCCAAAGCAACCACGATGCAGGGTCACCGAAAAGCGGCTCATCTCATAAGCCGGTATGGGCGGTTTTTTCCTGTATTTGGGATGCGGAAGACGCGTGTATGGCAAATCATACGGCATATCCACCTGTTCCTGATCCAGGGGCGGATAAGGTGGATTTACCACCACGCGACGATCGTGATGAGGCTGAACCAGCCGGTTGCTTTTCCAGCTATTCGAAGCTGTTTCGAGGATACGAAAAGCATCGGCAAAGTGTTGCTTGTCAGACTGACAGTCTTCATAGGAAGGCAGAACGGTTTCTTCATACCCTTTTAAACCCGGTATTTGGCCTCCGGCTTCAACCACATAAGCGGTCTGTAAAATATTGTGCAGTGAGGTAAACGGAACGCCTTTGCTCATCAACTCAATGATGCGAAGAAAAGCCATCTCCCCCATGCCATAGATAAGCATATCGGCACCGCTTTCAGTCAGTATGGAAGGTCGTAGCGTATCCTGCCAATAATCATAATGGGCAAAACGGCGCATAGAAGCTTCTACGCCACCCAGCAAGACCGGTGTTTCCGGATAAAGCTGCTTCAAAATACGGGTATACACGATAGAAGGCAAATCGGGGCGCTGTCCGGCACGTCCGCCCGGCGTATAGGCATCATCGCTGCGAAGCCTCAGGCGAGCTGTATAGTGATTCACCATCGAATCCATGGCTCCTGCCGTCACTCCAAAAAAGTATGCAGGCTCACCCAGCTTCTTAAAATCACGCAGGTCGTCACGCCAGTTAGGCTGAGGCAAAATAGCCACCCGCAAGCCACACTTTTCGGCCAAACGCCCCATCACAGCAGTACCAAAGGCAGGGTGATCCACATAAGCATCACCGGAAACCAGTACAATATCCGGACGGTCCCAGCCCAGACGCTGCATCTCCTCACGGGTAACCGGCAGAAATGTTGAATTCTCAGGCAAAAAACAGCTACTTTGTGAAACAATAATATTTATTTAGCACATAACAAAGGTACGGTTTCTGAACGTCAATGGGAAAAACCATATTTTTCGTACTTTTGCAACAGCTCAAAAAGCGACATTGTCTATGCTTAGAATCATCGTTATATTTATACTTATATACCTAATATTTAGGTTACTAACGACCGTAGTATTCCCTCTGTTTGCCCGTTGGTATCTCAATCGTTATAAAAAGAGATTTTACCGCGACAATCCACGGGCGGATGAAGCCAGGAAAAAACAGGCCGGAAGCCAAAGAGAACAAAGAGACAAGCGTTCGAAAAAGCAGTCTGAAACAGACAAAATCGGCGAATATGTTGATTTTGAAGAAATAGAAGACGACAACAAAGATCCTGACAATGAATAAACTCAAAGCGCTTACCCCCGCACAGCTGGCACCTTATGTTGCTGCCATAGTCCTGTTTCTTTTATTGAGCATCATTTACGTGAATCCGGTATTACAGGGCAAGCAACTGATGCAGTCCGACATTGTCAACTGGAAAGGTATGGCACAGGAAATTATTGAATTCCGTGAGAATACCGGTGAAGAAGCATTATGGACCAACAGCATCTTTGGCGGGATGCCGGCCTACCAGATCAGCGTTCAATGGGCCAATAATGTCTCCAATTTCTTTCATGATGTTATGACACTTTGGCTCCCAAGGCCGGCAGACATGATTTTTCTGTATTTTATCGGTTTCTTTATTTTCTTATTATTATTAAAGATCAACCCCTGGATTGCGCTGGCCGGTGCCGTGGGCTTCGCACTTACATCTTACAATTTTATTATTATTGAAGCCGGACATAATTCAAAAGCTGTTGCCATAGGGTATATGGCACCGGTAATGGGAGCGATCATCTACACATTCCGGGGCTATCTGCTGGGTGGCGGATTGCTCTTTGCCCTGTTTATGGCCTTGCAGTTATTCGCCAACCACTTCCAGATCACCTATTATCTCGGGATCATAGTGGCTATATATGGCCTGTTTGAGCTTTACCGGCACATCAAAGAACAACGGCTGACCTGCTTTTTGCAAAAGCTGGGCGTGCTTGTAGCCGCGCTGGTAGTTGCCATTGGTGTAAACATTGGCAATTTCTGGGGAACCTATGCGTATACCTCAGAGACTATGCGGGGAGGTACTGAGCTTACCATCAGGGATGAGCCGGTGACGGACGGTTTGGACAAGGATTACATTACCAATTGGAGTTACGGCCTGGAGGAGACTTTTACCCTGCTTGTTCCGAATGCCAAAGGGGGCGCCAGTGGAGTACTGGGAGAAAACGATCGTGCCATGGAGGCCATTGACCCGAATTATGAGGGCATCATAAGCCAGGAGAACCGTTATTGGGGTAGTCAACCGTTCACGTCCGGACCGGTTTATGCCGGTGCTGTTGTGCTGTTTTTCTTTATCCTGGCCCTGCACTATTTGAAAGGCCCCATCAAATGGAGTTTTTTGATAGCGATCATCCTGTCGGTGATGCTCGCCTGGGGTAAACATTTCATGCCCCTGACAGATTTCTTTATTGACTATGTGCCCGGTTATGATAAGTTCAGGGCGGTGGCCATGATACTTGTCATCGCATCTATGTGTATTCCCGCCCTGGCATTTCTGGGATTGTATAAATTGTATAAAGAGCCTGTCAATTTATCATTCAAAAGTACCCCATTTGTAACTGCATTTGGCCTGACGGCCGGCTTATCTTTGCTGTTTTATCTTCTGCCGCGCGCTTTCTTTTCCTTCATCAGCCCGATGGAAGCGCAAGGTTACGCCGACCTGGCCGCCCGTGAGCCACAGATGGAAGCCCAGATCAACGAAATGCTTCAGCAACTAAGGACAGCAAGGGTCGCCATCTTTCAGGCAGATGCCATTCGGAGCTTCTTTTTTGCTACAGCAGCCGCCATTGTCACCCTGTTGTTTGCCAACAATAAGATTGGAAGGCCAGTATTCATCCTGCTGGTGGTGGTGCTGATCACTGTCGACATGTGGCCGGTAAACCGCCGTTACCTCAATGATGATGATTTTGAACAAAAAAGAAGGGTTGAACGTCCGTTCCCGTTACGTACGGCTGACCAGCATATTCTTGAAGATCCCGATGAGTTCAGGGTACTGGACCTGACCGAAAATACGTTTAACAGTACCAGGACATCGTATTACCATCATTCCATTGGTGGTTATCATGGCGCCAAGATGCAACGGTATCAGGACCTGATTGACTTTCATATCGAAGATGAAATGATGGCGCTGACACAAGCCATGCAGGAGGGATCCATGGCTTCGATACATCGAGGCCTGGGTGAGCTCAATGTATTGAATATGCTAAATACCCGCTATATAATCTACAACCCTGACAGCGAACCCATCCGTAACCCGAATGCCCTGGGGAACGCCTGGTTTGTCAATAACTACCGGATCGTGGAGAATGCTGATGAGGAGATAGTGGAGCTGGAAGATAACAATCCGGCAGAAGAAGCACTCATCGACAAGCGATTTGCTTCGCAACTGGAAGGTGTTTCCATACAGGCGGATCCGGCTGCTTCCATTGAGCTTGTTGATTACCAACCCAATGAATTAAAATACGAATACACGGCCGACAGTGAGCAACTGGCTCTCTTTTCCGAGGTATACTACCCGGAAGGCTGGGAAGTGTATATCAACGGCCGGGAGATGGAGCATTTCCGGGCCAATTATATGCTGCGCGGCATGGTCTTACCGGAAGGCGAACATACCGTCGAGTTCCGGTTCAAATCAGATCCATACTACACAGGACGGTATATTGCCTTGACCTTTAGTATCGTACTCGTTACGGGCATAATAGCATATGCACTGGTACAGGCCCGCAGGATTTTTAAGGATCAACAGAAGGATGATCAGAAAAAAGAAGTGCAATCATAATGCACAGCCATGTACAAGGTGCTTATCATTACGTATTATTGGCCACCAGGCGGAGGTCCCGGCGTTCAGCGTTGCCTGAAACTGGCCAAATACCTTCCCGGTCATGGCGTTGAACCGGTAGTGATCACCGTAGACCCTAAAAAAGCCGGTTATCCGGTCACAGACAGCAGCCTCAAAGATGAAGTGCCATCCTGGCTACGCGTCATTCATACCCCAACAAGAGAACCCTTTAACGCATATCGTTTCTTCTTTGGAAGAAAAAATCTTCCCCGTTCCGGTTTTGCCAATGAAGGAAAGCCCGGACCCGCGAAAAAAGCAGCCCGTTTTCTCCGGGGAAACCTGTTCGTCCCGGATGCCCGGAAGGGATGGAAAAAATATGCCCTTAAAGCCTGCCGCCGGCTAATACGCGAAGAGACCTTTGATGCCGTGATCACCTCCTCCCCACCACACAGCACGCAGCTTATCGGACTTACCCTAAGCAGGGAGTTTGGACTGCCCTGGATCGCAGATCTGCGGGACCCGTGGACCGACTTATTTTACAACAAACACTTTTACCGCCTCAAACCGGCACAAAAAAAAGATGCCGCCTATGAAAAATCCGTACTGGAACAGTCTGATTCCCTTATTACTGTAAGTGAATCACTGAAACAGCTTTTTCTGGCCAAATCCCCTCTTCTCGATCCCAATAAGTTCCATGTCATCCCTAACGGATATGACCCTGACGACTTTACGGCTGCCTCGGATGAAAAGCCGGAAGTGTTTGCCATCAGCTATGTGGGCACCATGACCGAACATTATCCGGTATCTGCTTTTATTCAGGCTGTCGAAACCCTGTTGGACAAAAAACCAACGGCCAGACCGGAGATCAGGTTCCTGGGTCAGGTTAGTGAACCGGTCGTCAGACAGCTGGAAGCTTCTTCCATTTGGCCTTATGTTGACATAAGCGGTTATGTTGACCATCCGGCAGCCATAAAAGTCATGACAGCATCTTCCGTATTGTTGCTTATCATACCAGATGTACCCAATAATGAAGGTATTCTGACCGGCAAGCTGTTTGAGTACCTGGCCGCGAAAAGGCCCGTGATGGGGTTTGGTCCGGCCGGGGGTGACGCCGGGAAAATCATTTCCGACTGCGAAAGTGGTACTTTTTTTGGTTACCATGAAGGCCGTAAAGCGGGAGAATGGCTCACCGGCATCTATGATCTATACGAGCATCATAAGGAGGTAACGGCAGGAAATGAAAACACCATGCAATACAGCCGGAAGTCACAGGCCGGGCAACTGGCTGATATTCTCACCGATAGCATAAAAAACAGCGATCAAAACGGGAAAAAATAGGGAATCAAAAAGGTGGCCAGCACCCAGAATATCAGGTTCAGGGGTGCTCCTACCCGCATAAAATCAGCAAAGTGGAATCCGCCTACGCCATAAATCATGGTATTTGTCTGATAGCCCACGGGAGTCATAAAACTGGAGGAGGCTGCAAAGGCAATGGCCATGAGGAAGGGCCTGGCATCGACACCAAGTTCGACAGAGGTGGCAATGGCGATGGGTGCCAGGAGCACCGCACTGGCATTGTTGCTCATGGTGGCCGTTAACAGGCTGGTGATCAGATACAGGATAGACATGACAGCCATCGGCCCCATCGAACCGACGATGTCAATCACAAACACACTGATGAGTCCGGCCGTGCCGCTCACATCCATGGCCACCCCTAAGCTCAACGCACCCGCCAGCAGGAATATCACCCGCCAGTCGATAGCCAGATAAGCCTCCTCCATAGTGATGCAACGGGTCAGCACAAGAAACATCGAACCAATGATGGCAGCCATCATGATGGGCAGAATATCGAAAGAGGCCAGGGCAATCACGCCGATCATGGTCAGCACGACGGTAAGCATTTTGTCTTTCCGGTATTCGGGCAGATCAATCTCAGAAACGATCAGAAAAGTGTTTCGCCCACGTAGCTCCAGTTGCTGAAGATTCTGCAAATGGGCTTTATCGACCTCAATAAGCAGGGTGTCACCGGCACGAAGCACCGTATTGGCCACTTTGTCGCGCATCAGCTCCCCGCGATGCCGGATAGCAAGCACGGTAGCTCCATACTTCTGGCGAAAGCCAAGCTGCTTAACACTCCTACCTTCAAAAGGACTGTTTGGTGCTATCACCGCCTCCACAAAGACGATATTGTTCTCTGTCTTCTTATTATCGGTAATCTCCCGCAATGACTTAAACTTGGCATCACTTTTCAGGGCAATCCCCTCCCGCTCCTTTAAGGATTTGATCTTTTCAACATTACAGCGAACCTTTAACACATCCCCGGCTTCAAGGATAAGATCTTCGGAAGGCATAATAAAAGTATGGCCCTTGCGATTCACCTCCAGGATATCGATATCAAGTTTTTTGATCAGGGGGGATTGCTTAATCGACTTGCCCACCGAAGACGCATTGGATAATAAAACGATTTCGGTGAGGTAATCCCCCATTCCGAATTTCTTCATCAGGCCATCCTCCACACCCCTGTCAGGTATGAGCCGAATACCGATCAGCATCATATAGGCCAGCCCGACCCCGAAAAATATCAGCCCCATCCTGGTCATCTCAAACATGGAAAACGGTTCCAGGTTATTTTCTGCCGCCACCCCACTGACAAGAATATTGGTGGAGGTTCCGATGAGGGTGCATACGCCGCCGAACATCGAAGCAAACGACAAAGGCATGAGCATTTTGGCCACACTGAGCTTTGACTGAGCAGCAGCCCCCACAAGTATGGGGATAAAAATAGCCACCACCGGAGTGTTGTTGATAAAAGCCGATATCACACCCACGCTCAGCATGGTGACAATAATTCCTAACCAATAATTGTATTTGAACAGGACAGCAATGCGGTTACCGATGTTTACCACCGCACCGGATTTAAACAGGGCGGTACTGAGAATAAACATGAAAGCTACGGTGATGGTAGCGGAATTACTAAAACCCGAAACGCCTTGTTTGGGTGTAATAACGCCCGTCACAACAAGTGCGGCCATGGCCACGATGGCTACCACATCCACAGGGAAACGTTCGGTGGCAAACATCACAATGGCCCCCACCAACACAAACAACACGATTCCTATCTCAAGGGTCATTCCGGTCCTAAGCTTGTTGGCTACAAAAGGCTAAAATTACAAACTAAAACGGAATTCATGAAAAAAGAAAAGCAATAATAGGTAGACAAGTGCTTTTAAATACTGTTCGTCAATGAGATATAGTAATTGATACATCCATCCCCGGGACATGTTTTATTAATGCTGGTAAAATCATGTAATTTTGCAAATAAGACTTTGTTCCATCAGTTCATTCCGAAAACAGCAGAACATGAAAATCACATTCCTGGTCATTGGCAAGACAGAGGGTGGCTATCTGGCGGAAGGCATCGAAAAATATGTACAACGGCTGAATAAGTATGTGCAGTTTGAGATCATCGCCAGGCCGGTGCCTAAAAAATGGCAGGCTTTGCCGGCAGACCGCCGGACAGAGCAGGAGGGCCAGATTATCATGGATTATCTTAAAGACAACGATTATTCGGTTTTGTTGGATGAAAAAGGGCGTGCATTCAGCTCGCGACAGTTTGCGGAATTTATCAAGAGCCGGATGGTCCGGTCTACAAAAAGGCTGCTATTTGTAGCGGGCGGCCCATGGGGCTTCAGCGATGAGGTAAAAAGTGCGGCTACCATGCAGCTTTCCCTCTCCCCGATGACCTTCTCCCATCAGATGGTACGACTGATATTTACAGAACAGCTCTACCGGGCATTCTCCATCATCCGGGGAGAACCATACCACAATGCGTAGATAAAAACCGTTTTTTCCGTGCGGACATGCCTGTGGGGGGAAGTAAACG
>CAYMDX010000039.1:0-15871 GCA_964389125.1 uncultured Bacteroidales bacterium
GCGGCTGCTGTTGCCCAGCTCATGCCGGCAACGAGGTAACCCGACAAGATGAAGTAGCCCATGAAACCATACAGTCCCTGAGTACCGGGAAGGGCACTGAGTACCATATAGTTACCAAAAGCCTCGTCGTTCTTTTTCAAAGCACCAATGGAGGCATTGCCACCCATAGATACACCAAAGGCACTGCCAATACCGGCCATCCCGACCATAAGTCCAATACCTATGTAAGCTAAAATGATTGGTTCCATAATGTTAATGTGTTTTTTAGTGAAACGTTAAATGAATTTTCTAAATGGATTATACCTTTTGCCACCACCGTTGAAACCGGCGTTTTTGTAAAACTCAACAAATGTCAGACGCATGGGGTGCACAAAAGCACCAAGTCCCGACATGAAAAGGTTTATGCTGTGGCCAATGACCAGGATTAATACCATGATCACAATATTCAATACCGGAATGCTGCCGCTCATTTCCAGGGCCAGACTGTTAAAGACGAAGCCCAGGATGGCGCTTGAAATTCCGAGAGCAAACAGACGTATATAGGAGAGCAGGTCACCCAGGATACCCGTTACCATGTTGTAGGTATTCCAGAGACCAAGCCCGAAATTCATCAGGACATGCCTGTTCAGGTTGTTTAAGAAGAGGATTAGTGCGCCACTAACTCCCAGCAGGGTGTATAGCGCCAGATTCATCTCTCCAAATGGAATGCCTGTAATCTCGCTTGTTGCATACATCGACAGTAAGCCAAAGATCAGCAGTATCCAGCCAACCGTACCGAGTGCCTGCTTCCACCCGAACTGGCGGGTTTCGTTGATCGCCTTCAATATCAAACCGAAGGTGATCTGTATACCACCCAGGATGAGTGAGAGGTAGAACAGGAGCATGTTGATATCCGTTCCTTGTTGTTCGAACCGGGTGGCAAGATCGCTGTAGACGGGCAGGCTGGTATTAAAGAGGTTGATACCGAAAAATACACCTGAAATCACGCCAAAGAGAAAGGTGGATACACCCAGGTAGAAGACCAGGCCCATTATTTTTTTTATTTCCTTTTTCTTTGCTTTCTTCTGCATGAACAGGGCGACGAATGACATCAGAATACCGTAGCCGGCATCACCCAGGCAGAAGCCGAAAAACAGCATATAGAAGGGTGCAAAGAATGGGGTCAGGTCCAGCTCATTGTATTGTGGCAACGAGTACAGGTCGCCCAGCATCTCAAATTTACGGGCGAACTTTTTGTTTTTGAGCAGTATGGGTGTTTTTTCCTTTGGCTCCGCTTCCTGTGTGATGTAGAGGATGTTGTTGCTCTCCAGATAATCAACGAGCGTACCTTTTTTTTCACCAGGCACCCATCCTTCAAGCAGCATAACCTTCTCATCCGCTTGTTTCTCGGTGTTTTCCACGGCCTTTTCGTATTCAGCCGATTCCTTTATCTCATAGCCGTATTTTTTGATGGCTTCCAGGCTTCTGACTGCATGGTCGTCAATCTCTTCGTTGATGGAGGCCAGGTCTTCTTCCAGCTTTTTCTTATAATATAAAAGTTCAGAGAGGGGGCGCTCCGGCGGACGGATCTCTTCGGCATCGATAGACGGCTCTTCCGTCCCTTTCTGAATAAGGATAAAAAATACCTGGCCCGCTTGTTGACCAATTACCTCGATGGGATAATCATTCAGCCAGGACTCATCGAATTTGCTGTTCGGGGCGGTATAAAACCTGGTTTGTAGCCCTTGTTCAGCAAGCTTGTCCAGCGTTTCTTTCGAAAAGTCACCCCAGGGCTTCACCTGACTGATCTCTTTATCAAGCAGGATCAGTTGCTGGTATTTCTCCTCAAGGTCATTGTAAAGCCTGCTTACATCTTCGAAAGCAGCTTCGCCGTTAACTTTGACTGCCGATTTTGGCTCTCCTTCAACCTCCCGCTTCTGCAATTGCTTCACGACCGATTGAACCTGCTTTATCCTGTCATACTGTGTACGCACAGCATCAGAAACCTCCGATTGCTTTTCGATGAGGTGAACCACACCAATATCCCGCACATCATCAAGGAATTGGGCATAGTCCTGATGAAAAACCAGGAATGAAAACTTATGCATTGGAACAATCATACGTTCGCCTCCGCTTGCTGTAGTCTTGATTTAACAATTTTTTGTGCTGCCCTGGAGAGGTTTTCCTCATCTTCCAGGTACCGTTTAATCTTGAGAATGGCTTCTTCAAAGCCCGGGATCTGTACCTTTTCGTAAAGGTTTACTTTTTGTGTTGTCTTTTTGCGTGCATGGTCCAGCAACTGCATTTTCTGATTAAAAACCTCACGCTCAATGGCCGTCTTAGCCAGCTCTTTGATAATATGGATGCCGTCAAGGTACCAGTCCGGATTGTTGAACATGCTGTACGTTTTAACCTTAAACGAGACATTTTCCAGGACCGGTGTCTTAACGCCTGCGATCTTTTTGATTGACAGGTCTACGTCTTCCACTGCTACCAGCTCATGATCAAACTCATCCCATAATTCGATGGCATGTTGATAGGCTTGCAGCTGTTTTTCCAGTTTGCTGTCAAACTCTTCGGCTTTTTCTTTGGCTTTCTTTACCTCACTGCGCAGGGCAGCTTCTTTGTTTTGCAGGGTAGGCAGTGCCTTCTCCCTGATAGAAAGCTCTTTTTTCAGGCGCTGAAGCGATGTTTTGTTGTATTGAAACTTGATGGCCATATTGAAGGCATGTTAAGTCAAAAACGATGGTATTAGCTGTCTTTATGCCAGTATTTATCGACTAACTCTTGTTTGATACCCACTTCTTCGGGTCTGAAGTAGTCTTTAAACAGCTCATAAGCTGTTTCAAGCATGCTATCGGTGTCGATGTTGACATCCACAGCCAGCAATTTTTCGGAATAGCCTTTGGCAAATTCCAGTGTCCGTTCGTCGTAATCAGTAAGGTCGAAGCCATTTTCCTGTTTGGTTTTGGCGTTAGCGGCGTCGGCAAACAGGCGGACGGCAGCGTTCATAACCTGCGGATGGTCTTCGCGTGTTTTCTTTCCGATAACGAGCTGCTTTAGGCGCGACAGGCTCCGGAAGGGGTCAACGATCACTTTTCCGATATCGCTGTCCTTACGCAGGAAGAGCTGACCTTCGGTGATATACCCGGTGTTGTCGGGCACGGCATGCGTGATATCGCCGCCTGAGAGGGTCGTTACTGCGATAATGGTGATGGAGCCGCCGTCCGGGAATTGAACGGCTTTTTCATACAGGCGCGCCAGGTCCGAGTAGAGGGAGCCGGGCATACTGTCTTTGGAAGGTATCTGGTCCATCCTGTTTGACACGATACTCAGGGCATCCGAGTAGAGTGTCATGTCGGTGAGCAGTACCAGTACTTTTTCGTTCTTTTCGACGGCAAAATATTCTGCGGCCGAAAGAGCCATATCGGGTACCAGCAGCCTTTCCACGGGCGGGTCTTCGGTGGTATTGATAAATCCTACGATACGGTCGAGCGTGCCGGCGTTGTCAAAGACATTCTTGAAGTACAGGTAGTCGTCACGTGTGAGGCCCATACCTGCCAGGATGATCTTATCGGCTTTGGCTCGCAGAGCCACACTAGCCATGACCTGGTTATACGGCTGGTCAGGGTCGGCAAAGAAAGGGATCTTCTGGCCTGTCACCAGCGCGTTGTTCAGGTCAATACCCGCGATACCCGTCGGGATGAACTCCGAAGGCTGCATCCTTCTTACCGGGTTTACACTCGGGCCACCGATCTCCAGCTCTTCACCCATGATCTCACCACCTTCTATGGGTTCGCCATAGGCATTGAAGAAGCGACCGCCGAGGTCTTCCCCGACTTTCAGGGTCGGAGCCTTTCCGGCAAATATCACCTCTGCATTGGTGGCGATCCCTTCGGTGCCGCCAAAAATCTGCAGGGTGACCATGTCGCCCATAATCTTCACCACCTGGGCCAGACGCCCGTCTACGATGGCAAGCTCATCATTGCCCACGTCCTTTGCATACAGGGAAACAGTGGCCTTGGTAAGCTGAAACAGCTTGGTGTATACACGTTGAAATGCTTTTGTTTCCTTTTCCATTATTTATTGTGTTTTCCTGGTTTCTTGATTATGCCTTTGCTTCTTCTTTATCTTCTTTATCCTTCTCTTCGCCAGCTTCTTCATTGAGCTTCTCCTGAACGATCTTTTCCAGCTCTTTTTCGTTCTCTTTGAACTTGTCGGACTCATATTCGGCGAAGTTCATCTGTTTCAAGGCATTGATAATGCGTTTATAATATGGACCCACGTCTTCGAAGGAATCAAATGTAAAATCCAACGCTGTTATCTCGAGGGTCTTCTGAAGCATGTAGTTTTGCCTGTCGAGTGAGGTGGAGGCGTCAATCGCATCAAAAGCATCCTGCTGCAGGATGACGAAGTCGACCAATTCTGATCTCCAGAACCTGATGTGGTAGTCTATCGGTACACCGTCGTCGCCAAGGATGTTGATCTGCTCGTAGGCTTCCTTCCCTCTCAGCAAGAGTTCTTTGGCCTGGAATACGTTCTTTGTCCATGACTCATGGATATTTTTGTTGAGGTATTCCTCAATTTCCGGATACTCGAGGTATTTGGAGTAACTGTCTATCGGGTCGATGGCCGGATAGCGCTTGCTGTCGGCACGTTGCTGCGACAATGCATAGAAACAGCGAGCTACTTTTTTGGTGGACTCGGTAACAGGTTCTTTCAGGTTACCGCCGGCCGGCGATACGGTTCCGACAAAGGTGATGGAGCCGGTTTCGCCATTGGGCAGATAGACATAGCCTGCACGGGCATAGAAGTTAGCGATAATGGCCGACAGGTCCATGGGGAATCCGTCAGGTCCGGGAAGCTCTTCCATTCGGTTTGACATCTCACGAAGTGCCTGCGCCCAGCGTGACGTAGAGTCGGCCAGCAGCAGTACCTTAAGTCCCATGGCCCGGTAATATTCGGCTAAGGTCATGGCGGTATATACTGAAGCTTCCCTTGCAGCTACGGGCATGTTGGAGGTGTTGGCGATGATGGTGGTACGCTCCATGAGCTTACGTCCTGTCCGTGGGTCTTCCAGCTCAGGAAACTCAGTGAAGATCTCAACCACCTCGTTGGCCCGCTCACCGCAGGCAGCAACAATCACCAGGTCGGCATTGGCATTTTTCGACAGGTTGTGCTGCAATACCGTTTTGCCTGAACCAAACGGCCCCGGAATAAATCCTGAACCACCTTCCGCCATGGGATTCAGCGTATCCATCACGCGGATACCGGTCTCCAGAATTTTAAACGGCCGTGGTTTTTCTTTATAGGATTTGATGGGAACCTTTACCGGCCATTTCTGTACCATGGTTACGTCATGATCCTTGCCTTCTTTGTCGGTCAGGACCGCGATGGTATCATTGAGGGTATACGAACCATCTTTGCTGATACTTTTTACGGTGTATTCTCCCTGGAAGGTAAAGGGTACCATGATCTTGTGGGGGATCCAGTTTTCCTTCACCTCGCCAAGCCACATCCCGGCCGTTACCTTGTCGTCCTTTTTGGCAATGGCCTTGAAATCATACTCCTGTTCAAAGTCCAAAGGATCCGTATATTGTCCCCTTTTCAGAAACACGCCATCCATCTTGTTCAGGTCGTTTTGCAGACCGTCGAAGTTCTTTGACAGGATACCGGGTCCGAGCGTGACCTCCAGCATGTGCCCCATGAACTCCACCTTGGTGCCAATCTTCAGACCCCTGGTGCTTTCAAAGACCTGAATATAGGATTTGTTACCAACCACCTTGATCACCTCCGCCATCAGCGGGGTGTCACCGTGTTTGATATAGCAGATTTCGTTCTGCGCGGTCGTTCCCTCTGTTTCAACAATGACAAGGTTGGCGATAATGCCGGTTACATTCCCAATTGTATTCATAATATGTTATTTTTCAGTAAATTTTTCAGGTAATTCGTAGTTCGCCTGCAGCTCCTTCAGCAGTTTTTTGAACATTTCGTTGCTGTGTTCTTTGTCGATCGACAGCCAGCGCTCAATCATGCCAAGCTTTATTGTGAATGCCAGGATCTTTTCAATGGTAAAATAATGGAAGAAAGTCTCCTCATCAAGGTAGTTCCACTTGAACTCATCGATGGCTTTTTCCCGCTCTTTGACGTCCTCCTTGCGCGAAATGGTGCTGAGCGTTTCCATATAATCGAGTTCACTGCTCAGCCCAAAATCCCTGGCCTGACTTTTTCGGATGGTTTCAGAAATATAGTCTGTACCTATAATGTAATGCTCATAAGGAACTTTGTACTTCCTGGCATTCAGAGCTGTCATAATATTTTTGATGTTCAGCTCAAACTGAAACCAGCTGCGGAGGAAGTCATTCTTTTCGTTTTCAAGAATATAGTCGTAGAATAGGGTGGCAAGCTCATCCTCAGGGTTCATGTTCGGGAATAGGGGCTCACTGTTTTGATAAGCCGTAATGAAGCGCAGCATGTATTCGGGTAGGTCGGCAGGCTCCTTAATATTTTCTTCCAACCGCTCTCGTGAGAAATTGCCCTTTTCATGCAGGTCTTGTTCTTTTTTCTCGAGCAGGATCAGCAGGTTATGATTGTCATGTGGCAGAAACAGCTTTTCCACCAGCTTATGGTCGTCAGGGTGTAAGTCCGAACGCAGCTCATCCCGGAAGGCAAGCTGGTTCGACACCAGCTTATGCGTGTCCAGGGCAATGTCCTGAAGTCCTGCTACCAGATAATAATAATTACGCTTCACTTCCAGATCGTTTTATGTGGTTTGGGCTTGCAGTCGTTATTTTTTCTTTTCCTGCTTGTTATCGTCTTTCGCTTTCGGCTCCGCTTTCTCTTGACCCTTATTTTCCTCAAAGAGCAAATCAATCAGTTTGGGGCGCATATACATTTTGAAGAAATGGTCAAAATCCTCATCCGAGAAGGAGATCAGGTAACCGCCTTCTTTCGGGCCTATCTTAAAGCCGCCTTTGATCTTTTCGGAATAGTCGAGGTTCAGGCCGCTGTCAAGCAGTTTTTTGGCTTTGTTTTTAAAGAAGCTGTCGAACTCTTTTTGCCGCTCTTTGGGAAGCAGTACGGTCAGATTTACATTGTCGCTACCTTCTGGCTCCCATTTATCGACGATCGTCTTAATAATGTCACGGGTGAACTCCGCTTCTTTAAATGCAGCTTTTGTTTCCGGTTCAATGGTTTTGGCCTGGATCAGGTTCACAGTTTCCTGCTTCAGGTCGGAAAGAGCCTGTCGCGCTGCGAGCCGCAGCTCATTGAAAGAGTTGTTTTTTAACTCATTTGCTTCGGTTTCCGCTTTCTTCCGGATTGCTTCAGCCTCTTTCTTTGCTTTGTCAAGCAAGTCATCGGCTTCTTTTTGGGCATCGGAAACAATTTTTTCTGCCTCCTGGTTGGCTTTATCAACGCCTTCCTGGTAAATCTTTTCAGTAAGTTCCTGAAGTTTTTTCTGCATGGCTATGTTTTTTTATAATATCGCCTGTAATAAACGGGTGCAAAAATAAGAAAATAAACCTATATAATGTAGATTTTCTGTTATTTATGTTGTTACTAATGATTGCTTTTTGTGATGACGAACCAACAGGTTGTTACTTTAAAAACGTGGCAAATATATCAAACTTATTTTTTGTTACAAAATTAACAACTCAAAATTTTGTTTTGTTTTTGACATAAAGCGTTCTTGTTTCTATGAAACTACCGGTTTTCACCCTGACGCACGAAAATGAAACAACACATAGGTTACCGGAATGAGGATCAGGGTTATAAGGGTTGAAACCAACAAGCCGCCGATGATGGTAATGCCTAAAGGGCTCCACATTTCGGACCCCATGCCTGTACTAAGTGCCATGGGGAGCATGCCAAGCATGGTGGTAAGACTTGTCATGAGAACAGGACGTAACCTTGCACGTCCGCCTTCCCGAACAGCTTCTGTAAGCTCATATCCGCGTTGACGCAGCTGGTTAATATAGTCTACCAGAACAATACCATTGTTGACAACGACTCCCAGCAGCATGATCACTCCGATAAAGGTTACCACGCTCAGGGTAAGATTCGTTACAGCAAAGGCCCAGATAACGCCGATGACCGAAAACGGAATGGCAAAGATGATGATAAAGGGGTCGACCAGGGACTCAAATTGAGAGGCCATTACCATATATACCAGCAGGATGCCGGCTATAAACATGAGGTTCAGGCTGTCGAAGGATTCGCTCTGATCGGTGACCTGCCCGCCCAATTCGATCGAAACTCCTTCCGGCAATGGAACGTCCGCTACAACGGAAGCTGCTTTTTCTGTGGCATCGCCGAGCGATATATCTTGCAGGTCAGTCATTACCTTTACCACACGTTGCTGGTTCTCTCTTTGAATTTCCAAAGGCGTTATGGTTTCGCGGATGCTTGCGATTTCCCTGACCGGTACCTGCTGGTTCGATAACGTTTTGATCGTCATGTTTTCCAGGTCTTTTTTAGAAGACCGAAAGCCTTCCTGATACCGGACCTGTATGTCAAACGCATCGCCACCTTCGTTAAACTCACCTGCCTCAGCCCCATGAAGTCCTTCGCGGATCTGCATGGCCACCATGCCGGTATTGACATGAAAGGACGAAGCCCTTTCTTTGTCAACGGTTACTTCGTACTCAGCCTTTCCCGGGTCAATCGTGTTTTCGACGTTAACAAAAGCGTTGTGCATGTCCAGCTCCCGGTGTATCTCCCGTGCTATCCTGTTCAGCTCATCAAAGTCATGCCCGGAAATGTTAATCTCAACGGGCTTTTGATTTCCGAGCAGGGCCGAGGAAAACAGGCTGCCGCCATTGACCGTGTATCGTTCAATTTCGGGAATCTCGCGTCCGATTCTTTCGCGTACTGCGGTAGCAGCTTCCCATGCTGTACGCTCCCTCTCGTGGGGCCTGCCCATCCTGGCAACAATAGACCCGATGTTTTTGCCCTCCTGAAATCCGACGGTTGTCAATGCCCCGTCTTCTGTTTGCCCAACGATGGTAAACTCAGATTGCATTTCAGGAATCTCTTCCTGCATGATCGTTTCAATGCGCCGGGCTACCTTCGCCGTTTCGCTGGCACTGGTTCCCGTTTCCATCTCAAACTGAACGCTGACATCACCGGAGTCGAATTCCGGAATATAATCGGTGCCGATATACCTGGCCATGACAATGGTTATGGAAAATACAAGCAATGCGATTACCACAACCATGATCTTTGTTTGTAATGCCCGGCTGAGCACCCGTTTGTAAAATTCATCTATCGCTTCAAACCCTTTTTCACTTAGCTCATACAGCTTGTTTCGACGCCGGCCTTTACTGCCGGCCTTTGGTATCAGCCTGGAGGAAAGCATGGGTGTCAGGGTTAATGCCGTGACCAGTGAGGCAATGAGGGTGATGGTTGTCAGAACAGCCAGTTGCCTGAACAAAATGCCCACGACACCTCCAAGGAATAGCAGCGGCAGGAATACAGATATGGTGGTCAGCGTGGAGGCCGAAATGGCTGTACCGATTTCGCTGGCTCCTTTTACCGCTGCCTCCCGGACACCAGACCCTTTTTCAATATGACGGGTGATGTTCTCCAGAACAACGATCGCATTATCCACAACCATGCCTATGGCAATGACGACGGCCATCAGTGAAAAGATGTTGATCGAATATCCCGCCATGAACATAAAGATAAAAGCAACGATCAGGGAGACCGGCATGGTGAGCATGATGATCAGGCTTGACTTCCAGCGTCTGAGGAAGAGATAAACGACCAGTATCACAAAAAGTCCTGCCCACCAGAGTGTATTGGAAAGGTTGCTGATGGAGTGGGTGACAATATCTGAGCTGTCAATCAACTCAATCACTTCCACATCATCCGGCAGGTTTTGGTTGATTACGGACATTTCTTCACGGACGGCATCAGCCACAGCCAATGTATTGGTTCCTGTCTGTTTTTGTACAAAAAAGGCAACGGATCGTCGTCCCTCTGTGCGGGCATACGAATGCCGCTCTTCAAAATCGTCAACTACCGTGGCCACATCTTTTATCTTAACGACTTTATTATTGATATGGCTTAGTACAATATCTTCTATTTCTGCTACATCGTTGAACTCTCCTGTGGTGCTTACAGAAAAATCCCGGCTGCTTACCTCGATATTGCCCCCTGGAATGCTGATATTTTCTGCTTTCAGGATGGTGGCGATGTGGTTCACGCTTGTGTTGTAGGCGCGCAACTTAACAGGGTCTGCTTCTATGCGTATCTCCCGGCGTGGTGCCCCGATGTTTACTACGGTACCAACTCCTTCGACCCTTCGCAGCGGGGAAGCAACCTCTTCTTCAATGATATCATCGAGCTCGTAAAAATGTTCTTTTGCCTGGATACCATAGGCCAATACCGGTATCATGGAGCTGTTTACTTTTAGGATTACCGGCTGGTGAGCGTCTCTCGGCAGATGTCGTCTGGCCAGCTCAATCATATCCCTGGCGTTGTTGGAGGCCTCATTAACGTTTGCGCCCCAGTCAAAGCGCAAAGTGATAAAGGATACATTCTCGCTTGATGACGATTCAATGGTTCGAAGGTTCTCCGTTGCTGCCAGCACTGTTTCCAGGGGTTCCGTTACCTGTTCTTCAACAAGTTCGGCCGATGCACCCGGGTAAGCTGTTACAATCGTGAGTGTGGGGAATTCGATGTCGGGTAACACATCCCTCGGGAGCTCCCGTATTGCCACTAGTCCAAACAACAAGACTGCAAAAAACACCATCAGGGTTGTTACCGGTCTGCTTACTGATTTTTCTGATAAACGCATTATTTATTACCTCCCTCATTTACAATAATGACTTCACGATCATCCTCAACACGGCTTTTCCCGCCCAGGATAACCTCAGTCCCCTCGGCAGGCCCTTCCACAATAATATGTTCTCCAAAATTTTCAATCCGGGAGAAAGGTACCGCCCGGGCTCGCTGATCCTTCACGGCGTAGAGTTTTTCTTCCCCCGTTTCCGGATCACGGTATAGTGCCTCCAGCGGCACGGTATGTACCTTTTTTTCAGGCATTATGATCGTAACTTCTGCCGACATACCCGGCTTAAGCCTCTTTTCCGGATTGGAAATACGAATTTCTGCTGTGGCACTTCTCGAGCGGGTCGATAAATAGGGACTGAGTTCGGTGACAGTACCTTCGTAAACATCATCCGGAAAAGCTTCCGGAACGACTTTTGCCTTCAGACCCGGCTTTATGTGACCAAGGTCCCGTTCATTTATTTCCACTTCGGCTTTCAGCGGGTCAAGCTGCATGAGCCGAAGTATGCCACTGGTGTTGGAATATCCTGGCTCCATGTTAATATTCAGAAAGTAATTTTCCCCTTCCTGAATGAGAAAGTCTACAATGGTACCACTGAAGGGGGCCCTGATACGGGTGTTTTTTTGTGCCAGCTCATATTTTGCTTTTGCAGCATCGTAGCGGGCTTTAATATGGTCGTACTCCTGCTGACTAACAGTTCCATTTTTTACCAGACGCGAAACCCTTTCATAGTCTTTCTGTAATGTCATATACTCGGCCTCTGCCTGTGACAGCATCTCGCCTGACAGCTCGGCGAGCAGCTGACCTTCTTTCACACGACTGCCCTTCGGCTGATGGATCTTCTCCAGCTTTCCGGGTAACCCGGCACCCAGATTGGCCTCGCGATTGGCAAACAATGTCCCCGGCAATCGAAGTGAGGGCGTATAATCCATCGCTTTAACAGTGGCCGTACTGACTCTCACCTTCCTTTCTCCTTCTTCCGTTTCGGGCTGGTCAGCTGCACACCCCTGCAGGATAAAAATGAGTGCTAACAGGATAGTGCCGGTAATCACATATCTCGTTATTTGTTCCCGTTTTGCTGATGCATCCCGGTTAAGAGCTATTGCTTGGCACTGGGTTCTGTGCTGTTGTTTCTTTGAACTGTTACTGGTCATTATTTTATTTGGTTTATGGGTTGTCTTTACTGATTGATATCCTGATTGATGTTCTGATCTCTGTGTAACTGGCCACGGGCTTTCTGAAGCCTTGTATAAGCAAGGCGGTACTGGTTCCTGGCTTCTATGTGTGCGGTGTTTGCATCCTGCCATAGCGCTTGTGCCTCCAGAAGATCCCGGGTTTTTGCACGACCCTCACTGAACAGGTCTTCTGTCATACGGAGGTTCTCAGCTGCCTGTTCAAGCGAAAGCTGTGTTAACTCCAGTTCGCTGATCGACTCCTCAAGTTGATACCGGCTCTGATACACCTGCAAGGCGATCTGCTCTTTTATCTCTTCCTTCTCCAGGCGCTGCTGACCGGCTTCATTGCGCGCGCGGGCTAAATGCTTTCTCTTTTCACCAAAATGATAGATAGGGATATTGATTGAAATACCGATCTGCCAGTCACCACCAAATTCATCGCGAAACCCATTGTATGGATTTGGATTCATATATGTGTAGCCCCCGGCAAGCCCAACTGTTGGCAACATATCAGCTCTTGCCATATTGACTTTTTCCTCATGAACATTGATTGCCTCATCCATCATGTTTAACTCTGGTCGCCAGGTATAGGCGTGGTCCAGCATATTTTCGGAGAGGTCAACGCTTATCCCGGCACTTTCTAATGCTTCCACAGAAAATTCACTGATTACCGGGAGGCCAATGGTCTGTGCAAGAGCCATTTTGCTCAGACGCAATCCGTTTTGTGCCTGCTTCTGTTTTAGTTTCACTTCGTTACGCCTGACCTTAGCCTCCAGCACCTGGTTTTGTGTGACAATGCCTTCCTGATATAGGTCCTCCAGGTCTTCAACCAGCCGATCAATCATCTCGCGGTAACTGTCAGCAAGCTCAACTTTTTCTTTCATGGTATTTACCTGCCAGAACAGTTCATCCGTTTGGGCTATTACCCCGGCTTTTGTCATATTGTTCCTGGCCGACGCTATCCTCTCACCGGCAGAGGCCATGCGATATCCCGAGCGTATCTTTCCCCCTGCATATATGGGCTGTGTCAGATTCACTCCCATCCGGTAATTGTCTTTTTGCCCGACAACTCCTTCTTCCTGGGGTAACCAGGCGTAATCCTGAAAGACGATATTGCCCTCATCATCAAGTACCGGCTCACCGGTAACCGGGTTTATCACGATCACCGAAGGAGCCAGGTCAGGGTCCTGCAAAATGCCCGGGTCAAACTGCCCGGTTTGCTGATCGATTCCTTCATAGGGTATCACAGGCAAAAATTTATCCTGGTCAAAGAGTTGGTACTGTTTGTTCCTTCGCTGATACCCTCCCTCGGCGTTAATTCTCGGGAAAAACCTGGTTTGTGCGGCTGCACGCTGTAACCCGGCAGCCTCTAGCTCCATGTCACTCAGTTGTAGCTGTTTGTTGTTTTCAATGGCCATTCGGCGGCATTCTTCCAGCGTCAGACGCTCATCGGCAACTGCAACTGAAAAGGTCATTGCCAGTGTTAACATGATTCCAAAATATTTCATAAGCTCGAAAAATAGAATATAATCGTTTTGTAGTCGAAAAAAATGCAAAAAAAATTATCGTTTCATCAATCCGTAAAAGAGGATTTTCATCATTTTATTGATGCGTGCGGAAAGGTCATTCTTCTTACCTTCCCAAATTAACGGGTATTCAAGCCCTTTCAAAGCCATTACAAGGGTCGTTGCGGCAAGCTCCGTATTCATGCTTTCAAATAATCCTTGTTGAATACCCTCGTTTAATATTTCCTGGATGGTATTTTTTTCTTCCTGATCAAACTGTTCACGCAAATTTTCAATAAAAGAAAAATGAATTTCGTGATCATGGCGTGCTGCTTCATAATAGTTTACCAGCTTTTGCATGGTTAACATTCGAACAAGCACATGTTTGTGCATTTTCTCGGCTGCATCCTTGCTATTGGCTGTTGCTTCTGCAAGTTCTTTACGCAGAATGGATGCTTCATGTTGTATTACAGCAATGAATACCTCTTCCTTATTGGGGAAATAATAATAGAGGGAACTCTTGCCCTTGTGCGTTGCGCGGGCAATATCTTCCATGGTTGTTTTCCGGAAACCATAACGACTGAAAATTTGGCGTGCCGCTTCTATGATCTCCTGGCGAATATGTTCTTTTACTTTTTTTGACACGGTTTATCTGATTAATCCGTTGCAAAACTATCAAAACGAATTATGCCACCAACAAAATTAGAATATTTTAACAAAAAAGTCGAAAATACTAAAATCAGAACGGAAAATCGTCACTATCGTCCTCTCTGGGGCCGTTGGTTTCCTCGATTGGTGTAGCTTTTGTATGCACCGGCAGTCCATCCACATAAATGGCTTTATATGGTGTTGTGGGGCAGGCATATTCGCAGGCACCGCAACCGACACATAGTTCGGGCGTGATCTCCGGGATGAACAGTCCGTCATCGTATGGAACCATTTGCACGGCCTTTGTGGGACAGTGTTCTGAACACGCTCCACAGTCGGTACGGTCCACCATCACAATACAGCTTTCTACCTGGAAGTGTACCTCACCCATTTTGATCAGTTTCTTGTCTTCGATGCTCTGGCTGGTAATAGCCCCTGTCGGACATACTTTGGTGCAGTCATTACAATCGTAGTTGCAATAGTTCTTATGAAAGTCCAGTTTCGGTTGCATAAAACCTTCCAGGCCAAAGTCGAAAAATGCCGGTACGATCACTTTGGTTGGGCAGGCACCTACACAACGGTAGCAGGCAATACAATGTGCCGTGAAGTGATTATGACTTATTGAGCCTGGCGGTGATACCGGCCTCTGGGTGTCAATGGGGATCATGCCCGGTTCACTTCTGCCTTGTGCCTTTATGGTTTTCTTCAAGATGGGAAGGCTTAGAATGCCGCCTGCGAAACCAAGCAGGAAATGACGTCTTTTGTTTGCATTCTCCGCTTTCGGTGTGTTGTTTTGCTTTTCTGAAGCCGCATAAGCATTGGCATAGTAAAGCCCCTGATTCGGGCAGGCCGTAAAGCAATTAAAACAACTAATGCAACGGCTTTGATCTACTTCTTTGGTTTTGCTGTCCAGGCATTCTGCCTTGCATACCCTTTCACAACGTTTACAAAAGGTGCAGGCTTCGTCCCGAAAGCGAATCCTGTATAAGGATCGGGACGACACCAGTCCCAGGATGCTTCCCACCGGGCATAAGGTATTGCAGAATAACCTGCCGCGCCAGGCAGCCATCGTGGTTATAGTCAGGAATATGATGCCAGAAACCAGCAACACATCCCCCGGCAAGGTGTGCATGGTTTGGGGTGTCAGGACATGCACATCCATACTTTCAAGGGTAAAAGCCAGGGTATTATTCAACCATATATAAGCAGGCTGAAACAGGCTGGTGGATAATTTGCCAAAATTGGAGAACGGGTCTAACAGGTTGATAAATAACATGCTGCCGAAAATCCAAAAAATGATGGTAGCGGCTAATATGCCGTATCGTAGGATTCTCTTTCGGTTAGAAGTATAATGAAAACGGCGTCCCTTTTTGGATTTGAAAAGTCGTGCAATGGCAATCACAATATCCTGAAACGTGCCCAGCGGACAGATAGAAGAGCAATACACCCGGCCGAAAAGCCAGGTCAAAACCAAAATCAAAACAAAGCCAAGCGCGGTTACCGAGAAGAATAATGCCATGAACCGCAACACAGAAGGGAAAAACTGTAACCGCAACAACCCTTCTCCCAGTGCATGTAAGGGTTTTATTCCGATACCCAGAAAAAGAAATAACAGGGCAATGAAAAATAAAAGGGAAACGATAATCCTGATTTTCCGTAGGTGGTATAGCTTCATCTGTTTATGTTTACGTTACTCTTTGTAATTCAATGTTATATGACTCTGTACCTTTATCCAGGCAGAAGGTAGAAGGTAGAAGTTAGAAGTTAGA
>CAYMDX010000040.1:0-7355 GCA_964389125.1 uncultured Bacteroidales bacterium
GCTTCCAGCTTTTCACCGTTTTCCGACCATAAAAGTAATAAATACAAAGCAGTTACCGATAAAATTTTGTGCTGGAATATGTTGTCATAATGACGCCGGATAGCTTCTGGCAGTGGCGCTACAATTGTATGTTGCCGATCTGCGGATTGGAAGCGACTGTGATATTCATTCAGAAAACATTATTTTTGCAGGACCAATCCTGTGCAAATGATCTGTCCTGTTGTTTTTTTGTTTGGCATCAGTGGGGGAGAGATACTGATCCTCCTGTTGCTGGTACTTTTGCTCTTCGGACCGCGTAAAATACCGGAAATAGCCCGGATGGCAGGTCGGGGCATGCGTGAAGTGAGGAAGGTGCAGCGGGAAATCAATGCCGAGATAAACCGGTACTCATCAGAAGTAGAAAATGAAGCCCGCGAAGTCAGTTCTGAAATTCAAAAGCTTTCAGAGGATCAGGAAAATGTTTCCCGGCAAACGGATGATGACCTGCCTTATCCTTACGGCCCCAAAAAGGATGACCGTGAATCGATTGCGGAGGAAGAACCTGCAGATACCTCTGATAAACCTTATGATGAGCCGGCGGAAGGACACGAAGCCAACGAAAAATGGCATGGGGATAACGAGCAGGCAGATGACGATACTGAACGAAAAGACCGTCGGAACAATCAGGATGATGATCATACAGATCAACAATAGCAATAATGGCTGATGTCTTTGTTTTTCCGCAATTAATTTTGTTCTCTGTCGTTACATTGTTGACCCGGCAGGGTAAGAATACATGTTTATAAAGATTGTAATATGATGCGTTTTATCAGCAGGTTGTTTCTATTAGTTATTATGTCCTGCTTTGTTATGTGGCCCGGGGAGACCTCGGGTCAGAACCGTCGCCTGGAAAGTGCCGAACAGGCTTTTGAACTGCACCAGTATCATGAGGCCATAGACCTTTATCGACGGGCATATGACCGTATCGATGACAGGGAGAAAAGGACAGAGTTGCTGTTTAAGATTGCCCTTTGTTATGAGTACACCAACAACCACCGGATGGCCGAGGCCTGGTTTAACAGGGCATATCGGGCCAATTACCCGGATCCGGTAGTGCGTCTCCATCTGGCAGAAGCCATGATGAAGAATGAGAAATATGAGGAGGCCCTCGAACATTATCAGGCTTATGCCGAAGAAGACCCCGACAGTTGGCGTGCTTCGCGCGGGATAGCCTCGGCCCGGCTGGCCATGGAAATGGTGGAAGATCCCGAACCACACGATGTAGAGGATGTGCGGCGCTTTAACTCCCGGTACGATGATTATACGCCGGCCTTCGGTGACCACCGCGGGCAAATACTCATTTTTGCCTCTTCCCGGGAGGATGCCGTGGGAGACGATGAAGACCCCTGGACAGGTAATCAGCATACCTCATTTTTTGTCAGTTACCAGGACAGAGCCGGCGATTGGGACAGGCCTGAACTGATCGACAATGGCCCCATCAATACCGAATATAACGAAGGTGCTCCCTCTGTGAATGCATCTGCGACGGAAATGTACTTTACAAGGTGTGTGCGTGCTGATGGCGTAGATATGGGGTGTCGGATATTCAAAGCAAGCCGGGAGGGAGCCAACTGGGTCAACCCTTCTGAGGTAACCCTCACCAACGACAGCCTTGTAACGGTCGGCCATCCGGCCATCAGTCCCGACGGCCTGGAACTCTATTTTGTATCTGATATGGAGGGCAGCATCGGGGAAAGAGATATCTGGGTGGTAAGGCGAAACAGTACCGGCGATCAGTTCGGTCGGCCCGAAAACCTTGGCGAGGTCATTAATACAGAAGGGAAGGAGATGTTCCCATACGTACGCGAAGACGGGACACTTTATTTTGCCTCCAACGGACATCCGGGTATGGGTGGCCTCGATATCTTTAAAACGACCCAGGGACCAGACGGATGGCGTGAACCCGAGAATATCGGTTATCCGTTAAACAGTTCTGCAGACGATTTTGGGATCGTGTTTAAACAGGGCGAAGAAAGCGGTTTCCTGTCTTCTAACAGGGGACGCAGAGGTACATATGATATCTATTCTTTCCATCTGCCACCTGTGGAGTTTTATATTTCCGGGGTGGTACGCGACGACAGTACCCGCCAGGAGGTGCCTGGTGCTTCCGTGCAACTGGTGGGAGATGACGGTTCACTTACCCAGGCGGAAAGTGACCAGGACGGAATGTACCATTTTGATGAGTCCATGGTTCGTGAAAACACCAGCTATGAAATAATTGTCAATAAATCCGGCTATTTCTCCGGTAGTGCGCAGGAATCAACCAAAGGCCTTGAAAGGAGCCGCGAGTTTGAGGTGGACATTGCCATTGCGCCCATTCCTGAAACCGCGATTGAGCTGCCTGAAATACTTTACGAATTCGATAGTTGGGAGCTGCAGCCCCAGTTCAGGGATTCTCTTCAGGGGCTGGTTAAGACCATGGAAGAAAATCCTAACCTGGTTATTGAACTTGCTTCCCATACCGATAGCCGGGGTACACATGAATATAATGATACCCTGTCGCAAAAGCGTGCTGAGGCCGTCGTAAACTTCCTGGGGGAGCAAGGCATTGCCGAAGAACGTCTCGAAGCCAAAGGGTATGGTAAGAGACAACCAAGGGTGATTGAAGAAACCATCGAACGCAATGGTTTTGTCTTTGAAGCCGATACCGAATTAACAGAAGCATACATCGACGACCTGCCTTCAGAAGAGCATAGGGAGGTCGCGTTCCAGCTTAACCGTCGCACGGAGTTCAGGGTGCTGCGCGAAGACTATGAGCCCCCTGAGGAGGAAGAGGCGGATGTTCAGGATGCTGCAGAACCTGATGAAGAAAATATCCGGACTGATCCGGACAGAGACCCATAATACGTGATGGGCTCAGAAGTTACGATAATACTGTTCCGCCATGTCAACAAGGTACAACAAACGAGGTGTTTCCTCCGACAAGGAGGATGTTCACGCGGCCATACAAGGCCTTGACAAAGGCCTTTTCCCGAAAGCTTTCTGCAAGGTGGTGCCCGATCTGCTGGGCGGTGACTCGCGTTTCTGTAACGTCATGCATGCCGATGGTGCCGGCACCAAGTCTTCACTCGCATATATATACTGGAAAGAGACCGGTGACCATACCGTTTGGGAAGGCATTGCGCAGGATGCCCTGGTGATGAACCTCGATGACATGCTGTGCGCCGGTGTGGTCGACAATATCCTGGTTTCTTCCACCATCGGTCGCAACAAAAAGCGTGTCCCCGGAGAAGTGGTCAGTGCCATTATCCGTGGTACGGCTTCTTTTATTGATAAGATGAATGAAGCGGGCATCGGAATGACCCTGACAGGAGGCGAAACAGCGGATGTAGGTGACCTGGTGCAGACCGTCATCGTAGATTCTACCGTTACAGCCCGTGTCCCGCGCGAACAAATCATCTCAAACCACCACATTCGCCCGGGCGATGTCATTGTCGGCCTGGCCTCATCCGGACAAACCTCCTATGAAAATGCCTACAATAGCGGCATGGGAAGCAACGGGCTAACTTCTGCCAGACATGACCTGTTTCATAAATCTTATTCCGAAAAATATCCGGAAAGTTATGATAATAGTCTGGACAAAAGTGTGGTATATACCGGACAACACCAGCTTACTGATCCACTGGAAGGAACATCTTTAACAATCGGACAGGCCGTATTAAGCCCGACCCGTACCTACGCCCCTGTCATCAAAGCCATATTTGCAGCGCTTAAAGACAAGATCAATGGCATGATCCATTGCAGCGGTGGCGGCCAGACCAAAGTGCTGCATTTTATGGAAAACCTCCACATCGTCAAAAACAACCTCTTTGATATTCCACCGCTTTTCCGTGAAATCCAAAAGCAATCCAGGACCCCCTGGCAGGAGATGTATCGGGTTTTTAACATGGGGCACCGCATGGAAATATATACCAACAAAGAGACCGCCAATGAGATCATCGGGATCTCCAATGCTTTTAACCTGGAAGCACAAATCATCGGTGAGGTTGCCCCGGCGACAGAAAAACAGCTTACCATAGCCTCCCCGGAAGGGACATTTGTCTATTCCTGATTTTAATTGGCGTCGTTTTTTTGTACCTTTGCTGCTCAAAACAGGATCCATCATGTTGTTAGATAAGTTAGAGGACATTAAAGAACGTTATGAAGAAGTTGGCCGGATGATCACCGATCCGGAGGTTATGTCGGATATGAAGAGATACGTTCAGCTGACCAAGGAATACAAAGACCTGGAGTCCATTGTTGAAGCACAGAAGCAGTATAAAGACATTCTGGACAATATAGAGTCCACCCGGGAGATGTTTAACAAGGAGAAAGACAATGAATTTAAGGAGCTCGCCCGCGAAGAACTTGATTCGCTGCTTCACCAAAAAGAGGAGATGGAAGAGAAGATTCGTTGGTTGCTGGTACCTTCCGACCCGCAGGACAAGAAAAATGCCATCGTAGAAATCCGTGGCGGAACCGGTGGGGATGAAGCAGCCATTTTTGCCGGTGACCTGTACCGTATGTATATAAAGTATTGCGAGAGCAAAGGCTGGAAGACGGAAGTCGTGGAAGTGAATGAAGGTACGTCCGGCGGATTCAAAGAGGTCATTTTTAACGTAACAGGTGATGGCGTTTATGGGGTGATGAAATACGAGTCGGGGGTTCACAGGGTTCAGCGGGTTCCACAGACAGAGACCCAGGGGCGGGTGCACACTTCTGCAGCCACCGTGGCCGTACTGCCGGAGGCCGGTGAATTTGATATCGAACTAAAATCCAGTGACATCAAAAAAGAAACATTCTGTTCCTCAGGCCCGGGCGGACAATCGGTGAATACAACTTACTCCGCGGTTCGCCTTACCCATGCCCCGACAGGCATCGTTGTTTCATGCCAGGATCAGAAATCACAGATAAAAAACCTGGATAAAGCCATGAAGGTTCTGCGTGCAAGGATCTTTGACATGGAGTACAAAAAATACCTGGATGAAATCGCCTCCAAACGGAAGACCATGGTTTCTACCGGTGACCGTTCGGCAAAAATCCGCACCTACAACTTCCCGCAAAGCCGGGTTACAGACCACCGCATCGGCCTGACCCTCTATAACCTTTCTGCCGTGATGGACGGCGATCTGCATGAGATCATTGAAGCATTACAGGTAGCTGAAAATGCAGAGAAGCTGAAAGAGGGTGTGTCCTAATAAAACGCTAATATGGATCGTCAGGAGCTCATTCAGCAAATAAAACGGAAAAAGTCCTTCCTGTGTATCGGATTGGACAGTGATATTGATAAAATTCCGGAGGCAGTCAAAAAAGAGTCTGACGATCCCGTGTTTGCATTCAACCGGAAGATTGTTGATGCCACCATTGACCTGGCAGTTGCCTATAAACCCAATGTGGCTTTTTACGAATCTTTGGGAAGCAAAGGCTGGCGAAGCCTTGAAAAAACCATTCACTATATTGCCGAACACCCACAGGGTCCGGTTTTTACCATTGCTGATGCCAAGCGTGCTGACATCGGGAACTCTTCCAGGCATTATGCACGGGCCTTTTTTGAGACTATGCCTTTTGATGCCGTGACGGTGAACCCATACATGGGATATGACTCTTTGCAGCCTTTTTTTGCGTATGAAGGTAAGTGGACTATAGTCCTGGCCCTGACTTCCAACCCCGGTGCCACCGATTACCAGATGCTTCAGCCTCAACTACCCATGCTGCTGGATAAGCTTGGGATAAAGTCCTGCCATTGGAACAAGCTGTATGAAGTGGTAATGGACAAATGTATGACCCTGGGTACGGCTGATAATACCATGTTTGTGGCAGGGGCTACCCAACCTGAGCATATTGGTGCCATACGCGACAGAGCCCCCGGCCATTTCCTGCTCATACCCGGCGTGGGCAGTCAGGGCGGAGATCTGCAAACACTGGCTGACATCGCGATGAACAGGGACGTGGGAATCCTTGTAAATAGCTCCAGAAGCATTATATTTGCCTCTTCTGATGCGGATTTCGCTGAGAAAGCACGGCAGGCAGCCCACACCATGCAGAAGCAAATGGAAGGCTTCCTGTAAAAGGAATCTGCTGATATGGTCCCTTCGTCATACGCTTATATAACAAATACCCAAACACGGATTTTGCATAAATATTCGTGTTTATATTACCGGATTTACCTGAATCCAATTACAGATCAAAGTCAAAAAACAAATAAAACGAAAGACAAACCAGTACATAAACAGTTAGACATTGAATTTTAAAGATTTTGGATTAGATAAAAGGGTCATGGAAGGAATTGAGGCCATGCAGTTTAATGAACCTACGCCGGTTCAGCAGCAGGTCATACCCGAAATAATTAATGAACGCGATGTGATTGCCTTTGCGCAGACCGGCACCGGAAAAACGGCTGCCTTCCTGTTGCCGGTTATTCATCGCATCATTACGGCCCCGCGCGAGGAGAAAGTAAAAGCACTGGTTATCGTGCCCACCCGTGAATTGGCCGTGCAAATCTCTCAACATATGGAGGGGTTTGGTTATTTCACACCGGTCAGCTCCCTGGCCATCTATGGTGGTGGGAGTGGTGTGACATACGCCAATGAGCAACGCGCGCTGACCAATGGTGTGGAAATGGTCGTTTGTACGCCAGGCCGGCTGATCAGTCACCTTAACATGGGCCATGTTGATTTTAGCGCCATTGATTACCTGATTCTTGACGAGGCCGACAGAATGCTTGATATGGGCTTTTTTGATGATATCATGAAAATCATCTCTTTTTTGCCCGGGAAGCGGCAGACAATGCTTTTTTCAGCAACCATGCCGCCTAAAATTAAAGAGTTGAGCCGTAAGATCATGCATAAACCCCGCGAGATCAATATAGGGCTGTCAAGTCCGCCGGAAGAAATCAGCCAGGAGGCCTTTGTCATTTATGAGGATCAAAAACCCATGGTCGTGGATAAACTCATTCAGGATGACCGAATGCAGCGTATCCTGATTTTTTGCGGCACCAAAACGGGTGTCAAACAATTGGCCAAAAGGCTCAAGAGTAGTAACAGAACTGTTGAAGAGATTCATTCAGACCTTGAGCAGACAGAAAGGGAAAAGGTGATGAATGGTTTCAAAAATAAGCAAATCCGTATCCTGGTGGCTACCGATATCGTCTCGCGTGGGATTGATGTAGAAGATATTGATATGGTTATCAATTACGATGTGCCCGGCGATGCCGAGGACTACGTGCATCGTATCGGCCGTACAGCCAGGGCAGGGGCTCATGGAAAAGCCGTTACACTAATCAGTCGCGATGACCAGTATAAATTTGCGTCCATCGAAAAGCTTCTCGACAAAAGTGT
>CAYMDX010000040.1:7455-10750 GCA_964389125.1 uncultured Bacteroidales bacterium
GTCGCGATGACCAGTATAAATTTGCGTCCATCGAAAAGCTTCTCGACAAAAGTGTGGCGAAATCACCCGTCCCAAAAAATGTTGGAAAAACCCCGGAGTACCAACCAAAGGTTCGGCAACAACACAGTCACCCCGGAAGACATCCCGGCAAGTATCGGCAAAAAAGGAAAGAACGTCGCTAACTATCTTTGGTATCTTCGCTATCGTCGTCTCCCTTTTTGTCGTCTTTTGTCTCGTCGTCTTCTTCGTCCCCTTTCTTGTCCAGATCCTCAAAGGTGATATCATCAGCCTTTTGAGCGGCATCCTGCTTCTTGTCTGAATCCTCAGGCTTGATGATTTCACCCTGCAGTTCATCGATCGCCTTGAAAGACTCATCCAGGGCGTTCTTGAATTTTTCAAAGTCTTCACGGTAAAGAAACAACTTATGCTTCTCGTAGTAAAACTTCCCGGTCTGCTGGTTAAAACGACGCTTACTCTCTGTTATGGTAAGATACAATTCGTTGGAACGTGTCGATTTTACATCAAAAAAGTAGGTTCGTTTCCCTGCCCTTACAGCTTTTGAATAAATGTCGTCCCTGGGAACATTGGTGCCAAATTCTTCCATGGTAATACTCCTGTTTTCTTTCTTTTCAATAATTAATTTTGGCAAAATAAAATATGTGCCTATACAAAGGCCAGGAACAAATTTAGTAAATGCATTCAAATATATAAAATCAGCCGCTAATTTTTTGTTTTTTTTATCTGCCATTGGAGATTCACAACAGCCAAACCGGTATTTGAAAATAAAACCACCCCGCTAACAAAATTCCTTTATTTTTGCATAGTTTTTCCAAAATCAGGAGTTGTGCAGCAAGCATCCTCTATATCGTTATTTTTCATACTATTATGTTGAACAGACGACATCTTCGCGTTAAGGTTTTACAATGCCTCTATGCTTTCTTTATGACGGACAACAAGGATCTTGCCGCTGGTGAAAAAGAGCTGATGCAGGCCATAGACAAGGTATATGACATGTACCTGTATCAATTGCTTTTACTGGTTGAGTTGCAGGAACAGGAGCTCCTCAGCCACGACGATAAACGACGAAAGCACCTGCCCAGTGGCGATGACCTGAACCCCAACAGGCGTTTTGTTGACAACCAGTGTCTGACAATGCTCGCCGGCAGTGAATCACTTAAAAAGTTTTGCAAAAACAGAAGTATCCACTGGGATCAGGAAAGAGATCTGGTTCGGCGTTTGATGATTCAAATAAAACAGCAGGCCTATTATCAGGAATATATGAAATCTGATGAAGGAAGCCTGGCGGATGATACCCGTTTCGTGCTGAAAATGATGAAAAAAGATATCCTGCCTTTTGAACAACTACATGCATTTTATGAAGAAAAAAGCATTTACTGGATAGATGACTGGGAACTTGTGAATAAGATGATATTCAAAACCCTTAAACAAGCTGTAGACAAAGGTGGTGACCTGGTTCTGATGGACCTTTTTAAAGATGCCTCCGACGAGGAGTTCGCCAAAAAACTGTATCATAAAACCATCATCAACCACGATTATTTTGACGATATTATCTCGGCCAAGACCAAAAACTGGGATGTGGAGCGCATTGCCTTTATGGATATGATTATTATGGAAATGGCCCTGACAGAGATCCTGAAGTTCCCTGAAATACCGGTAAAGGTAAGCCTGAATGAATATATAGAACTGTCGAAGATGTATAGCACGCCCAAAAGCAAGGTGTTTGTAAATGGTGTGCTGGACAAACTGGTAGAGGAATTTGTGCAGAAGAAAATGATCAATCCCTATACTTCCGGTTTTTCCGGTGAAGCTTCTGAATGATTTATTACCTTTGTTAAATAGTATGAACCAATTGTAAACAAAAAGTAAAGCTGATGAACTTGTTGAGTATTATCCTGATGATGAATGAAGAGGGTGGTGGCGGCCTTGGTGCTTTTTTACCCCTCATCCTGATTATATTGGTGTTTTACCTGTTTTTCATCCGTCCGCAGATGAAAAAACAAAAAAAACTCCGACAGTTTCGGGAGAATCTGAAAAAAGGAGATAAAGTTGTTACCATTGGTGGTATTCATGGTAAGATTGTAGAAGAGCAGGAACGTTCTTTCACCATCGAGGTGGAAGATGGTACCAGATTCCGTGTTGAAAGGTCGGCCATCTCAATGGAGGGTGCATCAGAACAGCTTGGTGAAAAGCAGTAGATGAACTGGAAGTATTTATGGCGTAAGAAAAACACACTGACCCCCAGGGAGGCAGCAAGCAAGCGCAGGATGACGATATTCATTGTCTGCGTGATCTTTAGTGCGCTGTTTTGGCTGTTTACCAAACTGTCCAAGGAGAGTCAGGCCGATTTTCAACGTCATATAACCTTTGAGGCTGTGCCCGATGACCATGTGGGTGTCGCACAAAGTGACAGCCTCATTCAGTATACCCTGCAAACCATTGGTACGCGCCTGATTCATGCCCGCTTCTTATCCAACCGTGATACCCTGCGTTTTCCGGTCGATGAGTTACCTCTTATACGGCGTAACGGGAAGCGCGTCTACTATGTGACACAATCGCAATTGACGGACCGGCTTACAGAAGAACTGGAGGATTGGGCGAATGTGGTTGATGTAAAGCCGGATACCGTTTTTTTTGAACCGGCGCCGGCCCTGACAAAAAAATTACCCGTTGAGCTTGAAGCGGAGATTTCCTTCGCCCAAAGGTTTGATCAGTATGGTACGATAGAGCTGGATCCGGACAGCGTAGTGGTGACAGGTCCCAAGGGTGTGATGGATACAACCACCGTGATACAAACCCGCTTTTGGGATGCGGGGAACCTGAGCAAGACCACCCGTGAGACCATCCCGCTGCAACCGCCCGGAGATAGTCCCTCCTTTACATTGGAGCATCAGGAAGTTTCCGTGAAGGTGCCGGTGGAAGAATATACCGAATCGGCCATTACCCTGCCGATAACTGTTGAATGTCCTGATCAACAGCAAACAACCGCCCTGCGGCTCTTCCCGAATCATGTTAACGTTGGCTTTCTGGTTGCACTCAGGGATTACCAGATCGTGGATGAACAAATGTTCCTGGCAACCGTTGCCTGTCCGCAGGAAATCCCCGAAAACCAGGGCCGCCTTACAGTGGAGCTGGAAACCTACCCGGCATTCGTGGATATCCTCTACGTCAGACCCCAACAAGTGGATTATCTGATTCTGGATTAGTCCTTAACCCACTGATATATAGACTTTTAGACCTTTCGACCTTTAGACCTTTCAGACAAATATAAACAGAT
>CAYMDX010000040.1:10850-15724 GCA_964389125.1 uncultured Bacteroidales bacterium
GACCTTTCAGACAAATATAAACAGATAAACAAAATGATTACTGTCGGGCTTACAGGAAATATTGGAAGTGGCAAATCAACCGTCAGCCGGTTGTTTTCAAAGATGGAGGTGCCGGTCTATCATGCCGATGCCAAAGGAAAATATTTTTTGACTATGCCCGAAACCATCCGCCAACTGCAGGAAATATTTGGTGACGAAATCCTTGATCACGAAGGCGCTGTAGACCGCCAGAAACTGGCTGCCATCGTGTTTAATGACACTGCGGCTTTGCAGAAACTCAATGCCGTCATTCACCCGTTGGTGCGTCAGGATTTTGTGGAATGGAGCCAAAAACACCAAGACGCCCCTTATGTGATCCAGGAAGCAGCAATCTTGTTTGAAACCGGACAAGCCCTGCACTTTGATCGTATCATTGTGGTGAGCGCTTCAGAAGAACTGCGTATTGACAGGGTTTGCCGGCGCGATAATGTTACCCGGGAAGAGGTACTGAAAAGGGCTCAGCACCAAATGGATGAGGAAGAAAAAGAGCAACAGGCTGATTTTGTTATTGCAAACAATGAGGATGATATGTTGTTACCACAGGTACATAAGGTGCATGAAAAGCTACAGGAAATCAGTAAACATGGCTTTGATCTCTGAAGGCCATAAAATATCATATGCCGATTGTGCGTTTCTTATGTCAGTTATCTACAAATTGTAATGTGTTTGTGTTTTGAGAAAGCATCTTTTACTCATCATTGTGCTGCTAGTTGCCATGTTCGGCAAGGTTTACGGACAACAGCAAAGTGGCCGTGTGTATGAGTTTCTGAATCTTCCGCATACCGCCAGGGCAACCGCACTCGGTGGTTATGCCTTTCCTGCCATGGATGATGACCTGGGAAACGCCCTGATGTTTCCTTCCCTGCTTAGCAGGGACATAAACCAACACCTGTCCCTGAATGTGGTCGACTATTTCGATGATATCAATTACGGAACAGTAGCCTTTTCTCAATATTTTGAAAAATTAGGTCAGTTTAGCGGGTCTGTGCAATATGTAGATTATGGCAGTTTTATAGAAGCCGATGAGACAGGCATGCAAACAGGGCGTTTCAGCGCCGGAGACATTAGCTTGCAGATCGGTTGGGGCAGGGCATTATCTGATCGCGTTTCATTGGGCGCTAACCTGAAAATGATCCACTCTTCATTGCATAGCTATTCATCAACCGGTTTTGCCATAGATGTGGCTGCCGACTATAAAAATCCCGAGAATTTGGTTGCCGTGGCCCTGGTAGCAAGGCATATTGGCCGGCAACTGACCCATTACCACGATGGTAACCGTGAATCCCTGCCTTTCGATCTCGTGGTAGGGGTATCCAAGAAACTGGCTAACGCCCCTTTTCAGTTTTCAATTGTTGCCAATAACCTGCACAACTATGACCTGACATATGATACGCCCGTTCTCATACCCGACCATTTCAATGGTGACGAAGAGGAGGAAGAAAGCCTTCAGCAACGTGTGGAAAAGACCGGGGATCAAATAATGCGGCACATTGTGCTGGGTTTGGAGTTTACACCCGTTGAAAGTCTCAGTTTACGTATGGGTTACAACTACAGACGCCGTCAGGAAATGAAGGTGGAATCCTATTTATCGACGGTAGGGTTCTCCTTTGGCGTGGGCGTCCAGATCTCACGGTTTCAAGTGAGCTATGGCCGCTCCAACTACCACCTGGCAGGGTCGCCCAACCATATTTCCATTAGCACCAGCCTACAGGATCTGTTTGAAAACAACAATAACCAGGCCTTCCCGGATAATCAGCGGCAATAAAACACAACCGGAAAATGAATGAATGTTCGTCGGTTTAAGGGTTGAAACTGCCTTTAACGGTTCAAATTGCCTTATTATCAGAATTACCGACCTTTTCCATTAACATCAGTCCGTCACGAACAGGCAACAGCATATGCCGAAGTCCTTCGTGTTTACTGATATACTCATTGAAACGCACAATTCCCCGGGTTTCTTCATCCTGCTGATCATGTGCCAACATTACCTTGCCACTCCATAACACATTATCGGCGATGATAATGCCGCCATCCCTGAGTTTTGGGTAGATCATTTCGAAATAGCGAACATAGTTTTCTTTATCGGCATCAATAAAAACGAGGTCAAACACACCATCCAACTGCGGCAAAATATCAAGTGCTTCCCCGATATGCTGCGTTATTAGGTTGCCCATACCGGCTTTTTCCATGTAATGCCGGGCAAAGTTTTCCAGTTCGGGATTGTGGTCAATGGTGTGTAAGGTACCACCTGCCTGCAACCCTTCTGCCAGGCAGATGGACGAATAGCCGGTGTAGGTTCCGATGTCAAGAACAAGCCTCGGCCTGAGCATACGGCTGATAAAAGAAAGGAAACGACCCTGCAGATGCCCGGATAGCATCCTTGGGCGCAGCACTTTTGCCTGTGTGTCCCTGTTCAGCTCCTGCAACACGTCCGGTTCGGGACTGCTATACTGGGAAGCATACGCTTCATACGCTTCTGGAATGATATTCATAATCAGCTTAAGAAGGTTTATAGGTTAACATGCTTACCATATCCGGTGCAAAAAGTTCATTGGCTACATCCATCAGCTCGGAGGCGGAAATGGCTTCAATTTTTTCATTGATTTCAGTCAGGGTTTCGACCTTATCGGAATGCAGCAGGCTTTTGCCGATTGACAACATGTCGTTTACATTGGACTCATAGGCAATGGCCACCTGACCGATCAACTGATTCTTTGCGCGTTTGAGCTGCAATGAGCCCAGTTTTTGATTACGCAGGCGGGCAAGCTCCTTGTCGATCAGCTTTAGTGTCTTATCAATAAAACCGGGATCTGTCCCAAAATAGATGCTGAAGATCCCGGTATCCGAGAAAGGCTGATACATGCTGTCAATGGTATAGCAAAAGCCATGTTTTTCCCTGACAGTCATGTTTAAACGTGAAGTAAGGCCTGGACCGCCCAGAATATTATTCAACAAAAGAGCCGTGTTTTTTGAGGGATGATCAAAATCATAAGCGGCATTGCCCATCATACAGTGGGCCTGATGGTTCTTGCGTTTTACGGTTTGCTGTTCTGGCTTGTAAGAAACAAAAGGTTTGCGGCTGTGTTGTCGTTCGCGCCGGGGGATATCGCCAAAATATTTTTCAGCTAAACGGATAAATCGTTGGAAATCGATGTTGCCTACCGAACAGATAACCATCTCGTTGGTGGCATAATTCCTGGAAATAAAATCATGTATGGCTTGCCTGTCAAATTTTGCTATGCGCCCTGGTTCACCGAGAATGTTACGGCCAAGCGGGTGTCCGTCAAAAATAACCTCATCAAAATCATCTATGATTTGCTCGGCCGGACTGTCTTTGTAAGCATTGATCTCATCAATGACAATATCTTTCTCCTTAGCCAGTTCTTTGGAGGGAAACACAGACTGAAAGGCTATATCCGAGACAATGTCAAACCAGCGTTCATAATACGGATGCATAAATGACCCGTATATGCATGTCTCCTCCTTGGTGGTAAAGGCATTGATCTCACCGCCGACATTCTCCATGTGGCTCATGATATGAAATGATTTACGCTTGCTGGTACCTTTAAAGATAACATGCTCAATGAAGTGAGCCAGTCCTTGTTCTTCAGATGCCTCATCCCGCGAACCGGTATTGATAATGAGTCCGCAATGGGCTACCGGAGAAGAACTGTGGCGGTGTATGAGCCTGATACCATTGGGTAGTTGATGTCTTTCGTGTATCATTATTTTCTGGAAGGAAATTTCATCGGATAGTTAATATCGACATTCCCTTTTGAAATGTTAGTCAGTTTTTTCTTTAAAAGCGTCTTTTTCAGAGGCGACATCCGGTCGACCATCAACACGCCGTCAATATGGTCGTACTCATGTTGTATGATCCGGGCTGTCAACCCCGTATAAGTTTCTTCATAGTCGTTGAATGCCTCATCCTGATAGCGGATCTTGATGGTTGGTTGCCGCTGTATATCTTCTCTGAGATCAGGAAAGCTTAAACATCCCTCTTTGAAGTACCATGCTTTACCCGTTTCTTCCAGGATTTCGGCATTGATAAAAGTCTTTTTAAAGTTTTCAAGTTCGGGTGCTTCCTCTGCATACGGACTTGCATCGATAATAAATAACCGGATGCTTTCCCCGACCTGCGGGGCAGCCAGCCCCACGCCGTTTGCTTTATACATGGTTTCCCACATGTTGTCAATAAGCTCCTGGAGACCGGGGTGATCCTGACTGATAGGTACCGCCCGTTTCTTTAGGACCGGGTCGCCATAAGCTCGTATGGGCAATATACTCATCGGTTTTTTCTGTTAGACTGTTGTTCAAGATAATATTGCAGGATGATGGTGGCACTGATGGTATCTACCAGGGCCTTATTTTGCCTCGCTTTTTTCTTCAGTCCGGCATCAATCATGGTCTGCATTGCCATTTGCGAGGTAAAACGTTCGTCTATTCTTTCAACAGGGATATCAGGGAATTGTTTACGCAGGTGCTTTACAAACGGATCAATATACTTTGAAGCATCCGAGGCCCGGTTTTGCATGTCAAAGGGTTCACCCACCACCATGCAGTCTACCTGCTCCTTGCTGGTGTAATCTTTCAGAAAAGCAATTACATCTTTTGAATGGACCGTGGTTAACCCGCCGGCAATCATTTGCAGTTCATCCGTGACGGCAATACCCACCCGTTTCCTTCCATAATCAATAGCCAAAATACGTCCCATCCGGCATTTTTGTGCAAAGATAACAAATCATCAGGATAATGCCCGGAAGGTTAGTAAACAGCGGAAAATAGTTCTATATTTGTCGTGGAGATGGCAGGTAGCTTCCAGCTTCGTAAACAGT
>CAYMDX010000041.1:0-15543 GCA_964389125.1 uncultured Bacteroidales bacterium
CCTCCTTCAGCTGCTTGATTGGTTTTTTGTGGTGTTTCATACAGCACTGATCCTGTTCAATATATTGGGATGGCTGGTACCCCGCCTTCGTAAGCTCAACCTCATCTGTTTGTTGCTGACTGGTGGCTCCTGGTTTGTGCTCGGTTTGTTTTACGGAATTGGTTACTGTCCCCTGACCGATTGGCATTGGGCAGTTCTGAAAGGTTTGAGTGAAACCGGCCTGCCGGCATCCTATATACAGTATATGCTGGAAAGACTGACCGGAATCATTGTTACAGCCAGCCAGGCAGACCTTATGACAGGTGCAGGCTATTTTATCGCATTGGCAGCCTCCATATTTGTCAACGTCTGGGCATACCTCCGCCGTAAGTAAAATCCTTAACCACGCTGCCACCCCAAAGCTACGACAAGCGTGTTTAATTGCTGGCAACACTGATTTGATGTAAAAACTTGCGTTTTGAACATTATTTTGGAAAATTTAGTATATTTACACATGTTTAATATACTTATTTAATCGTTTAAGCAATTTTATAATATCATTTGTCTACATTAGTTACGATAACGTAAGGCTGAAACCATTCGGGGTACTTTCGTATCCTCGCTAAAGTCGATCGTCATATGCGCTTCAGGCATCATTTCTAAAAAGACCACCACCATGAACATGTTCACCGAAGATCAGGAAACCAAAAAGCTGGTTGATGAACTTAAATCAAGAAAGCTTGATAAAAAAGTGTATTCGGATATTGTTGATGAAGATGGGAACCAATATGTAGATTTGGTTCAGGAAGGTGGTGGCATGCTAGGAATCGCCCTGACGGGTTACACCAGCATGCTGGAAAAAGCCGGCATCCGGTTTTATAGTCTGGCAGGAACCTCGGCCGGTGCTATTAACTCCATGATGATAGCCGGACTGGCCCGTGTGGGAGAGCCGGTTTCTGAAAAGGTGCTGGACATGCTGGCCAATAAAGACCTGTATGAGCTTGTGGATGGACATCCCGGAGTGGCGAAAATGGTCAGGCATTACCTGGATGGCAGGTCGTGTTTATTACCAAGATTATTATACAATGCCAGACGCTTGTGGATACTGTTGACAGGGCACCTGGGACTCAATCCGGGAAACAACTTCCAGGAATGGATCCAGGAGAATCTTCAGCAGGCCGGTATCCGGAACCTGGCAGATTTGGAGCGTCACCGCCGGCACCTGCCGGCTATCTATAACAGAACAACCGGTCAACAGGTACAACGCGAAGCTGCACTTAAGCTTCTTACCGCCGACATTACGACAAGAAGCAAAGTCACCTTCCCGGAAATGGCCCATTTATACTGGATAGACCCATCTGCCTTGTCTCCGGCTTCCTTCGTGCGGGCATCCATGTCGGTTCCTTTCTTCTTTCAACCCATGCTTGTCAGCAATATTCCGGGCGGAGGAACACGGGAGGATCTCACCATCCCAAAACACAATACGAAATGGCGCCAATACACCGGTTACTACGGTGTCATCCCGAAGAAGGTTCGATTTGTTGACGGCGGCATGCTATCCAACTTTCCCATCAGCGCCTTTCACAAAACCGATGGCCTGCCCCTGAAACCCACCTTCGGTGTACGCCTGAGTACCTGGCGTGACGAATATGCAGAAACGGGAACCCTGTTTGGCCTTAGCTCGGCCATGGTAAGTACCATGCGCCAACTGCACGATTATGACTTTCTCTTAAAAAATCCTGACTATAAGCAACTGATATGCAGTATAGATGCCGACGCCAAAAAAGATGAAGACGGGAATCCCCTTTTCTTCTGGCTTGACTTTAACATGCCGCGCGAAAAACAGCTGTTACTCTACCAGCTGGGAGCCCGGAAAGCAATCGAATTTCTCGAAAAATTCAGCTGGGAAGACTATAAAGAGACCCGAAAGAAGGCTTTATCATGATATCCCAAACGGAATACGGCCTGCCGGGCTTTGACCTGGTGTCATGTCACAATGCTACTGTGTCGGTTAAGTCGAAAAGATTTTTCTCAGATCAAGACTTGGGCCGGCTAATGTAGCGTTTATATGACAATTGTATCATTCCGGTGATTTCACCAAAGACGCGGCAGACTGTCCGGCCAGAAAGCCGCTAGAAAAAGCGATCTGCAGGTTAAATCCGCCGGTTTCCCCATCCAGATCCATCACTTCACCGGCAAAAAACAGGTTTGGAACCAGTTTTGATGCCATGGTCCGGCTGTGAATCTCCGTTGTCGTGACCCCTCCCGCTGTAATGATGGCCTCCTGATATCCGGGATGGCCGGTTACCTGAAAGCGAAAGTCTTTCATCAAAAGCAAGGTTTTTCGGCGCTCCGTGGCATCCATCTGGTTACATGGCTTCCTTCCATCAATCGCCAAATGCTCCAGAAAAACAGGTATCAGTTTGGAAGGCAGCCACTGCCTGAACATGTTTGCCAACTGCTTTTTCCCATGCTCATTCAGATCGCGCTGCAGACGTGCATCTAACTTTTTTTCATCCAGGGCCGGTTTCAGGTCAATACTCATTTCGACTACCTCCCCCTGCTCCATGACATCAACAACATAACGGCTCAGGGTTAAGATAATGGGACCGCTGAGGCCGTAATGCGTAAACATCAGCTCGCCGAAGGATTCAGCCCGCTTTTTGCCATTTACCCACACGATGGCTTTGACATTTTTCAGGGCAAGACCCTGCAACCTGGCGGCCATATTTCCGCTGGTGATCAGAGGCACCAGGGCCGGTTTTGGATCTGTTATGGAATGACCTGCCTGCCGGGCCAAATCATACCCATCACCGGTTGAGCCAGTGGCCGGATAGGATTTGCCACCTGTACAAATGATCACACTTTTCCCGCTGTAATCCCTGGTCGTATTACCGGAAATGGTGCGAACGCCGGTAACTGAATCATCCCGGATCAGCAACTCCTGAACCCGTGTATTACTGCGAAAATCAATGTTCTTTTTGCCCATCCAGTCGCGGATAGCCCGGAAAACATCACCTGCCTCATTGCTCACCGGAAACACGCGGTTCCCCCGTTCTGTGGTGGTCTCAACACCCCGCTCATGCAGGATTTTCAGAATATCTTCCGTGAAAAAGGTGTGAAAAGCATGTTTCAGAAATCGTCCGCCGGGATAGATGTGCTTGTAGTATTCTGAAGCCGGGGCATCATGGGTGATGTTACATCGCCCTTTGCCGGTGATCCTAAGCTTACGGCCCGGCTGCTGCATCTTTTCCAGCAAAAGCACGCTGCCTCCCATACGGGCAGCCCGACCTGCCGCCAAAAGGCCGGAAGCCCCGGCACCGACAACGATAACATCGTATAACATATTTTCCCGAACCAGCATATACTTAATTAACTGTCTGTTTTGATAGTGAATGTGTCATAGCTATTCACAAAACAAAATGCAATGCCATATTGATTGATATAACTTTCATTTATAGAGGCTTTTCAAGATCAAAGGCCGCCGTAAACAACAAACCGTCTTCGCTAAACAGGCTATAGCGAAAGGTCTTGGGATCTTCGGTAAGCTCAACCCGCCAAACTGCTTCACAGGCGGTTGGCAGCAACTCACAGGTGTATTGATCGGCAGGAAAATCCTGTCTGAAAGCAGTTCCCTCGCTGTCTGCATAGCCGCCATACATGGTTTCCTCCTCCGGTGTGCCGTCTTCATGGCGGTGGTCATGGCGAAAACGCAAACGTCCCTCCTCTACCAGGAACATCCAGGTTCGTGACTGATCTTCATCCAGATGGAATGGAACATGGATATGATCATCACCACATTTCTGAACATGCATTACAAAATCTTTATGGGCCCAGCTTTCCCGGCCCTCGGCCAAAAAAACCTGCTCGCCGGCAAATGATTTGCCACAGTATTCAGCCAGATTGTTAAAAAATGCCTGCTCGTTTTCATTCGTGAGTTCGCTGCCGAAATCACTTTTGTTATCTGCGGGCCCGCCACAGGCAGAAAAAGTAAACAGGGCCAGGAGAATTAGCAAGATGGAGGTCATAGTAGTTGGAATTATGGGTGAAACATGATTACAAATCATTGGTCGCTTAGCGGAGGAAATCTGCTTTCTGTGCCAATAGGTTTATTGTTTTTGTTGTTCTTTCAGGACCTTATCGGATACCAGAAATACGGCCGGCTTAAGGGATACGGGGTTGGAACGGACAACCACCACGGTATTATAGCCTTCTTCAATATTTTTATAGCTAAGCACCTCTTCCGGCAGGCCTTTCCTGTATAATTTCCCATTGTTCAGCATCATCAGGTAATCGCAGTATTCGCCGGCCAGGTTCAGGTCATGAATGATCATCAACACGGTAAGCCCCATCTCCTCATTCAGTTTCTGGATAAGATTGAGGACTTGTACCTGGTGCGTAATATCGAGGTAAGCGGTAGGCTCATCGAGCAACAGCAGCTCGGGCTCCTGTGTAAGTGCCCTGGCAATATTGGCCAATTGCTGCTCGCCACCGCTGGTTTCTGACAACGGTTTATCCTTTAAATGATAAACATTGGTCAGCTTCATATAGCGTTCGGCAATTCGATAATCTTCTGCCGTCTCAAAAAACTGAAATTGTCGTTTGTGGGGCAAACGGCCCATGAGCACAAAGTCTTCTACCCGAATACCGGTACTGACAGGTTGCTGGGCCACAACGGCAATATGCCGGGCTTTTTCTTTGTGCCCCATTTGCTGGAGATGTTTCCCGTTCAGGATGACTGAACCGGATCTGGCAGATAGCTCGCCGGTTATACCCCTGAAAAGGGTCGTCTTACCCGAGCCGTTAGGCCCGATTATCCCGGCCAGCATCCCTTTTTCGATTGAAAACTCTATCTGTTTCAACTCAAATTTGTCCTGATAGCCACAGGAAAACTGCTGTAAGGTAAAAAAGTTGCCCATGGGTCAGCTTAATTTTAGAGATGACTGTGATCTACTAAGGATCAGGATAAAGGCTATTCCGCCAAAAATACCGGTAATAACACCTATTGGGAGCTCGTTGGGAGAGATGATGGTCCGGGCGATGGTATCACAAATAATGAGAAACAGGCCGCCACCGAGGAAAGAACCTGGCAACAGAATACGGTAATCCGAACCGATGATCAGGCGTATCAGGTGCGGGATCACCAGTCCGACAAACCCGATTACCCCGGCGACCGCAACACAGGTTCCTGCCAGCAGGGATGCCAGCACAAACAAAAGTCGTATGGAAAGGCCGGTGTTGATGCCCAGATGCCTGGCGTTATCCTCACCCAGACGCAATGCATTGAGCGGAGCGGAAAACAACAGCGATATCACGAAAATGAGAACAGAGACTATCAGGGTGAGATAGATCAAAGACATATTGGGCTCATCCAGGGAGCCCATCATCCAAAAGATGATGCTATGCAGGTTTTCCGCAGTGGTGAGTGACATGAGCAGCATCATGGCGGCTGAAGCAACAAAGCTGATCATTACCCCGATCAGCAGCATATTATTCACATTAATATGTCCATGGCGCAAGCCCAGGAAGTAGACCAGGAAGATGGTCAGCAGGGCGCCGGAGAAACCGGCAACCGGCAGGATGGCCGGGCCTATTGTCATTGGCAGGGCAAACACAATAGCGAGGGCGACACCAAGGGCAGCTCCCCCGGAAATGCCAAGCGTATAGGGTTCTACAAGCGGGTTGCGGTAAATACCCTGTAAAATGGCGCCTGCCAGACTCAAGCCGCCACCAACAGCGAAACCAAGAATGATGCGCGGCAGTCTTACCTGGTGGAGGACCGTATAATCAACACCCTCGCCGCTGCGAAGTATGCCGGGTATATCCTGCAAAGCGATCTGCAGTTCACCGGTGGACAGGGCTACAAGGAATGCCACGACGGTAAGCAGGATCAGGCCGACCATGAAGATCAGCCATCGTAAAAGCTTGCTGCGCATTGCCTGACTGCCGCTTTGTTCGTTTCCCAAGGTGGTTAAAAATTGCAGATTGTGGATCGAATGTATGGTGCGGAAGGCTATTCCGGCACCTGTTTTAGCAAAAATAATGCTTTTCTAATGATGATACGCATGGGTAATCATATCCTCCACAATGTCAACGAAGGTAACCGGTGTCGGACTGGCTGCTTTATCCTCATCAAGCACAAAAACCTTTCGGCTGGCAGCCGCCTGCAGTCCATCATAGTTCAGCCAGTTCTCTTTTTCATATTGACCGGCCGTGCCACCCATCACTATAAAAATAACATCGGGGTCACGACTAAGCACCATTTCCCTGTTTATGGCCCCCTGCCTGAGGTCTCTGGCAGTATTCACACCACCGGCAAGTTGGATATAGTCATCCATAAACGTGCCCGGAATAGCGGTAAACAATGGCTTGGCACCAAGCTGCATGAATATGCTCAGCTGATCATCTTCCGGAATGTTTTGCTGTACCTCGTAAAGCCGCTCTTTTTCACGGTTTACAATGGTTCTGGCCATATCTTTCCTTCCTGTGATGTTGCCCAGGGCTAGCATTTGCCCGCACAGGTCATCAAACGAGGCGGGAGTGTCCATTACACGTACAGAAACTCCGGTCTTGCGTAACATTTCAATATCCCTGGCGGCAGTCAGTTTGGTGGTTACCACAAAATCGGGGTTGATATCCAGAATTTTCTCAATATTGACATTCATTTGTGAGGCTACCACAGCTGTATTATCATCATCCTGCTGTTTGCAGAAACTGGTATAGCCCACCAGCTGATCATGCCCTCCGAGCAGATGTACCATTTTGGTAAGTGAGGGTGACAAAGACACGATACGGGGCTGTTCCCCCGCATCATGTCCGGCCATCACCATACCGCCCGTAATCAAAAACAGGATCAACAGGCAACCCAATATGGTTTTCAGGTTCATGGTCATATTATGTAACCTTTTCTAAAATCGCTTCCCATTGCTTTTCACGAAGCTTGGCCCCGGTATCTTCAATAACCTTTCCGGCCAGCAGGGCAGCGATATCTCCGCTTTTCTCAATAGATAAACCCTTAACAAGGCCATACAGAAAACCGGCAGCATAGGCATCCCCGGCGCCCGTGGTATCCACCACATCTACCTTAATGGGATTTACCCGGCAAAGCTCGTCACCCCTTTTGATGATGGAGCCGTCTTTACCCACTTTCACTATCGCGATCTCACATTGTTCAGCCAACTGGTGAACCGCTTCCTCCGGTTCTTTCCCGGTATAAGATTTGGCTTCTTCTTCGTTGGCAAACAAGATATCCACGTATTCGTTAATCCATTTCTTCAGCACATCCATGTTCTCTTCCACCACATTGAAGCTGGCCAGGTCCAGTGATATTTTCAGGCCGTTCTCTTTGGCCATCCGGAATACTTCCTCCAGCAGGCGATGGTTTTGCAACAGATAACCTTCCACATGCAGGTATTGGTATCCTTTAAAAAACGAATGCTCAAGGTCACCGGCATCCAGCTCCAGGGCCGCCCCAAGGTAAGTAGCAAAGGTTCTTTCGGAGTCAGGGGATATAAAGGCTAGGGCGTGACCGGTAGCGCTTTTCCCTTCCAGCACTTGCGGGGAGATATTGCTGTTTCTCAAATCCTCTACAAAAAAACGACCCAGCTCATCCTTCCCAACCTTTCCTATATAGCCCGCTATTACGCCAAGTCTGGCAAGGCCATGGATGGTGTTGGCGGCACATCCGCCGCTTGAAATAAATGTATCCAATCCCTCACAGCGCTTCTCAATACGCTTCATGTGGTCCTGATCTACGAGCTGCATACTCCCTTTGGGCAGATGCAACTCCTCCAACAGGTCATCCGATTCAAGTGGCAATATGGTGTCAACAAGGGCATTGCCTATTCCCAATACTTTGTCCATAATTTCTTTGTATTAAAGTCATTACGGGCTGCTGCCCTCCGGATGCGTTATCCATCTGACAAGCAGACAGCCCGGTAACAATAATGAAACATACAATGTCAGTTTGTTAAGATGATTTACCGGCTGGCGGTGTCATCATTTACAAGCCGAACTCTTTCTTAATGGTATCCACGTAATCCAGTTTCTCCCAGGTAAAAGTTTCTACCTCTTTTCTGTCACCATTGACATAGACCACTTTCCGCCCTGGTTTTCTGCCCATGTGGCCATATGCAGCTGTTTCCTGGAATATGGGGTTTTTCAGACCGAAACGTTTAACGATAGCATTTGGCCGGAGATCAAATAATTTGTAGATCTTTTCGCCAATCTGTTCATTCGAAAGCTTCACGTTTGGTCTCTTGGTATTCACAAAAAGGCCGACGGGGTCAGCAACGCCAATGGCGTATGCGAGCTGTATTTCAATTTCATCAGCAACACCGGCAGCAACCATGTTTTTCGCAATATGGCGGGCAGCATAAGCTGCGGAACGGTCCACTTTTGAGGAATCTTTTCCGGAAAAAGCCCCTCCGCCGTGACGGCCGAAGCCACCGTATGTATCCACAATGATTTTTCTTCCGGTAAGACCGGTGTCACCATGAGGGCCACCTATCACAAACTTGCCTGTGGGGTTCACAAACAGTTTGTAATCATTATCGAAGAACTTCTGGACCTTCCCGGGATAAGTTGCTTTCACCCTGGGAATCAGGATATTTTCCACATCGGTTTCCAGACGTGCAAGCATCTCCTTATCGGCTTTATGTTGAGCATCTTTACCGGAAGAGCCGGGCTTAACGAAATCATCATGTTGGGTGGAAACCACGATCGTATCAATACCGATGGGTGTGTCATCGTCATCATATTTAAATGTTACCTGTGCTTTTGAATCGGGACGCAGGTATGGCATCTCGCCGCTGCCTTTACGGATGGATGCCAGTTCTTGAACAATACGATGTGAGATATCGAGGGAGTATGGCATATAAGTTTCAGTCTGATTGGTGGCGAAACCAAACATCATACCCTGGTCACCAGCTCCCTGGGCTTCCTCTGAATCCCTTTCCACACCCTGGTAGATGTCGGGCGACTGCTCATGGATGGCAGTCAATACACCACAGGAGTCGGCATCAAAACGATAATCCGGCTTGGTATAGCCAATCTGTCGGATCACTTCCCGGACAAGGTCCTGCACCTCCACATAGGTTTTGGTGGTGACCTCACCACCTACCAGACAGAGCCCGGTTGTCACAAATGTTTCAGCAGCACATTTGGAGTCCGGATCATTTTTAAGCAGTTCATCTAAAACGGCATCTGAAATCTGATCTGCAATCTTATCGGGATGCCCTTCCGATACAGATTCTGATGTAAATAAATAAGGCATGATATTCGTTTTTAGAAATTGAAAAAATATTTTAATGAATGACTTATGTAAACATTCTTAATGCTTAAAACCAAAAAATAACTGTCGGCGGCTCAACCGTAAACGTATAGCAAAAATGCATTTAGGATCAAGCCACCGGCAGTTAACATCTCAGGCATTAATACCTGTAATGTTCTGACTTATAGGGTCCATCAAGCGGAACGCCAAGGTATTCTGCCTGTTCAGGCGTCATCTTGGTCAGGCTGACATTCAGGTGTTTCAGGTGAGCCAGTGCCACTTCCTCATCCAGTTTTTTCGGAAGCATATATACGCCTGTTTCGCGGTTGCTCTGCCACAAATCGACCTGGGCCAGTACCTGGTTAGCAAAGGAATTGCTCATCACAAATGATGAATGGCCTGTGGCACAACCAAGGTTTACCAGGCGACCTTCGGCAAGCAGAATAATGGAATGGCCATCAGAAAACTCATACTCATCAACCTGTGGCTTGATGTTGATTTTCTTCACATCTTTAGCGACTTCAAGCTTTTCTACCTGAATCTCATTATCGAAATGGCCGATGTTACAAACAATAGCCTTATCTTTCATCTTACGCATATGGTCTACGGTAAGCACATCCTTATTACCGGTTGCTGTAACATAGATATCGCCATAATCCAACACCTCGTCAATCGTCTTCACTTCAAAACCTTCCATGGCCGCCTGCAAAGCGCAGATCGGATCCACTTCGGCTATAACGACTTTGGCACCCATGCCGGCGAGTCCCTGCGCACATCCTTTACCAACACCGCCAAAACCAAATACAACAGCGGTTTTACCCGCAATCATCACATCGGTAGCCCGTTTAATGCCATCGATCAACGACTCCCGGTTTCCGTAATTGTTGTCAAACTTGGACTTGGTAACCGAGTCATTGACATTAATGGCAGGGAATAACAGTGTTCCGTCTTTTTCACGCTGATAGAGCCTGTGAACACCGGTGGTGGTCTCTTCAGATACACCTTTCAGCTTCTTAACAAGACGGTGCCACTTGTCGCCATCCTGCTCCTGAATGGATTTTAACCGCTTCAACAGGGCAATCTCGTCCCACGCTTCCGCTTCCTTATCGAGAACAGAGGGATCGGTTTCAGCCTGGTAGCCATGCAAGACCATCAGGGTAGCATCCCCACCATCGTCTACAATAAGGTCAGGACCCTCCCCTCCGGGAAATGTAAGGGCCTGTGCCGTGCACCACCAATATTCGTCAAGGGTCTCCCCTTTCCAGGCAAATACAGGCACACCCTCTTTGGCAACGGCAGCAGCCGCTTCGTCCTGCGTGGAAAAAATATTACAACTTGCCCAGCGAACGTCAGCGCCCAAAACCTGCAAGGTTTCAATTAAGACTGCCGTCTGGGTGGTCATATGCAAGGATCCCATAATCTTCGCCCCTTTCAGCGGCTTTTCCTTTGCATATTTTTTTCTGAGCTCCATCATACCGGGCATCTCATGCTCGGCTAACCGGATATCTTTTCTGCCCAGCTCTGCAAGCTCAATGTCTTTAACTCGATAATTGATGCTACCATCAACTTTCTCTAATGTATTCATGATGTTTTTTTTATTAATGAATGATTACTTGTTTTTATTTATGTTCTGTTTATAGAAACAATAATTGAGGTAAAATGCCTTCCCGGCATTGAAAAAATTTCTGTACAAATGTATAGAAAGATATATAAATAAAGCCATGAAAGTTAGGCGGTAGCCCAGGTACTTACTTCCTGAAATGAAAGATTCCCCAGGTCAGGTTTCCTGCCTTGCCGCCTTCTATCCAATGCTTTAACCCTTTTTTCATGTTTTCAATATACTCCTGAGAAACGTATCCATCCAGCTCGCCTTCCTTCTTCTCGGTCTCTTCCAGCACCCTGCTGTAATGGGTAACAAGGTGTTCGGCCAGTTCCTCGAAATTCATTTCCTCAAATCCGGCCTTTTTACAGGCTTCGCGATAGAGTGCAGGAGAACCAAGTGCAGATAGTTTAATCCTTTCATAGATCGGTTGCAGGACTGTTTCATCGCAGTTATCCGTCTGCATCGGATCCGAAAATATAAAGTCCCCACCCGGCTTTAGTAGCCTGTAAGCCTCGTTAACAACCTCCTGTTTTTTGTTGCTGTGCAAAATGGCATCCTCCGACCAAACGATGTCAAACTGTTCATCTTCAAGCGGCACATCATCATAGCTGCCATCTATAATATCGATCAGATGATCCAGGCCTTGCTGCCTGTTCATCTTACGTCCCCTTTCGTTTTCTGTCTCACTGAGATTGATAACCGTAATCCGGCAACCGAATTTTTTTGCCAGATGCCTGGCAGAGCCGGCAAAACCACCACCAAAGTCAATAATTTTGGTGTTTTCATCAATCTTTGACGCATATGATGCAATACGGTCAACGGCACGACGACTGGCCAGATAGATATCCTCATCATCGCTGGCATATACGCCAAGATGAAGGTCTTCTCCGCCCCAAACCATATAATAAAAATTATGGGCGTCCTGACTGTTATAATAGCTTCTGGCTACTTCTATCTCATTCGCATATTGTTTACTCATATTTTCCTCCTTTATTTTGTTGTTGAACATCAATGCCTGTTCCACTGTGTGTTCGTGTCACCTGAGCGGAAAAGGAATATGGATTCACATCTGTATTGATCAGGTGTTATCTTCGAAAAGGCCTTCGCGATAAGCATTCATATACTTCTCACAAAACTGGTCTTTTCCGGCAAGCATTTCAGCCGCCACAATATTGGCCATCATCCTTTTGTCAAGCGGATTCATGATGGCAGCATTCAGGCCCTTGGTTATAGCCATCACCATAAATGTCTGATTGGCATATTTCCTTTTGGGGATGCCAAACGAAATGTTGGAAAGACCACAAATGGTATTGATGCCTTTATATTCTTGGTGTATGCTTTCGATGGTATTCAGGAACTCCATGCCGAGCGTATCACCGGAGCCGATAGGCTGAACCAGGGGATCGACATAAATATTTTCAATGGCCACATTGTTCTGCACCAGGCCGTTTATAAGCCTGTCAGCGATCTTCATACGGTCGTCCTTTGTATAGGGCATCCCCTCGTCACTCATGCAAAGGGCAATAATTTTCACATCCGTTCCACTGATCACCGGCAGTATGTTCTCATACCGGTCCGATTCCAGTGAAATAGAATTGACCATGGGGGGTCCTTCGTGAATCTTGACGGCTTCTTCGATCACTTTCGGGTCCGGTGAGTCGATACAACAGGGCTTGTCGACAGTGTCCTGAACAGTTTTTACGAGCCAGCTAACATAATCGGACTCCTGGCCAACGAAGATACCGGCATTGACATCGATAAAGTCGGCACCCGCATCAGCCTGTTCTTTAGCCACTTGTGCGACCATCTCCGCATTTTTCTCTTTAATCTCATTTCTGATCTTCTTGCGACTGGCATTGATCAGCTCTCCTACAATTTGCATAGTACTTTTGTTTTTATAAAAATTCTTTTTGAGAAACTGTTTTATTGGGTTCTACATAGATAAAATCGGACCCGTCATAGGGGCCAAAAAGTATTTTGTTAAAAAAATCATTGTTTGTTTCATATTCGACAAATGTTTTATCAAAATACCGGGCATTCTCTTTTGCTCTTTCCAGGTAGGCATCTTCATCTTCGCTGTCTCCGGAAGTATGGATATAACTGATATAGTCATAATTCCGGATTTCGTAACGGATGGCTTCCTCAGCCATGTCGGCTCCAACCCTGTGGGTATATTCATTCTGCATCAACCCCAGGGGATCTTTTTCTTCTTTGATCCAGCCCCTTGTAAGGTAATAGGTACCCGGGTATTTATTGAAACGCTCGCGGTAACTTTCGCTGCTTCCCATATACAATGATATGCAATCGTGTACCCGCGGAATATAAAGTCCCTGCACAGGGGCTTTCAGGCCGGTCACCGCATTGGAGCATAGCCCGTAACCAAGGATAATGCTGCCGTCTTCGGGGCCAACCTGGTCAAGCTTTTCCCGGATTGTCTGCCTGAGGGTGTCGGGAGCCCGGTGCAGGTTCTGGGGCAGATAGTTAATCTTTACCCCTTCGGCATCTCCCCTGAGGTGCTCCAGCTCCGGCTTAATACCGGCACAGGCAAATATGGTATGTTTTGGCTCAGCCATCAAATTATCCTTGTTATTTAATGAGTTGAATCTTATATATTACGATTGTGCTATTTTCTTTTTATGGGCTGTTTTTCCTTGTTTCCGATTCCGGTCTGATATTTTGGGATTGCCAATCGCCCTGGCATGGAACCGAAGCAATGAAGCTTCGGTAACCCGGTCAACCTCAACGAAACAATCTTTGGCTCCTGCGTTTACCGCTGCTTCACGGGCCGAGCTGCGGGCCATCTCAACGGCATATTCGCAGCATTCGCTGTAGTCGTCAAAGGTTTTGGTCTGATTGCCGCACTTGGCAATGTAATTATACTGTTCTTTGTTATCACGCATAAATACGATGGCTTCCCTGGTTTCGGATATGGAGCCGGCTACTGCCCCGACCGCATTGGCAACATCATAAAACTCGGGCAGGATGAATTTTGCATTGACCGTCCTGGCAGCCCTTTTCAGAAAATGTTTGGCCGGTGCACCGGTACCCACAACCGGGAAGCGTGAGTCGGCATCAATCGACAGAAAATAGTTGTCGCTGTGCAGTATCTGCTGCAGCATCCATTTACCCCATTCGCCATCAACGGAAGCGGGCATACTGGATGGATCGGTATTCTGGCAGGCCAGAAAGATAATGATCTCTTCCACCAGCACGTTTATGATTTTATTGAAAACCTCCTCCATGAAGACCTTTGGCTTCTTACCGTAGATACGGCAATAGTGTTCCATGGCTATAGCCGCCACCTCGCTGTCCCACAAGTCAAGACTCTTTTCAACATGTAGCAGGTCAGACGGGGTTAAGGTCGAACACTCAATCTTTCCCTGCAGGATGAGGTCATCCATATTCAGGTGCTTCACATGGTACAACCCTGTTTTTTTCAGCAGACCCGAGAGCCTGTGGGGCTTCCTGATCAGCTCTGTCACCTTTTTCTGTGTATCCGTCAGATTGTTGTATGTATCATCATCCAGTGATCCATGCAAATACCAGTATTCAATATCGGCGGGATTTTTGCCAACCATCGTTGCATTACGCAACTGCCATATCTCATCACGAACATTATCGTGATACATGGCAATTTGCGACAACGGTCTGACCCTATCCGGACCTAAAAGCAAAGCATTCTTATCGTTATGATGTATCCTGCTGTCACAGCCCAGGCTGATGGTTCGTATTTTTGCAGCTTCCACCGCCGTTTTGGTATTGCCTACCCTGGCTCCATCGCCAGAAACCACCACCCGTGAATTTTCCACGAGGGCCATATCCGTGGTCGTTCCCCCCATATCGATGACCAATGCGTTGCTGTTATCCGAAAGGAAATAACCACCAATAGCACTGGCAGCCGGCCCTGACAATATAGTCTCCACCGGCTTTCGTACTGCCTCATCGGAAGACATCAAAGTGCCATCACCGCGAACAATCATCAGAGGGGCATCGATACCGAGCTCTGACAGCGCATCACTGACCGCATCAATAAAATTATGCATCACCGCCACCAGTGACGCGTTGATTGACGCCGTAGCAGCACGCTTGATAGAATCAAGCTTCGTCGACAATTGATGGGCCAATACCACGGGTAACGAGGTATGTTGTTCAATAATCTGAAAGACCGCCTCCTCGTGTTCCGGGTTTAGCGGACTGAAATACCCTGACACGGCGATGGCATCCACCTCCCCTTCGATATCTTTCACCCATTCCCTGATGCTTTCCGTATCGAGTTTGTCCAAAGGCTCACCCTGGGCATTATGTCCCCCACGAATGTAGGCAACATGATCGGCCGGCAGCTTATCGGATAAGCCATAACTGTCAACCAGTGCCTTATCGTATCCAATCAGCAGCAGGGCTGTTTTTCGATTCTTTCCTTCTGCCACCGTATTGGTGGCCAGGGTGCTGGAAATGCCTACCAGCTGAATACGATCCTCGGCTTCTAACTTCAGTTTGTTCAGAACCTTGATAACACCAACCTTGAGGTCTTCACGGGTGGTGAGCGACTTTGCCGCCGACATTACCCGGCGGGACACATAGTCCAACAGCACACCATCGGTGTACGTCCCGCCTGTATTGATGCCTATCATGGTTCGTTTCATCTGTTTATAGTTTTGTAACTATCTGTTATTTAGACTTATGTGGTTGT
>CAYMDX010000042.1:0-13145 GCA_964389125.1 uncultured Bacteroidales bacterium
ATAAAATTGTGCATTGTTCATATCGACACGGGTTTAGGATTTGACATAGGTCCTCGTGAACCTATAACAATAGCAAATGCCGGAATGTTTACTTTTGCCGCCTATTCGGATTCTTTTGCCACCACCTTTCGGGAGATGCGGATGCTGATCTCGTAAAGAACAAACAGGGGAAGGCCTACCATGATCTGGCTAAATACATCAGGCGGGGTGATCAGGGCTGACAGGCCAATGATGATGACAAAGGCCAGTTTCCTGTTTTTGCGCATGGTGTCTGGGGTCAATATGCCCACCCTGCTGAGGAAAAATACGAACACCGGTAACTCAAACAGGATACCGGCGGCAAAGGTGATGGTGGTGACGGTCCTGATAAATGAACGCAATGCGATCTGGTTGTCCACAAGTCCGCTTACCTGGTATGAACCCAGGAAATTGATGGACAGTGGGACAATAAGGAAATAAGCAAACAGGATGCCCAGCAGAAACAGGCCCGAAATAACGAGTACTGCTCCGCGGGAGTTGGCTTTTTCGGCGGGACGCAGCCCCGGACGAATAAACCGCCATATCTCCCATACGATATAGGGAACGGCAATGATGATTCCCACGATCAGGCTGACGAGGATATGGGTGGTGAACTGTCCGGCCAGGTCAATGTTGATTAGCTTTACCGGTTCGGCATTAATACAGAGTGCCGGGATAGACAGCCGGTCCGACAGCATGCAAAAGATCCTGTTGGTGATAAAATATGGTTCTTTCGGTGCCAGGATCACCTGATTAAACAAGAGGTCTTTCGCAAGAAAGGCGGCCACGCCGAAAAGGAAGATAGCGATCGCAGATCGTATCAGGTGGCCACGCAGTTCATCCAGGTGGGACCAGAATGTCATGGTGCCGTCAGGCGAAGGTGCTTGTTTGGAACTGTTAGTTGTCAATGCTACAGAGCTTGTTCATCATTAAGAAACCGCTACAAAAATAACGGAAAAACGGGCATAAAAAAAGCCCGTTCAAAAAGGAACAGGCTTTCATGTGTTTGTGTCCGGTCTGACCGGTTGTGGTGTATTACTCCGGATGAATCGCTTCAACCGGGCAAACATCTGCGCATGCGCCACAGTCTGTACATACATCAGGATCAATTTTATAAATATCACCTTCTGAAATAGCATCAACCGGGCATTCGTCAATGCAGCTGCCACAAGCAGTGCAGTCATCAGTGATTATGTAAGCCATCTCTTCGTTGTTTTGAGGGTTATTAAATTCAGTTTATTGTCGCAGCAAAGATAACGGCTTTATCAAAAAAAAATAAACAATTTTGCCGTCATACCTTAATTTGAAATGTGTTTAAATAAGTATGCCATTTGGATACCTGAAAGGGTTTAACGGTTAAGAAAAAAAGTAGGCAAAAATTAAGCAGATATAGTTTTAAAATATAACTTCGCAAAATGAATTGCAAATAAACCATTTACAGCAATAACAACCTTTTATCATCTATCTACATAAAATCTATTATAAGTTATGGCAAATACAAAAGATGTAAGGGAACTGGAAGATGTGGTGGTAAAATTTGTGGGTGATTCCGGGGATGGGATGCAGTTGACAGGAACGTTGTTTTCTGATATTGCTGCCCTTGCCGGAAACGACCTGGCCACCTTTCCTGATTTCCCTGCGGAGATTCGTGCCCCCCACAATACTATAGCGGGTGTGAGCGGGTTTCAGCTGCACCTGGGCAGCAGGAAGATATATACGTCCGGAGACATGTGCGATGTGATTGTCGCCATGAACCCGGCTTCTTTAAAAGCCAACCTGAAGTGGGCAAAACCCGGATCTACACTGATTATTGACTCTTCTACCTTTGAGGAAAAAGCTATTGGGAAGGCCGGGTATACCGAAAGCCCCCTGGACGATGGCACCCTTGACGACTATCATGTTATCAAAGCGCCTATTACCACACTTACAAAAGAAAGCCTGGTGGATATGGGATTTGATAAGCGTGTGGCCGAAAGAACCAAAAACATGTTTGTTCTGGGCCTCATGTTCTACCTCTTTGAACGTGATCTGGAAAAGCCGCTGGCTTTCATCCAACACAAGTTCGAGGGCAAAAAGGATGTGGTGCAGGCCAATCAGACTGCCCTTAAAGCCGGATATGCTTTTGGTGAAAAGTCTGAGGAGGTCGATGTCAGGTTTCGCGTTGACCCTGCTCCTTTACCAAAAGGATTGTACCGCAATATTACAGGAAATATTGCAACTGCCTGGGGGTTGCTGGCTGCCTCCGAACGCAGCGGACGTCCGATGTTCCTTGGTTCTTACCCTATCACACCGGCTACAGAGATCCTGATGGAGCTGTCAAAACATAAATCACTCGGCGCGAAAGTATTTCAGGCTGAAGATGAGATTGCCGGTGTCTGTTCGGCGATCGGTGCCAGCTTTTCCGGGTCCATGGCCGTGACCACAACCTCAGGTCCCGGCCTCTCGCTCAAGAGTGAAGCCCTCGGACTGGCAGTGATCACCGAGCTCCCGCTTGTTATTGTTAATGTACAGCGCGCAGGTCCTTCTACAGGAATGCCCACAAAGAGTGAACAGTCAGACCTGATGCAGGCACTCTTTGGCCGCAATGGCGAAAGCCCGATGATGGTGATGGCCGCCTCTAAACCTGCCAACTGTTTCTATTATGCCTACATGGCTTCCAAATATGCCATGGAACATATGACCCCCGTTATCCTGCTTACCGACGGCTATCTTGGTTTTGGGTCAGAGCTGTTTAACATTCCCGATGTAAACGACCTGGAGAACATTAAGCCACCAATGGCCGATCCCAATGACCCGAAATTTAAGCCCTATCGCCGTGACGAAAAGACCCTGGTCAGGAAATGGGCCCTTCCGGGTGTCGAAGGGTTAAGACACCGTATCGGCGGGCTGGAAAAAACAAATATCGACGGCAACGTGTCAACGGATCCCCTCAACCACCAGCTGATGGTCAATATCAGAGAAGAAAAGGTAAATCGCATTGCCGATTATGTGCCATTACAGGAAGTGCGTGGCGATAAAGAAGGTGACCTGCTGGTTGTCGGCTGGGGAGGTACGGAAGGTGCCCTGGCATCTGCCGTGGCTCGTATGCAGGAGAAAGGGTATAAAATCAGTCATGCACAATTTAATTATATCAAACCGTTACCAAAAAATACCAGGGAGTTACTCTCAGGTTTCAAAAAGATTGTCGTATGTGAGTTGAATAACGGACAGTTTGTGAACTACCTCCGCATGTTGCATCCCGAGTTTTCCTATTATCAGTTTAATAAGATTCAGGGTCTGCCATTTCATATCCAGGAACTCACAGAAACGTTTACCAAATTAATGGAGGAGGATTAATCATGCTAGAAAATAAAAAAGTAGCAAAGTCTCCGGTGGAGCTTACCAAAGAAGATTTTTTAAGTGACCAGATGGTGAAATGGTGCCCGGGATGTGGTGCCCACGCCATTCTGGCCGCGGTAGGCAATGTGTTTCCCCAAATAGGTTATCGCAAAGAAAATTTTGCGATGGTCTCCGGTATCGGTTGCTCATCAAGGTTCCCCTATTATGTTGACACCTTCGGGTTTCATGGGATCCATGGCCGTGCCGCTGCCATTGCCAGCGGAATGAAAATCGCCAACCCCGGCCTCAGTGTATGGGTAGCTACCGGTGATGGCGACTCTATGGCTATCGGTGGCAACCATTTTATCCACGTGTTACGCCGGAACATCGACATCAACATCCTGTTGTTTAATAACCGCATATACGGACTCACCAAAGGCCAGTTCTCACCGACCACGCCCCTGGGTGCAAAAACCAAAACCTCACCCGACGGTACCATCGAGCACCCTTTCACCGTTTCCGGACTGGTTATGGGAGCGCAGGGCACCTTCTATGCACGTGTGCCGGATAACAACATCAAGCTGATGTCAGAAGTACTCTATGAAGCCGCCAAACATGACGGCACATCTGTGATCGAAATCCTGCAAAACTGCGTCATCTTTGCCGATAAAGTGCACGATATGGTGACCAACAAAAAAACGCGCGACGACCGTCAGCTTTTCCTCAAGCATGGTGAGCCCATGATATTCGGCGAAAACAGAGAGAAGGGTATCGTGCTGAACGGAACACAACTGGAAGTCGTTGAAATTGGCAAGAATGGTATTACCGAAGATGATATTCTTGTTCACGACCAGTATGCCAAAAACCCCAGCATCCAGCGGATGGTCGGCTGGATGAAGGCTCCGGATTACCCGGTAGCTATGGGTGTTATACGTGCAGCACCAGCCGACACCTATGATGAGTTGTTGCTGAATCAGATAAACACAGCCAGGGAAACATCAGACATCCAATCGGTGAATGACCTGCTCAAAAGCGGACAAACCTGGGAGATCTAAAGGTTCATAGCGAAAGGAAGGGAGTAATTAGCAAGGATTGTATTATTCCCTTCCTTTTTCTTACATGCACCTGCCTCAAGGTCGCTTTGGTCAGCCGGGAACGTATTTTTTGCCTGTATGCTTTCTGAGTCATGATTTGCCATTGAAAACCGGTGCTGTCAAATTAGATGCCCATGCAAAAGATCGATGCCCATCTCCACCTGGATCTGGCCGGCATGGATGCCGACCGGCTGATACGCTATATGGACCGTCACCGCATCGAAAAAGGCTGGCTGCACACCTGGGAAGAACTCGCTCCCCCCATCAAAACATTGTATCAAAACCTGTCGCCGGAAGCCATTTTTGAAGCCTTTGAAAAGTACCCGCACCGTATCATTCCGTTTTATGCCCCTGACCCCGGTAGTAACCAACCGGAACAGAAACTTCAATATTATCTGGATAAGGGACTGAAAGGTTGTGGTGAATTAAAAGTAACCTTTCAATGGGAAGATCCGGCCATTGAAAAATACCTGCAGATCATTGCCCGTTATCGCTTGCCCCTGCTTTTTCATATGGAAGCCCCCCGTATGCATTATGCACCGCATAAGTCCGGTGTGCTGGAGAGGCTTTTGGATCCTTTGATGAACGGGGCTTTTAATGGGGTTGCCAAAAAAGATATTACACTGCTTGCTGAAAAAACAGGTCTGCTGAGAAAACATCTGCAGAACAGGCTGGCTAGCTTTCCGGGGTATTTGCACGACTTTGCCGGGCTGGAAAAAAGGCTCAGGCAATTTCCTGACATTGCCTTTATCGCTCACGGCCCGCATTTCTGGAACAACATTTCGGACCGGCTGTCTGGTGTATTTTTCCATGAGAAAGGTCCGGTAGAACGGTTCGGGATCATTGACCGCCTGCTGTCGGCTTATGACAATCTGTATTGCGACATATCAGGGAAAGGCGGTTTCAACGCCCTCAACCGCGATCACCGGCAGTCAAAACGGTTTTTGGAAAAGCATTACCCGAAGATCCTGTTCGGAACGGATAACACTGGTCTGGATTATGACGGTCTGATTGACGCTATGAACCTTACGGGGAAGGCCCGGAAGATGCTATTTTTTGAAAACGCGGAAAGCCTTATCCCTGAATAGGACAACCGTCCGCCCGGCGTGAGGATTTCTGTTATATTTGCTTATTAAAGCTTTGCCATGGGCATTGTTCAACGCGACAGCTTCCGTATTACCCTTATTGCTTATGCAGGGGCCGCTATCGGGTACCTGAATAAGATATTTCTGTTCACCAATTTCCTTGAAACAGAACAGGTTGGTCTGGCCAACCTGATGGTCACCATTTCCCTGATCTATGCTCAGGTTGCAGCTTTGGGGGCCGGGCACATTGTGATTCGCTTTTTCCCGTTTTTTAACGAGCCTAAAAAACAGCATCATGGGTTCCTTTTTGCCGTTTTGGCTTTTTCCATGGCCGGCTTTGTCCTGGCAACCCTGCTGTTTCTGCTGCTGCAAAAACCCTTTGCCCTGTTATATCAGGAATCCAGTCCACTTTTGGTAGAATATGCCATCTACCTTATTCCCCTCGGTTTGGGTACCATGCTGTTTCACATTTTTGAAGCCTACTTGCGGAGTCTGTTTAAGAACACAGTTCCTTCCGTCACCCATGAGCTGGTATTGCGCGGGATGGTTACCGTTGTTATTGTTTTGTTTGCCCTGGGCGGGATCTCCTTCCGGCATTTTATTATGCTGTATGTGGCAGCGTATTGTATGCCTGCCGTCATCCTGATTGGATATGCCGCCTTTAAAGGCTACCTGAAAATCAAGCCTGTGTGGTCGCCCCTGATAAAGCGTCTCGGCAAAATCATGCTCGTATATGGCCTGTTTACCCTGCTCAATAACCTGAGTAACTTTTTGTTTACAAGTATCGACGCATTGATGGTGGCCGGCATGATCGACCTGAGCGCTGCCGGTATCTATACCACCATGGTGTTTGTTGTTTCTGTCATGCTGATACCCTACCGGTCCATGGTCAAGGTGTCGGCACCACTCGTGGCTGATTATTGGAAAAAACGGGCCATAACAGAAATTCAGCAGCTTTACCGCAAAGCTGCAGCCGGCAACATGGTTGTTGGCAGCATCGTGTTCCTTCTGCTGTGGGTTAACCTGGATACCCTGTTTTATCTGATGTCTCCCGAATATGAAGCAGGCCGTTATGTGTTCCTCCTGCTCGGGGCAGGTAAGCTGTTTGATATGTCTTCCGGCCTGAATGCCATCATTTTGCATACGTCCAAAAAATACCGCTATGGCATTATGTTTACGGTGATGATGGTCCTGTTTGCCATTATTGCCAACTACTTCTTCATCCCGTTATGGGGAATGGAGGGTGCCGCCTTTGCCAGTATGTTAACGCTGATCCTGTTCAACACCCTGCGGATCCTGTTTTTGAAGGCCCACTTCCATATTCAGCCCTTTGTACGAAAACAGATTTGGGTACCAATATTGCTGGCGGCCATCATGGTGCTGTTCGGCATGATTGATCCTTTCGGAATCATTTTCGTGGATGTGCCCCTGAGATCTGCCATAGCAGCTGTCCTATTCCTGCTGCCCGTCTGGCGTATGAACATCTCTGAAGACCTGAACCAATGGACAGAATCCATGGTCAGAAAGTTTCTCCATGTTTTGCGATTACCATGGAAATAAGACCTGAACTGTTAATCCCATCTTTTATGAAATGGCTTGTCAGAAAAATTAGTGTTTACAGTAGTCTTGCTTATTTCTATATAAGAAGGGCGATTAAAGAGCATCCCCGGTTTCGGAAGAGTTGGACCTTTCACCCCGGTTCAGCAGCGCTTTTTGAGAAGACGTTAGCTGAGGTGCCTGCCGAAAAGGTGTTTTTGCATGTGGCCCTGTCCTCAATAAAGCGGTTTTCAAACAATGAAGATCCCTATGTCTATTTGCGTGATTTGCTTTCTGAAAATTTCCGGGTTGTGATCTCACAGGCGTTTACACCCGCGGTGAGGAAAACCAAATACTTTGACCCCCGGGAAACACCTCCGGCATTCGGGCAGTTTGCCAAATTGTTTTTCCGGCGCGATGCAACCTTCAGAAACCTTGACCCTTGCTATTCTGTCATCGCCCAAGGGGATCACGGATTGAACGAGAATGCCCTGACTTTTACGCCCAATGGCATCTTCCGTCAGATGATCGAACAGGACTATTATTGTATCAATATCGGGCTTGATTATATTACCTGTAGCCTTATCCATCTGATTGAGTATGAACAGCGGGTTCCTTACAGGATCTTTTACAAAGACCGTTTTACCTTGGAAAAGGACGGGCAAACGGAAGAGATCGGTTACACACTCCATAAGGGCCATCCCGGCTACGGGATCAAGGGCTACGTTTGGTGGAACAAGATCAGGACAAATATAGATCTGCTCCGCCGGGGAATTGTCCGCAAATACTACATTCATGGTGTTCCCATGTATGTGTTCAGCCTGAAAGCGTTACATCGCTTCATTACAGAAAAAGTAAAAAAAGACCCTTACTATTTAATAAAATGGTAAGGGCCTTCTAAAATATGATTATTGGTGAAAAGGACGGTTAGAAATCTTCCATTCCGGTGTTGACGCGCACTTCCTCCACATTAACGGTAAATTCCATTCGATCCTCTTCGAGCGCTTTTAACAAATCTTCCATCTGGTCGCCCATCATCCGTTTAACCATCTCTCTTTGTTGTTCCGGCATGTCTGCAAGCTCCCTTTCCATCTCTTCAAGGGCCTTTTCGGCTTCTTCTCGCTCGGCATCCGTCATCATGTCGCTAAATCCGGAAACAACCATTACAGTTTCATAAGGGATCAACATCCCTTCTATGTCACGAAAATCGCGATTAATGAGGCTGGGTGATACCATCTGGATGTCACCTTCTTCTGTCATGATTTCCACTTCGAAATTAATCTGCCGGGGAACCCAAAGCTCACTATCGACGTATATGCGCATGTTTTGTACGGTCTCTTCCACGTGTTCTTCATCTTCAAACAACCCCTCAATTTCTTCGATAAAAAGCACATGAACATCCTGACCCTCCACTTCCTCCATGCCTTCATAGTGGGCTCTCTCTTTCATTGACGCAAAAACTTCTGGTGTTAAAAAATCAGACTCGTCAGTCGTTGATGTTGACGCTATGCCGGCAAACCCTTCTGTTTCCGTGCGCGACTTGAAGTAGGGGCGGCCATTGTCCCAGGCTTTTTTATAATAGATAGTGTGATGATCTGTAACCATTATATAGTCATCAATATCTTCTATGGACGCTTCATACTCCTGCTGCATGGTTGTAAGAACCTCAACAGCCCGTTGGTCGCCCTGACTGAACGATGCCGCCGTAAAAAACAGCATTATGCCAATAAAAGCCACCAGCCGTGGCCATGATGTAAGTTTTTTCATAATCGATCCTCCGGTTTGTTAATAATTAATTGTATCTATTGGTAGTATAATCTGTTGATAGGAACTAACTGCCAAATAAAATGTTCATTCTATTATTCGAAATTAATCAAATATTAAAGAAATTCAAATATTTGAAAATAACAAACAAAATCTGACATGCGGTCGTTACCCTGTTTATTTATGGCCGGCATACGCATGTAAAACAGTATATTTGTAATGTATACCTCTTGAACATATTGATGACAAACAGAAAGCGTCTTTCATTTCCGATCCCTCCGAAAGCGGATGTCTTTCATCGCAAGGTGTTAACCTGGGCGCAGCGTCAGTTTACCACGGCAACTTTTCTACATTCGAATGGCTATCAGGATGACCAGTATAGTCACTTTCCCTGGATATATGCGCTTGGCGCGGATGATGTATTTTATGGTCAGGAGAAAGGGATGTTTGACGCGTTACGGGCCTTTGCCGACACCCATGATGACTGGCTGTTTGGTTTTTTTTCGTATGAACTGAAAAACCAGCTGGAAGGGCTGACTTCTTCCAACCCTGATCATATCGGTATGCCATTATGCCATTTTTTTCGCCCTGTGGTGTTGATCATCCCCGGTGCTGATCATTATCAGATAGCTTGTTTACCCGGTTACGGCGAATTATCCGATCCTTCCAGGGTTTATGAAATGATCATGCAGCAGGATCCGTTTCCTGAAAGGCCGGATGTCTCTGTACATGTCGAGGCCCGTGTTGACAGGGACCGCTATCTGCGTCAGCTGCACGCCATCAAACAGCACATACAAGCCGGGGATATCTATGAGATGAACTATTGCGTTGAATTTTTTGATAAGCAGGCCAACATCGATCCCGCCGGATTGTATTATGCCCTTTCAGTGGCATCTCCGACGCCGTTTTCCTGCTTTTATATGGTAGATGATAAATTCCTGATGTGTGCAAGCCCTGAGCGTTTTATGCGTAAACAAGGTGAACGGTTGATTTCACAGCCCATTAAAGGTACTATCGCCCGGGGTGTTAATCCTTCAGAAGATGAAGCATTGCGTAAGACCCTTGCCGCCGATCCCAAAGAGCGTAGCGAAAATGTCATGATTGTTGACCTGGTGCGCAATGATTTGTCGCGAACAGCCCAAAAAGATAGTGTAAAGGTGGAGGAGTTATTCGGTGTATACGCGTTTCAGCAGGTGCACCAGATGATATCGACCGTCACCTCCCGCCTTGACCCCGCTGTTCATTATCTGGATACCATCAGGAAGGCTTTTCCGATGGGTTCCATGACCGGCGCCCCAAAATATAGAGCCATGCAGCTTATTGATCACTACGAAGACAGTTGTCGTGGCATTTATTCAGGATCTGTTGGTTATATCAGTCCGGAGAAGGATTTTGACTTCAACGTGGTGATCCGGAGTATTGTGTATAATCAAAAAAATAAATACCTTAGTTATACGGCCGGTGGTGCTATTACAGCTGCTTCTGTTCCGGAGAAAGAATACGAAGAATGCCTGTTGAAAGCGAAAGCCATGGAGAAGGCGTTGCAGGGAATGTAAAAATATATACAGATGAAAAAACGTATTGTCGTTGCACTTGTTTTCATTTCGGTTATTTGTTTGCCGGAGCCTCTCAGAGCTGATGAGCCTGACGTGCGCGATTTGCCTGCCAGGGAGCGGGTTTTTGTCGGCGGCTTCCTGGGGTTGCAACTTGGAACCTTTACTGCCATCAACATAAACCTGCATGCCGGGTATTTGATTACCAACCGCTTGTCGGCCGGCATAGGCGGAAATTACCAGTATACCAGAAACGCTTTTTTTGAGGAGACCTTCACATCACATATTTACGGTGGAAATGTTTTCACCCGCCTTCTAATCTATGAGGGTTTCTTTGCACAGGCAGAATATGAGCGGTTACGGATAGAAACCGGTATGATGACCGGTGATCTGTTTGATGATACCAGGACTGCTGAGAACAATTACCTGCTGGGCGCCGGCTATAATCTGCCGGTTGGTGAGCGTGTGCATCTGAATTTGTTGCTTCTGTATAATTTGAATGAATCAAGCCAGGCATACAGGGATAATCCGTTTATTCGTATAGGGGTTGATGTGCATTTTTAATTGTGGGGAATCTGACACCTGCCTGGCCGTGAGAAGCCTGTTGTAATTCTCAGGGCACCGTAAACAAAATGCCTTTTTTAGGGTTTTAGCTATAATAAACCACCTGAAATAAATCAAAATAAGATTAAAACTTCCTTATTATGAAAACAGATATGGACATTGCCAGGGCCGCCAGGATGCGCCCTATTACCGAGGTTGCTGCCAAACTGGGTATTGAAGAACCAGACTTGTATCAAATTGGTAAACATATGGCTAAATTGCCGTTAAAGTTCATTGATAACAAAGTGGTTCCAAAGAAGAAACTGGTTTTGGTCACGGCCATCACGCCGACGCCTGCCGGTGAGGGCAAGACTACCACATCCATTGGTCTTTCCGAAGGGTTGAACCGTCTTGGCATAAACTCCTCTGTTGTCATCCGGGAACCGTCGTTGGGGCCTGTTTTTGGTATAAAAGGAGGTGCCGCGGGTGGCGGAAAAGCGCAGGTGTTGCCCATGGAAGACATCAACCTCCATTTTACCGGTGACATCGCAGCCGTGGAGAAAGCACATAACCTGCTGTCTGCCTTGATTGATAATCACCTCCAAAGCAAAAAAAATTCTCTGAACCTGGATCCGCGACGCATTGTCTGGAAGCGCGTCATTGACATGAATGAGCGCTCCCTTCGTCAAATTGTTATGGGACTTGGTGGACGTAAACAGGGGATGCCCAGGGAGACCGGTTTTGATATCACTGCCGCATCCGAGGTGATGGCAGCTTTATGTCTGGCCGAAAACCTTGATGACCTGAAGGAGCGCTTTGGCAATATCCTGGTTGGCTTCACCTTTGATGATGAGCCGGTGTATGCAAAAGAATTTAATGCGCAAGGCGCCATGGCGGCACTGATGAAATATGCGATCATGCCCAACCTGGTACAAACCATCGAAGGAAACCCGGCCATTGTCCATGGCGGACCCTTTGCCAATATCGCCCAGGGTACCAACACACTTGTCGCGACAAAGATGGGACTTTCCCTGTCAGATTATGTGGTCACGGAAGCAGGTTTTGCCTCTGAATTAGGGGCTGAAAAATTTTTTAATATAAAATCGCAGTATGGTGGTTTGACTCCTAATGCTTCGGTTGTTGTGGCTACCATCCGGGCTTTGAAATACCATGGCGGTGCAAAGCCTGATAATCTTAAGACACCCGACAGTGACGCCGTTACTAAAGGCCTCGAAAACCTTGAAAAACACGTCGAAAACATCAGGCATTTTAATCTGGAGCCCGTCGTTGCCATCAATAAGTTTTATACAGATACCGACGAAGAGATCAACATCGTTAAACAGCGTTGTGAAGATCTTGGCGTAAAAGTTGCTTTGTACGAAGGTTGGGAGAAAGGTGGTGAAGGGGCACTTGAATTGGCTGAACTCGTCAGGGATGCCGCCGAGAGCTGCAAAACCTGTTTTACGCCACTCTATGACTTTAACCAGGATATTGAATCAAAATTACATACCATTGCCACCAAGCTTTATGGTGCCGATCATGTCAAGTATACGGTGAAAGCGAAAAACCAAATTGCTCATTTTGAAAAGATCGGTCTTGATAAATTGCCTGTGTGCGTGGCAAAAACCCAAAAGTCGCTTTCTGATGACCCCTATAAGCTGGGACGCCCTAAAGACTTTACGGTCAGGATCAGGGAGTTTGAGGTTGCTGCCGGAGCCGGATTTATTGTGCCTATTGCCGGTACAATCATGCGGATGCCAGGATTACCTGCCAAGCCCTCTGCCGAAAACATCGATATTGATAATGAAGGAAACATCTACGGGCTTTTCTAAAAAAATGTCTCCAAATTGTAACCTTTCATATGTTTTTTAGTATAACTTGAAAAAAGAAGCATTAATCACTAAAAACCATATTGTCGTGAAAACAAAAAATGCAATACTCGCGATCCTTTCATGCTTGTTATTTTGTGTTGTTTCATTGCCTTCTGCTGTAGCGGAAACGCTTGATGACAATAATAACCAGGAGCATGAAGGTTATACCGGATTTTCCTTTGACCTAAATGGGGGTACCCTAATTTCTTTTACCGATATCAAAGAGAATGATCTTTTACCTGATTCTGATGAGATGAGTTTTGGTGGAGGTTTGTCACTAAACTTTCACCGGTCGCCTGTGCTGACTCTACAAACCAGTTTCATGTATGGTGAAATGATCGGAATCAGCACGGAGGACAACCT
>CAYMDX010000042.1:13245-15200 GCA_964389125.1 uncultured Bacteroidales bacterium
TACAAACCAGTTTCATGTATGGTGAAATGATCGGAATCAGCACGGAGGACAACCTCAGGTTTGACGCTGAACTGGGACATGCATTGCTGACAGCCAATGTTAGTATTAATCGGCTGCTTGCACCTCAGTCGAATACAGGGCAATGGATGAACATTTACGGGTTTACCGGGGTTGGAGCTTTGATGTTCAACTCCAAGCTAACTGAACTTGACACTGGTGACCTGCTCAGGTATCCCTATGATGAAACCCAGGAAGGTGAGTGGCATAACGGATTTGTAATACCTTTTGGGCTGGGTTTGAATTTTAAATTATCAGATCGTGTTGATATCGGTATCAAATCTTCTTTTCAGTATGCTTTTCTGGATGAATTGGATGCACACGTTGTTGATGCCAGCCGTAATGACATGTACAATTACACCAGCGTAGGCCTTACTTTACGGCTTGGCAGCAATCCACACTCCAAAGACTGGGCTCCGGTGGATGAGGTTATGTATCCCGGCGACCTGAACCGGATTGAAAGAATGGAAGCACGGGCCGCAGAGCTGGAACAAGAGCTCGAGGCCACCAAAGATCAGCATTCAGATGATATGGATCACGTCCGCGATGATCTTGACGAAGTTTCTCAGGAACAGGTGCAGCTGAGTGGTCGTGTGGGTCAGCTCTTCGGTGCTCTGGAAGATGTTTCACAACAGATTATCCGTTTGGAAGAAGAAATGGCCAAAGAAACGGAGGAGTTCTTTTCCGTGCAGGTAATGGCCATTAAAGAAGATATGAGTGTTGAAGAAGCCCATGAAGCGCTGGGTGCAAACATAGACCTCGAAAAGCATCATGTTGACGGATGGTATAAATATATCTCAGGAAGGTTTGAAACCCTTGAAGCTGCCAAACTGCATATGCAGCGGATATGGGGTCAGGGTATCAAGGATGCTTTCGTGGTTAAATACGACGAAGGACAGATCTATCCGAGATAAACATATGTAACAGCCAAAACAACAAACAACCTTTATGTTGGTCATTATGACGGAACTGCGCCCCCGAGCCAGTCGTCATAATGACCTTTTTTAATGGACATCCAAACCATGCCGCATATAGATGAGGTGTTCCATGGTCTTTAAGATCTCTTCCATGTATTCATTAACAGCTTTAACGCTGCCGGGCAGGGTATAAACGAAGGTTTCGCCAATCAGGCCGGCTACGCCACGACTTAGCAATGCATTGGGCTTCTTTTCCCCATGCTTAACCCTTATCATCTCCATAATTCCCGGGATCTCTTTATCAAGCATCGGGCGAACGGTTTCAACAGTGATGTCACGCGGGCCAATGCCGGTGCCACCTGTTGTGATGATGACATCCACCTCGTCGTAGGTGGATTTTTCAATCAACACGCTTAAGCTTGAGGCATCATCCGGAATGATGGTATGGGTTGTTTCAATATTCCGTGGTAAGGGATCAAAGTGCTGATTGAGCAACTCCACAATCCGCGGGCCGCTGCGGTCGTCGTATGTCCCTTTGCTCGCCCTGTCGCTGAGTGTGACAACATGGAAACGTAAAACCCTGGGCTTATATTCCAGAACATCCCCCGGTTTCAAGGATCCCTGCCGGATAACCCTGGCAAAGATTCCTTCTTTGGGCATCACACAATTGCCAACCTCTCTGAAAATAGCACACGTTGATCCATGACAGGCTTTCCCAATCTGGGTTACCTCCAGCTCGACGTTCTCACCTGAAAACCGGTCCAGGGGAGAAGTTTTGACCAGCTCCATGCCTTCTGTAGTCAGATTTTCGGCAAATTCACCGGCATTAATTTCCCGGCCGGCCTGTTCTGCAAAGCGGTCGACACTCTCCTTGCCCAAAAGACTTACCTGTCGATGCCAGGAACCTGCATGGGCATCCTCCATGACACCTTTATGGTTAAGGGTGAACTCTTCAACCGGTTTTTTAATCGTGCCGGTTTC
>CAYMDX010000043.1:0-15061 GCA_964389125.1 uncultured Bacteroidales bacterium
CATATAATGGCAGCTTTTGCCGTAATGCTTTTTATTTCATTAACAAGCGATTACCAGTTTGATGGTGTAAAGTTAATTGAACTATTGTTCATTTCAAAATATTACGGCAATAAATTTATATAATAGGGAAGTTTTCTTTCCGCCTTTTCAGAGAAATAAAAAAGCACCCTATGATACGATACCACAAGGTGCTTTTGGAAATACACAAAAGATTGTTTATGTCAGCAGATTATTGTTTCATTTCCTTCATTGCTTGATAGGCCTTATCGCCATAAACGATGGATGGGCCACCACCCATCATCACAGACACACCGATGGTCTCAACAATTTCTTCCTGCGTGGCACCGGTTTCCAATGCGGCTTTGACATGAAAGGCTATGCAGCCTTCACATCGAATGGTAATGGAGATACCCAGCGCAATAAGCTCTTTCTGTTTGGCACTCAGTGCACCGTCTTTAGCAGAGGCTTTGTGCATGGTACCAAAGCCTTCGGCAATTTTTGGATCCTCTTTTGAAAGTGTTCCGATAAAATCATAAACCGCTTTGGCCTGTTCATCATAATTAGCCATGATGATGTATCTTATATGTTATACAATCATATTTATTAAATAGTATAATATTATTAAACCAAAGAAAGTTCAACTTAGTCAGAATATCTTTTAATAAGAGTCCCGGGCGGCTAATAATTTGCTTCCCGTTCTTTGGCTTCTTCAAGCCATTGCGGGACGGTCGTTTCCAGGAAGGTTTCTTTTTCTGATCGAATATCCCCCATGGCCAGGCCAAGGTATTCCTGGGCTTTCTCTTTGGTTGAGATATCGGGCAATTCCACAGGTTGCTCTACACCATATTTAGCCAGGACTCTCGACAGATGAATGCGGGCTTCCTGGGCTTTTTGAATGGAAGATCCCAACACACTGAGTGCTTCGGTCGGAGAATGAAAGCCCATACTATTAGCTGCTGCGATCCAATCCCAACGCCATTGGGAATGTCTTATAAGTTGCAGGACTTCTTCCATTTCCTCTTCAGTGGCTCCGGCATCCCATGCCTGTTTGGCCTCAATATGCACTGCAGCGAGATTTCGCTCGGCTGTTCGGCGCATCTCGCTGACCTTATGCTGACGGTCATAAACAACCTGACGAAGTTCAGCTTCACCTTCCCTGTGACAAACCTGGCAAGTGCTCTCAATATGTTGCAGGGGACTTACGATATGGTGGTTTGTAAACTTCACGCCACCATCTCTTTCATAGGGCATATGGCAATCGGCACAGGATACTCCCCGTTCAGCGTGAATCCCGGTTTTGTATAACTCATAGTCGGGGTGCTGGGTCTTAAGCATAGGAGCCCGACTCAAAGCATGCGTCCAATCAGAAAACTCAAGGTTATCAAAATAATACTCCATATCTTCGGCACTCAATCCGTCATCCCATGGTAAGATCAGGTAATTGTTCTCACCAAAATAATACTCAACATGGCACTGGGCACAAACGAGAGAGCGCATCTCCTGATGGGTCGCCTCATCAATATCTTTTCCCTGCCGCTCAAAAGCTTCAATCAACACCGGTCGACTGATACGCAGGTTCATGGTTTCCGGATCATGACAATCAAGGCAGCCGATGGGATTCACGATCTCACTGCCCATCTCCTGCCACGAAGCGCTATAGAAAGCTTCAGGTCCAATTTCCGCCATTACCCTGGGGACATCCGTACTTTTACAGGTCCAGCATGTGGCGGGTTGTTCCTGAACCGTGCGCAAGGTATTGTGGACATCAGTAACCGAATAATAATGCCCTCTTCCCTGGTTATAGTCTCGGGCAAAGGCATATCCTGCCCACAATATAGGCAGCTCCGGATATTTTTCGAGGTAGTCAATCATTACGGAGCCATAATATTCACTCTGAAAGCTGGTATCCTGAGTCTGCAGGTAACTTTCGTACTGCCGGGGAAAGTTTTCGCCCCATACTTCCATTCTGGGCTCATTTTCAGGTATTGGCTCCAGCATCTCAAAATAAAGCTGGGCCTCTGTGCGGCGCTCCAAAATGGAGGCTACAAACAATCCAGCGAAGAATACAATAACGGCAGTTCCAAAGAACAATACCCAGCCTACCCAGGGCTTGTTTTGTGTTATCTCTCTAATACTTTTCATAATGCAGATTATTAACTTTCCGACTCATTCTGTACGGTTACAAAAAAACGTATTTGGGTTATTTGGTGTTTGGCGCTCAAATCATTCATCATCATTCATGTCTGAATCCTCTTCTGGTGGAACTTCACCAGCGGGCCGTTTAGCAGGAATCATCTGCTTAAATATCTCTGGAGTCAGTGAAGGAAGCCGCGGGACAAGTGAGAATGGGGTTGACGACAGGCTTCTTACGGTTCCGTGGGGAACTTCCCTGTGGCAATCCCAACAACGGTGCCCTTCACCGGCCGCGTGCCCGCTCCCTGTTACGGTGATGCTACCGGTAGTTTCGACAAGCTCCCGGTGACAACGGATGCAATTTTCCTGGACGACATTGATACCGGCCGACTTTATTTCGATCGTCTGTGGCTCTGCCCTGGCCGTAAAAATGGTAGCATGCCGAAGGCCATCCTTCGCTTTAACATAGTATTTTCTAACAAAATTATCGTGTGGTACGTGGCAATCAGCACAGTTTGCTGCTTCATGGTGACTGCTGCGCGACCATGTAGCATACTGTGGATACATAACATGGCAATTGATGCATGTTTCAGGTGTATCAGAGATATAGGAATGTGCCTCTGAGGAATGTATAATCAGGATGAGCATCCCGGTCAGCACGCCGAGCAGGATAATGACGGCTGGCTGCCAACGGGGAGGAGGCACAATAAGGCGTATCAATTTTTTCATACGCATTGGTGTCTAATGATGATAGCCCCGTTTAGGAGAACCCCATTAAAATCAAAAATTTCAACATTTCGGGACTTCTTTTCCCAAACATATATAAAATTTCTCATTTATGCAAGCTTTCTGCAAGTTTTTTGTTTCATTTCGGGTTATGATTCTCTATGGTGCTACCCCCCCTATTTTACTCGCCTTGCGTTCAATCGTCGTTTTCTAAATGCGGTTTTTACCTGCACAATACTATAATACGCAATACTTACCTTTAGGGTTAACCTGTCATACCGACTGGTAAACAGGTTTTCACTACAGTTTATCAGCTCAGCTGTTACTGATAGACATGAATACTATCCTGTGCTGCCGGCAGGTAATTCACGCCAAACCATGCAGCCAGAAGTACTATAAATGCACACGCGAGTATCCATAGCGGAGCACGGACATGTCTGGGATCAGCGATACGGTAATGAATGTAAAGCAGGTATGCCAGCCATGTCACAAAGGCCCAGGTCTCTTTGGGATCCCATGTCCAATAATGTCCCCAGGCCTCTTTGGCCCATACGGCGCCAAACAGCAATCCCAGCGTTAAGAACGAAAATCCCAGGTATATCAGGTTGTCAGCAAACTGAAGCAGATGCATTCGAAAAACCCTGAAGTAGACCTGATAGAGACCTTTGACCGAAACCAGGGTCGCCGCACCCAACAGGGCATAACCAAAAATATAGACAATCACATGCGGGACAAACCATGGGCTTTGCAAGGCCGGCATCAGGGTTTTACTAAAGTTTTCGGGGCTGAAAAGGTTGATCAGCATAAATACCATTGCCATAATGGTGCTATACACCAAAAACCATTTGTATTTCCAGCGTATATAAGCCACGTACCCGACGACCCCGATAAAAAATGCATACCACAGACGTGTTTCACCAAGGGTACGCATGGGTGCCCTTCCCATTTGTATCCACAAACCTGCAAGGAAAATGGTAAAAACAATGATTCCGGAGACATACAAGAAATGGGAAATGCCATGTTTTACACGACCGGAGCCGGGTGTCAGAATCAGGATCGTTCCGGCAACCCATAAGACCAGTGTCATGATCCCGAAAAACGGAAAGTTAATCCATTCCATATCTTTTTGTTAGTTTCGAATGTGTCGTTCAGAACCTCTACCAGAAGTACCTCCGGTTGTTTTTTGTTCTTTGCCGAACCATAACAAATAGAGCGCACCTGCAAACAACAGGACAATTCCGGCATATACTACATACAACCAGGGATCCTTGACGATCTCCACCACACTGGTGGTGGACCATTTCCCTTTTTGCTGGTCATAACTCAACTGATAAAGGTGCCATCCCATAACCTTTGGGGCATCATTCACCTCTATAACCTCATTATACGGTTCCCGATCCTCGGTATAGATACGTACAAACGACTGATATTTTTTTGGCTCCGGGCGGGTCATGGCCAACACGTGTTCTTCAGACACATGCAAGAAACGTGGTTCTACTATGTAGCTACCGCTTGATATCCAACCGGAAAGAGTGTCCGTGTTGCTGCTCTCTACGGTTATTAGGGCGGCCGGAGGTGAGCCGGCCCTTTCCGATTCCACAAACCCACCATCTGCCGGCCAGGCTTCCTCAATAAATTCCTCAACCACAAGATGATAGTTGAGGATAGTCGCTTCGGTTCCTTCCCCTGCTTCCGGGAAAGGCCGGTTCACTTCTTCGGATATGGTGCCTGTGCGGATGTCTACCAGGGCTATTTTGGGCGGATATTCTTCAATGTGAAATTCCTGTAACATGACAGCGAAAGGCAGTTCATACACCCGTTGTTGTTCATCATACGCATACCAGACTGTTTCACCTTCCTGCAACTCCATCCGAAGCCGCTGAAGGTCACCTGACCCAAGGCTGGCAGCCACTATAACGATCCACAAACCGGCGTGGTTCAACAAAAAACCAGTATTCCGCCGGTTAATACGCCTCGAGCGTTTCAGGATTACCAGACCAAGCACTGTAAGCAGGAAGAGCTGGGCCATTACCAACATCCAGCTATTGGTAACGTGTGTCAGGCCGAGGATTGTAGGAACAGACCCCGGTACATTCTCCTGTTTGACTATACCAAGCATCAATGCAACGACAGACAGCAACAATATTGCACTTATGGCAGCCGGAACCCCGGTAAGCCATCGTACCAAAGAACTCTTCCTATAAAAGATATGCAGGAACAACAGGGTTGTTACAAAAACCAATATCGCCAACACATTGTGTGGAAACCCGGGCACATCGATCCCCCGGTCAGGGGTCAACACCTCAAGTAAAAATCCGCCGGCCAGCAAAAGCAAAGCTATCAATAAACTTTCCCTGTGGCGCCAGGGTTTTTGCCAGCGTCTTTTCTGTAACCGCTGATCGACGAAACTGCTTTCCTCTCCCATTCGGATGGTAATTTTCAGATGCAGATAGTATCGTTATTTCACATAAGGGTACTAAAATAGATTATTTTCTTTAGATACCAAATAATTATCCCTGAAAAAGTGTATACTTTTTAAGATAAACAGGCCCGGTTACCAATAACGGAACCTTTAGAAGTTGTAGCGTAGTTTTGTATAAACCATGTCATTATCTCTAAATTGACCGAAACGCCCTTCATCGCCGAGGAATATATTGACGCCCCCGATTATTTCGAAGCCGTCAGCCAGGTCATAATTGATGGAAGGGCGCAACAGGGCGTCACCATTATTCAGCCCGACATAAGAGAAAAGCTCTACCGCTAACCGTTCCCGGAAGTAATCGTTGGAAAGCATACATGTCAGGATATTTTCAAACTCATCATTTCGAATACCATCCTCATAATGAAGGATATACTCCTGCACAAACTGAATATTCATTTGCCAGCCAAATAGTTCATTATCCAACCCTGCCATATAATGCAGGTAATTCTTTTTTGTAGTCCTGTTTTCAGCCTCAGGATTACGTGTTTGAAAATACTTTCCGTCATAATAGGCAGCTTCCCCTCTGAGAACCATGCCATACAGGGGGACACTAAAGCTTCCGCCACCCATTACCAACCGGTGGTGTTCAGGTCTAACGGTGAGGCCGGTCAGCTCCATGGTTTCCGGATCCAGTTCCGGGGTCATATGCAGGGTGGGGTCGTCGTCATAGAAGTACCCACCTACCAGTTCCAGGTCAATTTTTGGTCCGAGGGTTGAGTAGCGAAAAAACAATTCACTGTTATCCAGATTGGCAGGCACTTCAATTGTTGAATAATCCCAGGTCACAGGGGCCGGAAAATCAGGTTGTGATCGCCATATCGACCCTTCCTCCGGTTCTTTGGTCGGGGTAAAAACCGGGAGCCAAACAAATTCAAAAGAGTGGGACTTATGATAGTAATTCATTTTAAATGCGGTTACACCCATTCGAATCTCCTCAAAATCAGGCAACAGAAATTCCCGCATGTCCTTGGGAGATACCACGTCGGTGATGAATACACCTTCTGCTTTTCCGTAAATGATCTGTTGTTGACCAACGTTGATATCGAAATTGTCAAAATATAAAGATACATATGCCTCCCGCAATCCAAGTTCCAATTCATCATCCCAATAGTGATATATATAAGGGTTTACAAATAAAGCTACTTTTTGGCTTTGTCTGGATAGTTCCAGATTTAAGGTGTTTTGCAATATCGATAAATCCCCCGCTTCGTTAGTAAGTAATCCGGTGTAGTTGCGTGCGTATCCATGAATTCGAATATTTCTATCTTCTGATTGTGCATGGGCTGGCAGTAAAATCATTACTACCAATATACCTAAAATTATTTTATTAATGTACATATTAATATTTTTTTGTTTAAGGTTTGTTGTTTAAGTATTACAATTTATTTGTTAAATTATAAAACTGTTATTATCTGAATGCAAAAGCCTGCAGACCAACTCTTACTACGGAGATCCTTTCGTTAAAGTTCATGTTATAATAATCCTTACCCGAGTATGCATTTAAAAATATACTTACATCTGCTAAAGCGTCGGGCTGGTATGCCAAAGTAAATGATATGTTAAATCGTTCTTTAAAATCAAAAAAGTCTGCATCTCCTATATCTCCAAACAACCAGCTTGTTTCTAAGGTTGATTGAAGTTTTGGATTTTTTTCCAGTTCCAAAGTACGTATTGATTCTAAATTTAAAGATCTAAACACCCTAATGCTACTATTCCAGCGTATGAAGCTGTATCTGTTTTCAAGTTCTTCTTTATAGTGAAAATGATATTCCAGAGATGTTTCAAAATACTCGGTAGTATTGGAGAATGGCGCTAGTTGTTTGTTTATGGAAGCACCTAACTCTACATAATTGGTTGCAAAATCTCCTGATTTGGTGTTAAAACTGCCATCTTCCAGGAAAAAATCATCATCTTGACCGTTGGAGTGGTGAGCCAGTGTAAGAAAAACATATTGCATATCCCTGTCTCCGTTATCATTTAATTGACGGTAAAATGTAACATGAGGCATATAACTGGGCGTTCTGACCGGAAAAGATTCTTCTGCATACATCCGCAGTATAAGGGCTGGCGCAATTGTGGCACCATACCTGGAATCATCGCTTGTGCGAACCAGGAAATAAGGAGAGATGAGCGCTTCAAAGATTAGGTCATCAATATTGCCTAATCCTCCACCAAAGGTAATATAGCTTTCCTCTTGGTTTGCCCTGATCCCCTGGAAAAAACTGCTTTCCCTGGTATCTTTGGTAATAAGGGTATCCTGTGCATTTAAATGCAGAGCTAGGGTACACAACAAACAAGCCGTTATGAGTAGCAGTTTTTTATTCATTTCTACTATATTATAAAGTTCTTTATTCGTATTGAAATAATGTGAATTACTATAGTTCGATAAAAGCTATAAGATTGCCTTCAGCATGCTCGCTTGCTGAAGGCAATCTTATAATTATATTTATAACTTAGTTATACATTAGTAATATAGCAAATGGTTATTACAGTCCCCGGGACATCATACGTTCAGTGAACATGTTGTCTGAAATACCTGTATTGACTTTTACATTTTTCATTTCCATCACTGTTCTGTGATCTCTTTGTTCATCATACATTTCAGTATGGGTAATAATATCAAAGCCGTCTATGTTCTCATACTCATTAACGGTGAGAGTTTTTAAAAAATCTCCATATTCATCATAGAATTCTTTTTGTACCCCGATATAGGTGTCTTTTTCAATCCAGGTAACCGTTCTGCTGTACATATAATCCGGATCTTTCGGAGTGCTTTCTACCACATAACATTCTTTGCCATTGATGGTTTCTTCGCGAAGCAGTTCATGTTCATCATCGTCAGGATGGCGGTCACCCAAGTCATCATAGGTAAAGTCTGAGCCCATGAAGCGATCACTTTTGTCGTCACTCGAAATGCGACGGACTCTCCTTAATGAAGGCAGATAGATCCATTGATCGTCACTGCTACCGTCCTCATAACTCCAGTTCATAAAAGAAGTGTTTGCTACGTCTGCCGGAGCAGTAAAAAACATGATGCTTTTTTCTACATCATCCAAATCTTTTGTAAATTGTTTTATGCTTCGTTCCCTGGTATCACCCCGGGCATTGATCAGGGTCATTTCCAGGTCAGCTTCTTGATCGTCGCCAACAGGCCTGTGATAAGTTTTTTCAATTATTTCCTTTCCTGTTTGTTGTTGTGCCGTTGCTTGTTGTTGACTACCAAGCGTTATAAAAATGGCTGCGGTAAATAATAAAATTAAGGTTTTCATAATACTTGTATTTTTATGGTTTATAATCACTTATTTAAATAATTTTAATCTTTATTATTCGTTTTGTTTTTATTTTTGAAGTAGATGTTCACTTTGTTTAATAGTACCAGCATAACGGTCAATGTGCCTACGAAGCTGGTAAACATATTAAGGGAAACCAGAGCTCCAAGTTGTCTGTTTGGAGGAAATACACTGAAAAGCAATACCAGGAAGCCTGCAATCACTACTATTGCGTTAAAGCTAATGGCTCTTCCGGTATGATTCATTGTATTTCTTGCTGTCTGAAGTTTGTCTCCTGTCTTTTTTGCATTAATACGGTATTGTTCTAAGAAGTGAACCGCATAATCGATCCCGATACCAATAGCAATGCTTGATAATAGCGCAGTAGTAGTATCCAGCGGTATATCCAGGAAGCCCATTACACCAAAACCAATAAAGGCAGTGATAATTATAGGTACAGCACCGATTAATCCAATGCGTATGTTCCGGAACATTAGTGAAAGTAAAATTATAATGAGAAACAATGCAATTACCAGGCTTTTAATTTGACCTTCCAGTATTAGGTCTGTAAATACCAGCCCCTTATAACCACTACCTGCATAGTTTATTTCAACACCTTTTGGGTTAAAATCTTCTTCATAGTTGTTAATTACCTCTAATGCCGAGTTTATAGCTATGCTATTATCGCTTTTTAATTGAAAAGTGAGGTTGCTTTTGGTATAATTATAATCGACAACCTGGTTTAGATTATCAGGATCTCCAGACATTTCATATAATAACAGGTATTGAGCTACCATTTCTTTAGTTTCGGGTATAGTATTATACTCTTCATCGTCTTCATGCATAACCTTATTCATACGCTTAAGATAATCAGTAATTCCAAAAGAGGCACCTACTATGTCAAGCTCACCTTCAACTTTTTGTTGCATCTCATCCATTAGCTCCAGTACTTCAGGTTCTTTAAATACATCTTGGCCTTCCTCACCCGCATCTAATATCACGTTTAGGTTGGTAGTTCCTCCAAAGTTTTCATTGATAAAATTATCAGTCTGAACAATATCGCTGTCCTCTTCGAATTTGTCAAGGAAACTGGAGTTGATCCATACTTTTTGCATACCGATGATTGATAAGGCTATGATAGCTGCGGCTGCTATAATTGACGCAGGTTTAAACCTCAGAACTTTTTTTGTCATTTTATCTGCTAAAGGATGCACATGGTCTTTTTTACTGGTTTTAGGCCGACCTGCACGTGGAAGTCCAAAAATATTCAGTGCTGCCGGAACAAATACCAGGGAAAATACCATAGCCATCATTACACCAAAAGCTGTAAATAAACCGAAGTATCTAATAGGTACTACTTCGGAAGTAAGCAAAGAGATGAAACCCACTGAAGTAGTAACCGAGGTCATCAAAATGGGTTTCCACATATATTTGAGCATATCTATGAGTGCTTCTTTTTTACTGGCACCGGGATTTTTTTGCATAAAAAGCTGTAAGTGGCTAAGCAGGTGAATTCCATCTGCAACCCCGATGGCAATAAGCATTACAGGCATTAATGTAGTTACTGCATATATTGAAATACCAAGCGTCGCCATAAGACCAAAAGCCCAAATTACACTGAATAATACAACTAACATGGTCAGTACTGTTGCTCTGACACTTCGCAGCATGAACCATAAAGCTCCTACAATAAGTATTATTACAATTGGAACCATTTTTTTCATGTCTTCAGGGGCCAGTAAAGCCATGGTCCCTTCTACAATCGGGCGGCCGGCAACATGAACTTTTATATCCTCTGTTTCAAAACCCGCAGTAACCTCCAGTATTTTATTATAAAACTCCTGGGTAAAGACATCATCTTCAATTTCTACAATGATCAGAGCTACATCTCCCTCTTCTGACACAGTTCGCCCATAAGTCATTTCATTGGTTTCCACTGCTTCCCGCAATTCGTTAAGCGCTGGTTCTGTATCCGGCACATCTGTGTAGAAGGGGTTCACTTCAAGGCCATATTCTGTACCAACAATATTATCTGCGGTATATAGCGAAGTAACATCGTTACGGTTAACCTCCGGCATATCCATAAATTCCCTGGTTATATCGCGTAGCTTTTCCAGGGTAACAGCATTGTATATACCTTCCGGATTTTCAATAGCCACGATGATACCGTCCTTTATCCCAAACCACTCCTCAGCCTGGTCGCTATAGACGAATGCAGGGTGATCCTGCGGCATATATTCGTCAAGATCCGTTTCCATCCGGGTGTTTTGAGTCATCATACTGACGAAAAACACACTGACAGCCAGGGTGGCAATAAGGACCAACCAGCTATGCCTTAATATTTTTTGAAACAATTGCTCCATGGTACCTAATTTGAAAGTATTAGTTTATATTAACTAACTTGTTGGTTATAAAACGCAGTTTCCGTTATCTTTTCGGGCAATGTATACTTCCCGGAGATTAGCAGTGAACATACATCCTGATCATACGTGCACTGACGGATTCCGCCGTTTCTTAAAGCATTCGGCTCGCTTTCACCGGCCGGGGGGCTTTTACTACCATTATCCGGGCAGGTTTATCCGCGTGATTGTACAAACAGTGTACGATATCCGCCGGACTCTCTACAAGATGGTCTGCCGGAATTGTTTTGGTTTCCTCACCGACTTGAATATCCGGGGTGCCTTCCAAAACATAGAAAAATACATCCACCGGCGTAAGGTGCGGTTTCAAGGCTTCTCCAGGTTGCAGCGTAATGTGTACTGCCTGAGCGTTGTCCTTGTCATATACCGGTCTGACATCTACTTTATGCGGTGTTTCTTTAACAGGCGCATCATTTACGTTAATAATAGTCATCATAATAATTATACTTTTAGCATGATTGATTGAATAGATTGCTGCAGCTTCTGTCCTTCTGCCTCCAGATCAAATGAATACCCGGAAAATTGCCACTTTTTTACCAACAAACGCAAAGCCCCCAAGATCATCATGGTCAGGTGACCTGCTTCTATATCCTGACGGACCTCCCCGTTCTCCTGGCCATCGCGAACAATTCCGGTCAGAATGGAATAGTTTTTCTCTATGATTTCCGAGATTTGTGTGATAAGCCGGGGTTCCCCCCTGAACAGCTCCTCCGAGAAAATCACCGAAACCAGGGAAGGAGTCGCTGCAAACGAGGCGAAATGCCGCTGAAAAATACCGGCTATTTTCTCCATGGCACCCATCTCTACATTTTTTGACCAGGCAAAGTGCTTTTCGGTATTTTCCCTGAACAGCTGCAAGATAGCAAGCAGAATATCAATTTTATTATCATAATGCCTGTAAATCGCAGGTTCGCTGATCCCTATCATCTTTGACAGGTTTTTTATGGTCAAGCCCTGAATGCCCTTACGTGAAATCAATTCAAGGGCTGCATCTGAGATCTCTTTTTGTCTCGGGGTTTGCGTGTATGCTACTTTATCCATCATGTTGATCTCGTTTTTTTTGCCTGCTCATTATCATTGTCGGAATAGCCGTTATAACAAAAAGGATTCCGGATAGCACATGTAAATGTACCACAAGCTCATGTTCAGCGGAAGTGCCCTGAATGTAATGTATTACAAGGGGAACGGATGTGAGCACCATGACAACAAAAGACAGCATGCGTATCGGGTTTAGTATTCGCATAGGATAATACGTTTTTTAAACATCGTTGTAGCAAAGTTGGGCTCCAATTACCCAACGTACATATTCATGCTTGTGAACATTTTCAATAACAAAGTTAGTTTATGTTTACTAACCTGCAACATCATTAACTTTTATTAACACTTCTACCTTTTTGGCTGCACCGTTCCGGGAAAACCTGTCGGAACCTGACCGGGTAAGTATTAGGGAAAAAGCCGGGTGGGCGTCAGACACAAATTGAAAGACTACCCACCCGGCAAGCAAAAAAAATATTTCAGAAAGTTACTGCACCAAAATTTTCCGGACTTCTTTCGCCCGTTGGTTTTTTATTTCCAACACATAAAAACCGGGTGTCAGGCCTTCCAGGTTTAAGCGTATCCGGCTTCCGGCTTCAACGCGAAGGTGCGATTGTAAAAGCTGTCCGTGCAAATTAGAAAAATAGATATCTACCTGTTCATTGGTGGTAGCGCTAAGGTTGACTTCCAGGTAATCGCGAGCGGGGTTTGGAAAAACCCGGAAGGCAATTTCCTCCGGCTGATCCAGACCGGTTTCGTCATCCTGATACAAGTTTGTCGGGACTTCAGCAGCTTCCATGTTTCCGGCAAGTACATCACCCCAAATGGGCATCTCTTCCTGTTCCTCAAAACTGATAATGGGAAGCTGTCCTTCGGGAATAGGCGTGTTATCGAGGCTAAACAACAGCGCCCGGATGGTTCCTTCTACCATGGCATACATCAATTCATGATCAGGAAGCTCAGAAACCAGTTGACTGGGCAGGTCACCGGTAATTGTGAGTTGCAGACCGGCAATTGTTCCATCACTATCTATTGAAATGCCATCATGATGGAGATACAGTCCGGCTGTTTCAGAGAGTTTGTCTGAAGCTTTCACTACAGGGTCTTCCGTAATGATAAGCAAGGTTTCGATCGCGTCCAGAATATTGACAACACCGTCCTGATTTACGTCGGCGTTTTCAACGCAGAAGGGTTGGGGGTCCTGATCCAGCACATACTCTGAAATCGCAAGTACATCATCCGTATCCACAAGGCCGTCATCGTTGGCATCACCCGGCAGGGTCAACAGCGTAACCGGCACAACCATGTCGTCATCACCCACGGTTACTTCCCCTTCTGCCGGAAGATAACAGTCTTTGGAAACAAGATAGGAATAGGTTCCCGGGGCAACCTCATGAAACGTGTATTCACCGGGCTCATTCCCGATATCACCGAGTGTTATGCTGGCATTTTCAACCGGAACGCCATGGGTGTCTTCCACATCAAAGCTCACCTCCACGGTACTCGCAGGGGCAGAAACTTCAAAAGACCGGGCTCCGGGTGCACCGATATAGGGCCAGGTTTCTTTTCGTCCGGATTCATCCGCAGCGCTCAGATAATAAGTGATTAAAGTGTCGCCGGGAGACACCGGGATCGCTGCTTCATAGGTATGATCTTCTTTATGCAGAAGCGGAATGGTATCAAACTGCCCTTCATTGACTTTATAGATAGCAAACAGGGAGTCGGAATAAAGCGGCTCACCGCTGTAGGGGATCAGTTCGGTTTCCACCACGAACGCTTCCTGGTAGGGCTGTTCGCCATGAATCGGAACATGTTCAACGTACAGCATTTCGGTGTCGGCCATATCTTTCACCCGGCAATGAAGGGCATCCGTTGATTGCCAGCTGCCATGAAAGCCAAGCACCTCATACCCGGGCATGGCTTCTTCAAAAGTTTCCAGGGCATTATCATCCCAGGAAGAGCCGGTTATCGGTACATATACCCTGTCATTAACGATCAGGGAGTTTGTATAAGGCTGATTATCGGGTGTATACACCCTGACAACTTCATAGGGCGTTCCATAAGCACTGATCTGGCTTTCATAATAATCAGCCACTTGTTCGTAAGCCCAATGCATGTAATGGGATTCCGGCACTTCGGCGATCATGATCTTATCAACATCCAGGAATTTGGCCCAGGTGTCAATGTGATCGATGTAGCTGCCTGTTGGATCCATCGTAACATGGTAAGTCTCGATACCGAGATACTCCTCCATTTGGGCATCCACATAATCCTGGTTATGCTGGTTCTCTGCATAAACCAGATCTGTAGAGGCTGCTATACCCATACCGTCGCTCATGTAGTTGCCTCCGGTATGTTCTACATCCATCCCAAAAATGTCGAGATCGAGGTAATCAGCCATCACACCCGGTATCGCATCATCATCAGGCCGTGGCCTGTTATAGGGGAAATCAACGAGTCCGATTTCCTGATCCTCCAATGCGATGTACCACGGACCATAATCCCGGGTCCAATGGGAATTTGTGCTTGCATTGATAAATTCACAGTTATCCAGGTTAACACCGGCATCCGTAAAATCATCAATTGCCTGGCTTTCATAATATGATGCCACAATGGTAAACACGGTGGCATGCTGCGAAATGTCTGCAACAAGGTTCAAGGGAATTCCCAGGGGGTACCGCACCATAACACCCTCCATCGGCTCAAATTCAGCGATGTTGCGAACAGGGAGTTCCGGCGGAGGGGTTTCCTCAAATTTTGCACCAATCTCATCCAGACGCCGCTTTTCTTCAGGAGTCAACCATATGGGAAGACTTTCGGGATCATCCCACTCAGGTTGCTGAGCATATATTTCTGAAGGGAGAAAAAACAATAATATCAAAAGAAATGGTAACACATTGACTAGCAGCAACTTCATCAGGAATATTTTTATTATTTTTGAGAAATCAGATGTCAGCATTATCTCAACATCAACAAAACGTACAAAATTAGCCATA
>CAYMDX010000044.1:0-6891 GCA_964389125.1 uncultured Bacteroidales bacterium
CCAAAATAACTATTAAGATTCAGGATGAAAGTAACCATCAGGGGGACCAGGATGGTAAGCACGATGCCGTGAAAAAGGGCGATGATCGCATATTCTCTTCCGGACGTTGTGGTGATGACAGGCAGTGTGGTATCCATGCTTGTTGCACCTGCTGACATGATGGGAGAGAGTTTCCCAAACCACATGACCATCAAGGGGGCCATGATCAGGGTGATGATTTCACGAATTACATTGGAAAGCAGGGCTATCACCCCCAATGATTCGCTGTGCATCTGGGTGATGATGATGCTCGACAGGCTGTAATAGCCAAAACCTGCCCCGACGGCCAGTCCTTCCCATAGGTTTACATCACCGATAAATACAGTAACCAGCAGTGTGCCTGCAAAGGTGCCGGCAATGGTTGCCAGCGGGACAAAAAACAGCCAGCGGCCCTGTCTCTTCAAAAGCGACCAGGAACGCGGGTCAGCCCCGATGCTGATACCTACCAGAAACATCAGCAGATACAGGGCATATTTAGCCGGATCAGCATCAGCAGGGAAGGACGTCAGCCATCCTGACTGGCCCAGCATAACACCAACGGCAAAAGCAAGCAATATTTTTAAACTGTTTTTCATCCTAAAACGATTTTCCTGAAAAATATAGCTTCCATATGAACAGTCCCAGCAGGATGCTGCCCAGAATGCCACCAAGGCTGAACAGCAAGGCAGAAAAGCCCAAAGACGGGAGCCTCGACATCAGCTCCGGAGAGCTGCCAATGCCCAGTCCCAGCAAAAAAAGCAACAGGAAAATACTCCAGATGATTAACTTGTCGACCAGGCGGATGAGCTTAACTTTGCCACGCAGCAAATAACCTGTTATCATGCCGCCAATCATTAGTGTCAAGACTTCTATCATAAGTAGAAATGGATTTTTTATGGTGAAACATTGCCATGGAGCTGAAATTTGCCATATCTTTCCTGCCATGTCCCTCTGTGAAGATTAACCCTGTTCGCTTTTGTTTAAGATGACGGTTTTTCTTCAGGATAAACAGGCATAATATTTAATGGCTGTTTGGGTATTTTGTCCTTAGCGGATGCCGGACAGTGTTACGGTCGTCGGAAAAGATATTGGATAAATAGGCCTTTGTAGCCGCGCAACAGGATTTTTTGACCGGGTTCAGGCTCCATGCCATATTTCATATCGTTCCGCCGGTAAAGGTTTTCGATACGAATGCCGTAGGTGTGAGAAATGTCTGCCATGGTGTCGCCTTCTTTAGCTATATGATATTTTTCTCCACCACGGCGTCTTTTGGGTTGAATGTACACACGCTGTCCGGCCTCCAGCGTATCGCCTTCTTCCAGGTCATTATAGCGAACGATCTGCCAACGTCGCATATCCAGGTCCCTGGCAAGTGTTTTTGGTGTGTCTCCCGGCCGCGCCACGACATAGTTGATGCGATTATAGGAAAGTATCTCTCTGTTTCCCCTTGTAGCTATCGGTGTGCGTTGGCTCTCTTCTGTTTTGGAGCTGACATGTGCCTTGTTGGTCGGTTTTGCCTGATGATGATCAGCCAGCTCATAGCTGTCATCCATGGCTTTTTTATCCAACTCATAGAGGTTGTGCCTTTCAATAATTCCGATCAGGAGCGATGGATAATTCGGGTTGGTCGCATAGCCGGCCTGACTCAGTCCGTATGCCCAGGCCTCATAGTCTGTCGGGCCAAGCTCGAAAAGAAAAGCGTACCTCGACCGGGTGGTCAGGAATGCTGTATGATCCAGAAAAGAATTTACCGGGTCATCATACAGCCGGAAGCATTCGTTGGGGGCATCATCGTCATAGTAATAAGTGCCGCCCGTCCAGTCATGGCATTTAATCCCGAAATGATTGTTGGCAAACACGGCCAGTTCGCTGTTTCCAAATCCGGATTCCAGGATGGCCTGTGCCATCTTGATACTGGCCGGTATGCCCGATTCCCGCATTTCAGCAATCGCCAGGTGTTTATAATTATCGATATAATCAGAAAGGCTTGCATCCTGCAGGGCATGCGAATTTATTGGAAGTAGAAACAGGCAGGGCAAAAGCTTTTTAAAAATGCGCATGAATATTTGATGCATAAACACTATTTTTGATAGATAAAATTGATGGTGCACCTTCAGGTTGCTAAAACTGCTATCGAAGCCCAAAAATACACCAATTCCGTAATTTGGAAAAATGGAAATCATAAAAAAATATTTTCCTGATCTCAGTCATGAGCAATATGATCGATTGGAGGAGCTTGATGCAATATACAGGGAATGGAACCAAAAGATCAATGTCATATCGCGGCGGGATATGGAATTCTTTTATAAGCGTCATGTTCTGCATTCGATGGCCATTCTTAAAGTGATAAGGTTCAGAGCAGGCTCCAATATACTGGATGTGGGCACCGGTGGTGGCTTTCCGGGTATTCCGCTGGCCATTTGCAGTCCGGAGGCAAACTTTGTGCTTGTGGATTCTGTTGGTAAAAAGATTAAAGTCGTGAATGACGTGATCCGGCAGCTGGATCTGAAAAATGTCGAAGCGCTGCAAGAACGTGGTGAAAATTTAAGTGGTCGCTTTGATTTTGTTACCAGCAGGGCTGTCAAATCTTTGGCGGTCTTTCTGCCATGGGTGGCTGATAAAATTATTCCGAAAGGTCATAACCATATCCGCAATGGCGTTTTATACCTGAAAGGTGGTGATGTGGAGGAAGAACTGGCCAGGCTGACATGGACAACTGGTATCTATAACCTGGCTGATTATTTTACTGAACCTTTTTTTGAGACCAAAAAGCTAATTCATATAAGCAAAAATATCGATTAATAAAATAAAAGATTATCTTTGAGTAAATAAAATATCTTTAAAACATAAAAAATAGTTCTTATGAGCAAAGAAAAAGAGAATCCTGCCAACCAGGAGAATAAAAAGTCCGTTGATAAGGAAAAGCAGAAAGCTTTACAGTTGACACTGGACAAAATAGAGAAGTCGTATGGCAAAGGAACCATCATGAAGCTTGGTGATTCAGCTGTTGTGCCGGTGGAGGCGATCCCGACCGGGTCATTGACGTTGGATCTTGCTCTGGGCATTGGTGGCCTGCCACGTGGACGGGTAGTTGAGATTTACGGCCCGGAAGCATCCGGGAAGACCACCCTGGCGATCCATGCCATTGCCGAAGCCCAAAAACAGGGTGGTGTTGCAGCCTTCATCGATGCCGAGAATGCTTTCGACAGCACCTATGCTGCTAAGTTGGGTGTGGATATTGAGAACCTACTGGTAAGCCAGCCCGACAATGGAGAGCAGGCGCTGGAGATTGTCGAAAACCTGATTCGTTCCGGGGCACTGGACATTATCGTGATTGACTCTGTGGCCGCATTGACCCCTAAAAGCGAGATCGAAGGGGAGATGGGTGACTCAAAAATGGGACTGCAGGCTCGCCTGATGTCACAGGCATTGCGAAAGCTTACCAGCACTATCAATAAAACCAATAGTTGTTGTATCTTTATCAATCAGTTGCGCGAAAAGATCGGTGTCATGTTTGGAAACCCCGAAACAACAACTGGCGGCAATGCGCTTAAATTCTACTCTTCCGTGCGTATCGATATCCGCCGCGCATCTCAGATCAAAGAGGGAGACCAGGTGATGGGTAACCGCACGAAGGTGAAAGTGGTCAAGAATAAACTGGCGCCGCCATTTCGCCAGGCTGAGTTCGATATCATCTATGGCCAGGGGATATCCAAAGTAGGAGAGGTCATCGACCTTGCCGTAGATCATAACATTATCAAAAAATCAGGATCATGGTTCAGCTATGGGGATACCAAGCTCGGACAGGGCAGGGATGCCGTCAAACAGCTGTTGATGGATAATGTTGAGCTGGCCGAAGAGTTGGAGACGAAAATCAAACAGGCACTGGATGAAAAAGCTTCATAAGACCGGTGCTATATCCAAATCATAAACCAACACAATCATGAAGAAAAATTTCTTATTCATTTCAATCGTTTTTTGTATGGTGTTTTCAGCAGCTTCCAAAGCGGGTTCACAACCCATGTCACCCGAAACACTATGGGAATTCGACCGTATTGGTGATGTAAAAGTATCTCCGGATGGTGAACGGGTACTCTTTAACGCTACCTCCTATGATATTGAAGAAAACAAAGGGGTCAGCGATCTTTTTATAATACCTGTTGATGGGGGAGAGACTGTTAATATTACCGGTTCGGAAGACTCTGAGTCCGCTCCTGCCTGGCGGCCGGACGGTCAACGTATCGGCTTTCTGAAATCCGTGGACGACAAAAGCCAGTTGTTTGAGATGGACCCGGATGGCTCTAATATTGAACAGGTGACCTTTATTGATGGTGGCATTACCGGTTTTGGATATGCCCCTGACGGACAACACATTTACTACACCAAAAAGGTGAAGGTACAGGCTACTATCGATGACAAACACCCTGACCTCCCACGTGCTGATGCCTATCTTGCGGATGACTTGATGTACAGGCACTGGGACCAATGGCACGATGGCACATTCAGCCATGTATTTGTGGCCGGCTATACGGATGGCCAGGTTGGCGAAGGAAAAGATATCATGGAAGGGGAACCCTGGAGCAGCCCGCTTCCACCATTTGGTGGGAGTTCCCAGATTACCTGGGGTGCCGATGGCCGTACACTGGCCTATACCTGCAAGAAAAAGGTTGGAAAAGACTGGACCACCTCTACCAATTCGGACATTTACCTGTATGACCTCGACAAGGAAGAAACAAAGAACCTGACCCCTTTCAATGAAGGGTATGACAAGAACCCCGTTTTTTCTCCGGATGGTAACTACATGGCCTGGGAAAGCATGGCGACACCAGGTTTTGAGTCGGATAAGAACCGCATCATGATCATGGACCTAAACAACGGCAAGTACCGCGATTACTCGGCGGGTTTTGATCAGAACGCCAGCGGATTCAGCTGGTCATCTGACAGCCGCATACTTTATTTCGTGAGCGGTATTCATGCCACGTACCAGTTGTATGCCCTGGATACTGAAACGGCTGAGATCAGTAAACTGACGGAAGGACGGCATAACTATCAATCTGTCGTGCAGGCCAATGATTACCTGATCGCTCAGCGTATGTCAATGTCAATGCCGGCAGAGATTTTCCGGGTACATGCCACAACCGGTCAGCAGGAACAGCTAAGCTTCGTCAACCGTGAGCTCCTGGACCGCACCGACATGGGGCGGGTGGAAGAACGGTGGGTGACTACCACTGATAACAAGGAAATGCTGGTATGGGTGATCTATCCCCCGAATTTTGATCCGGATAAAAAGTATCCAGCCCTCTTATATTGTGGTGGTGGACCGCAAAGCGCTGTCAGCCAGTTTTTCTCCTTCCGCTGGAACTTCCAGATGATGGCTGCCAACGACTATATCGTTGTGGCCCCGAACCGTCGCGGATTGCCTACCTTCGGACAGGAATGGAACGAACAGATCAGCGAAGACTATGGCGGACAAAACATGGAAGATTATCTCAGCGCCATAGATCATGTAAAAGCCGAGCCTTTTGTTGATGAAGACAGGCTTGGCGCTGTGGGTGCCAGCTATGGCGGTTACAGTGTTTTCTGGCTGGCCGGCCATCATGATAACAGGTTCAGTGCTTTTATCTCACACTGTGGCCTGTATAACCTTGAGAGCTGGTATGGCAGTACCGAGGAGATGTTCTTTGCCAATCATGACATTGGCGGGGCATACTGGGAAGAACCCCGTCCGCACAGCTATGATTTCTCCCCGCACTTGTACGTGCATCGCTGGGATACGCCTATCATGGTAATTCATGGCGCCAAAGACTATCGTGTGCCATACACGGAGGGGCTGCAGGCATTCAATGCGGCACAGCTTCAGGATATTCCGAGCCGGTTACTCTTCTTCCCTGAAGAAAGTCACTGGGTGTTGACACCACAAAATGGTATACTCTGGCAACGTGAATTTTTCAACTGGCTCGATAAGTGGCTGAAAGATGACTAAAAAGAATAAGCAACCACCATGGCAGCGGATCTTTCTGATTGCCCTGGTGGTGCTTCTCGGGCTTTTGTTCGTGTTTTCCCGGGGATACCGTTCGGCGAGGCGTGCAACCATTTCTTCTCAACAGGAAGACGAACGACAAACCCATGAAAAAGATACCAGAGTCGGGCATGAAGATACCGTTGAGGAACAAAGCCATATGAAAGCCGACGACACATATTTTACACCGGCCATCACTAAAGAGGCACTCCTGGGAAAGCTGGATCCGTCATCCCATCAGGATTTTGTTGAGGTGCCCCTATCCATGGTCAGCCGTGAGGGCATCTATATGCGCGAAGAAGCTTATAAAGCTTTTACATCCATGTATGAGGCTGCCCGTAAAGACGGGGTGACCCTACGTGTGATTTCTGCCGCCCGGAGTTTTGATCACCAGAAACGTATATGGGAAGAAAAATGGAATGGCCGGCGCAAATTGCATGGCGATGTGATGGCTACCGATATTGAAGATCATGGCGAAAGGGCTTTGGAAATACTGCGATTCAGCGCCATGCCAGGCACTTCCCGTCACCATTGGGGTACCGATATCGATTTAAATAGTTTGCAAAACAGCTATTTCGATACCTTTGAAGGAAGAGAGGTATTCCGTTGGCTAAAGCAGCACGCCCATGATTATGGTTTTTGTCAGCCTTATACGGCCCATGGGCAAAACAGGGAGGGCGGCTACGAAGAAGAGAAATGGCACTGGTCCTATTACCCGATCGCAGCCGACTTTCTGGGTGCTTACAGGCATATGATTGCCTATGAAGACATTACCGGCTTCGATGGCTCAGAAACAGCCCGGGAGCTGGATGTCATTGAAAAATATGTCCTCGACATCAACGAAGACTGTTATT
>CAYMDX010000044.1:6991-14991 GCA_964389125.1 uncultured Bacteroidales bacterium
GGATGGCCTTTTCAATCACTGACAGGCTGTCTTTAGTGTAGATGGCGCACATGGTTTCAATAAAATGGTTGTGTGCCGGCATGATACATTGATAATCTCCCATGTTTTGATAAAGGAAATCATAAATCTCTGACGGGATAAAGGGGCTGTCGCAGCTGATGATGGCTATGTACCGGTGTTCTGCATGGTACAGAGCGCTATGGATACCACCAAGGGGGCCACAGTGGGGATAGATGTCCTGAATGGTTTGTACACCAGGCTGTTTATAGGCCTCCGCATGATCGTTGGCGCTGATCAGTAGTTCCCGGCAATGTGGACGGACGATGTTCAGGGCATGATAGGCGAGGGGTTTTCCGCGAAAAGGATAGAGGCCTTTATCCTGACCGAAGCGGCTGCTTTTGCCTCCCGCCAGCACCACACCCGTCATATGTTTATTGCTCTCAGGTGGTTTGTTTTGTTTCATCATTTTTTATCTGCTGGATGATGGCATTGGCGGCTTCTTCCGCACTTATTTGACCGGCTGAAAAGGTATCCATTACGGTTGCTCCATACCTGTCTGTGATTGCTGAGGTCAGGGATTCACGGATGACCCATAGCATGGGTTTGTTCCAGTTGCCCTTCAGTTCTGACAAGGCCGGATCCCATCCCTGGCCGTTGAGCTCAAAAGGCCCCAGTTCATCTATAATCAGGATGTCAGCCTGGTGTGACGAGGCGCTCTGTAAGATGCGCTCGCCAAAGTGGATACCATCCGGGTTAAAACGGAATGGACCAGGTTGGGCTTTGTTTGGCACCTCCTCTCTCTGGCAAAGCGGCATTTCTGTGTCCCGGTTTACATCTCTGATTTTGTAGCCTGTCCTTTTTCCGTTTGTTTCAATGGCGGGTGCCAGGAATCCTTCAGGCTGAATGTTACTGGCTTTGAGGTGGTGAACAATATCCCTGAGAAGCGTGGTTTTTCCGGAACCTTTGGCGCCGGTCACAATAAATACTTTAGGTTGTTGACCGGTTTGTTCCCGCAGGTGATAAAATGCCTGCTCCATGCTTCCAATGATGTCTCCAAGCACCTTTGCCGGCCTCCGCCAGGCTTGTTTGCCGGGGATGTTGCTGATCAACAGTGGTGTTGTCTGGAAGGAGATCCGGACCGCCGACAAAAAGGGATCCATATTTTTCCCTCTGAAAAATCCGACAAGGGCGGGGTTTCTCAGTTCACTGCTTATGACGCTGAAACCGGTTATCACATAGGTAGCCCGCATGACCATTTCTCCACCGACCTTTAAGCCCTCTATACTGAATCCAAATACATTTCCCATAAAATAAGACGACAGCCCGAGCAATACCAGTATGCTTATCCAGTAACCCCGTTTTTTAGCAAAACGGTAAATCAATCGCTTGTTATAAAGCCATACCACAAAAAGAAAAATGCCTAAAACCCCGACCGTCTGGATAACAGGCAGGACAATGATGGAGTAAAGCCCGCCTGTTAAGCAGGCTAGTAAGATGATGGGTCTTATTAGAACGCTTGCATTGTTGTTTTTTTCCGGTATAGGCTGGGTGGTGTCCTTAGCGGGAGATGAAAAATCCCAAAAGGGTGCTGTTTTATTGGCTTTTTTAGAGATAAATATGCCGATCACAGCAACAAATGCACCGAAAAGGAAAAATAAAGCCCACAGAATCAGGATAGGCGTCCAGTATCCTTCAACCGTCAGACCAGTCTGTTCGTTCAGAAAATTCACAAGGTTTTGATAAAGCGCAATGAGTGGTCCGCCATAGATAACAATAGAGGAGAAGATGCGGTAGAGCAGATTCCAGCTCATAGCCAGACCACCGCCGATGATATATCCGAGTAATGATTTTCGTCCCGCCGAGACCGCCAATTCCATTAAGCTGGCCTGCATGAAAATAGAAAGCATGGGACCCAGAAGTACCGGACTTGGTGATAGGGTTTTCAGGGCAGCGCATATCAGACCTGCCCTAATAATGATACCCCGTTCAGGCCAAAGACGGTGTCCGGATATCATCAGGACAATACCAATGGCTGTCAGCATATTGCCGCTGAACGGGATCCGTAAATTGTGCAGGAAACTACCCAGTACAATTTCGGCTGCCCCCCATAGACTTCCAATGACAGCAGCTTTAAGCCACAGATCCTTTTGGTTAATAGTTACAGGCTTTCGCCTTTCCGTATTTTGCAGGGTATTCATAGTGAATGAGGAGATGAATCGATTATGCGTCATGTGTTGTTATTCGCTTGTCATCATATGATGTGTGTTATATCCCCACACGGTAGTAGGACGCATAAAATATATATCTGCCAAAGAGCTCTGAAAGAAGGAAACAGGCCATGGCACCATATATCAGCAGAGACATGGTGCCACTTATGGCAGGTGCTTTGAATGTAAACCAATAGGTGATCAGGCTGAAGCCAATCAACAGAAACAATGTTTGTCCGGTTTGCCACAGGCCTGATACTTCCGGGGCGTGAAAACTTCCGCTGAAGACTGCCATGTCAGGCTGTAACAGCAGCATATTGAGCAATCCGATGAAGACACCGGCGGCAAGCAAATAGAAAAGCGTGGTATGTACCGGCATGAGCACATTCAATGAAAGTCCTTTGTTTAGCATGACGGTCAGCATCACCAGGGTAGCGCCACTGCCAAGCAGCAGTGCCGTGTTGAAAAATGCCACCAGCGTTGCAGGTGTATTCCAAAGCGGAACGGTGGGAATCATATAGACGCGGGCCATCGACCAAATCAGGGCAAGCCCGGCAAGGATGGCTGCCAGTAATAAGTAATCGGCGATACTGCGGTGCGGGATGTTAAACTGAAAAGAAATAAACGCAATAACGATCAGAAACAGGTAGAAGGAAGCCAGAAGGATCTCCCGGCTTAACCAGGAAGAGCCGATGTTGCTGAGGGCGTAAACGGAATGCATTGGCAAGGCCAGATGCAGAAAAGAGATGATCAGGGCAATGCCCATGCTTCCCAGGGCAGCAATCAGCATGACCCTCTTTAGATCCCCAAAGGCTGGAATATCCGTGTTTTTCAAGGACAGGGAAATGACCAGCCATGAGAAAAGGATACCCAGGCTGATTTGCGACAACAAGGTAAAAAATACCAATGGCCATTCATTACTATTCATAGCTGTAAGCGATTATAATTCATTACTTTACTTCTTCTTTGTTAATGATTTCCATGCCCTTGTTATCCCATTCTCTCGAATGCCTGTGCGGCGTGATCACCAGGGCCGGTTTGGTGTAATGGGCCTCGGGCAAGGGAAATGTTTCCCGGCTGGTGCCATATTTGGCTTCCAGCTCCTCCAGCTCTCCATAGTCCAATACCCGCATCGGGCAGGCAGCGACACAGGAAGGGGCTTTGCCTTCTTCCAGGTAGTCGGCACAGAACGTACATTTGGTCATTACTTTCTGCCGGCTGTCAAACTGCAGGGCTCCGTATGGACAGGTCCATTCGCAATACCGGCAGCCCATGCAGCGGTCATAATCGATTAATACAATGCCTTTTTCATCTTTTACAATGGCTTTGTTGGGACAGGAATCCATACACACCGGTTCCTCACAATGGTTACAAGCCATCGATATATGGTAACTGCTGATGTTGGGAATCCATGCAGGGCCATCTTTCACCCAGTCGCCCCCGCATGTTTCATAAACCCTGCGCCACCTGACTCCCATAGGAGAATCATGCTTGTCCTTACAGGCAATCTGACATGTTTTGCAACCAGAACATGCCGACGCATCAAAATAAAATGCCAGTTGGGTCATATTACTTTTTGTTTTGTAACCTTTGGTTATTACCTTTCTCCTATTCCCCCTTCCTCACTTCCACCATCATCGTATGCTGTGCATTTCCGAAGGCCAGGGGGGTCCAGCGATGGCTTGTCAGCACATTGACATTGCCACGGCGGTCGACACCATCTTTGTCGGGCTGCCACCAGGCTCCCTGCGGAATGTTTACCACGCCCGGCATAATCTTCTTACTTATCCGGCAGGGTATCATCAGCTTCCCGCGATCATTGTAAACCAAAACCTTGTCTCTATCCTTTATTCCTCTCTCTTTGGCATCCAGGGGATTGATAAAAACCCTTTGGGGAAAGGCTTCTTCAAGCCAGTCGATACCGTCATGGGTAGAGTGTACTCTGGGCATGTAATGATGACCGATGGCCTGAAGCGGATATTGATGGCTTTCATCGCCGAAAGGACTTTCCCATTCCTGGATATACTTGGGCACCGGTGGAATAGTGTCAGGCTTACCGTAGTCGTACAAGGTTTTGGAGAATATTTCAACTTTCCCTGACGGGGTGTTGAGCGGATTTTTGTCCGGGTTTTTCCGGAAGTCGCTCAGGGCCACCCTGGGCTCATGGATGGAGCGTGTATATACCCCCCGGTTCATTTCATGCAGCCGCTCCAGGTCAGGGATGTCAGGGAAACGGGATTTCCGGTAATAATCCACGCACCATTCAATCCATTCGCGTTCATTTCTTCCTTGCGTGTATTCCTCTTTCAGGTCGAGCCTCCCGGCCAGTTCGGCACAGATCTGGTAGTCGCTTTTTGTTTCATGAGGAGGCTCCTGTACCTTGGGCATCAGGATCACCTCATCTCCGTACTTCCAGCCGTCTTCAAGCCCCCAGACCTCAAACTGGGTACAGGCTGGCAGGATCAGATCAGCGAATTTTGCAGAAGGGGTCATAAACTGATCCTGAACGGCGATAAACTCTACCAGGCTTTCATCCCGGAGGATTTCAGCATTTTTGTTGGTGTCGGCGTGCTGGTTGATCAGGATGTTGGATGCCACACACCATATAAGCTTGAGGTTGTTATCCAGCTTTTCGGCGCCGATCAGGCCCTGTTCGGGACCCATCTCTTTTCCCCGGAGGATGGCTTCTGTCCAGAGAAATACAGGTATGGTGGCACTGACAGGATTTTGCCCGGTTGGGAAAAGGTTCCAGAAGGGGCCGCCGTCTTCTGCCTGAAGCGCGATACCACTGGCCCATCCGCCTGACACACCAACGTTTCCGGTGATGGCGGCAAGCACGCAGCCACCCAGTACCGGCTGTTCTCCGTATGCGCGTCGCTGCATGCCATATCCCTGGTAAAGCATGGCCGGTTTGATGGAGCCGTACTCCCTGCCGAGCCTTGTTATGGTTTTTCTTGGTATTCCGGTGATCGCTTCGGCCCATTCCGGGGTTTTGGGAACACCATCATAGGTGCCGAAAATGTAATCGTTATAGCTCTCTTTGTCTTCCATCCCTTCGGGCATCTGACTGCTGTCAAAACCCACGCAGCAACGGTCAATAAAATCTTTATCATGAAGGCCTTCTGAGATGATCACCCAGGCCATGGCGCTCATCAGGGCGGTATCCGTGCCCGGCCTGATAGGGATCCATTCGTCTGCCAGGGCTGTGGCGCTCATGCTCATGCGGGGGTCGATACAAATGATTTTGGCACCGTTCTTCTTGGCCTGTTTGAGAAAGTACTCACTGTTGGTGCCATCACGCATTTCACTGGGGTTCCATCCCCACATGATGATGTATTTGGAGTTGACCCAGTCCTGACGCTGGTTGCCGGTCACACTGGTGCCATATACATAGGGTGTTGCCCGGCTTATGCAGGCCCAGCTATAACTGTTATAGAAGCCCAGGGAACCGCCGAAGAGGTTCATCAGCCTGGCAGCGGTTTGCCTTCCGTTGGTTTGGTTATAACTGCCGGTTCCATAAGGTACCAGTATGGCTGAGTTGCCATAGGTGTTTTTGACCCGCTTGAGCTCGCCGGCCATCATATCCAATGCTTCATCCCATGAGATACGTTCAAAACTGCCTTCGCCACGCCTACCTGTGCGTTTCATGGGATATTTCAGTCGGTCGGGGTGGTATTGGCGCCGCCGGTAGGCCCTCCCCCGAATACAGGCACGCAGCTGCGGGTCGCTGATGTCATCTCCGGGACGGTCGTCGGTTTCGATGCGTATAATCTTTCCTTCTTTGAGATACAGCTTCAAGACACAACGTCCGCCGCAGTTATGGGCCGGACAGCCGGCGCGGACGATCACCGTGCCGTCTTTTTCAATACGCCCGGGAAGCCGGATGCGCTGTTTATCATCCGTACATCCCAGCAAGCTGCCAAAAGCGGCTACGCCACCGGTAAAAATGGCTCCCATCTTCATGAAGCAGCGGCGGTCTATCCCATTTTTGCCGGGATCATCTTCAGGGGTTTTATGTTGCAGTTCGTACTCACGCATAAAAGTATAGGCTTCAGCTTATTATTATTTTCCCGGGTCAGGGAGTCTCCAGGTCAATGGTTTCCGCATTGCCCAGTTCTATCATGCTCATAGTAAGCAGTTTTACCACATCCCGCATAATCTCAATGTTGATTTGATCCATGGTGTCTTCGGGTACATGGTATAACGGACGTGTGTCTGCTCCGGTCGTGCCAACGGTGACGGCAGGTATTTTATCTATGTAGAAAACAGCTCCATCTGTACGGGGACGAAGAGGCTGCTGCCATGGTCTGCTTCGCGCGGTGAAAGGGCGGTGCACCCAGGATGTGTTATTTTTTTCAAGGGTATGAACCAGGGTTTCCCAGGATGTTGCGGTGGAAGCATAAAAAGCATCTCCGCGTCCGACCATGTCAAGGTTGAACATACCCTTAATTTGTGCAGTCGGATGGGGGAAGTGTTCTACAAAATGTTTTGCCCCTACCAGTCCGACTTCCTCTGCCCCAAACAGGAGAAAGATGATGCTTCGTTTGGTGTCTATTCCGCTGGTGGCAAGGGCCTTGCTTACCCCTAATGCGAGTGTGCTGCCCGAAGCATTGTCGAGTGCGCCTGGGAATAACACCGGCATCATACCCAGATGATCCAGATGGGCGCCAATGATCAGGTATTCATTTTTCAGCACAGGATCACTCCCCTCGATCATGCCTACAACATTAGCTGTTTTCCCGTCAGGATGGTATTCGGCAGTAAGCGCCAGGGTTGCCTCTTTGCCCGTATTGAATGACGCGGGTGTGAGGGTATTTTCTATATTGGATCTGACCTCCTCCAGCTCTTTGCCTGTACCGGCAAAGAAGTCTTCTACCACATTGTCGGCTGCTGCCAGAAAGATAAAATCTTCATCTGCCGTCGGACGAGGACTGGCTACATGATAGGCAAAGATCAGTCCAACGGCACCATTTTCCAGTGCGAAATCCACTTTGTTGGAATGATCCACATAAGGACGCCACATCTGCAGGCTGTCCGGATCACTGCCATCATAAGGAACTCCCAGTTCCGTGATCACAATCTTCCCTTCAACATCAATATCGGCATAGTCATCGTATCCCAGTTCGGGAGCTGAGATGCCATGGCCGGCATACACCACCTCTGCTGTCACTTCGCCGCTGCCCGAGATGCCCCAGGGCCAGTAATCATCTCCATATGTGTAATCCTTTGTAATGGTTGCTCCATCAACCGGCACGTGAATGGCCAGGCGCCCCTTATCTTTAATCAGTGTATAGGGCTGGTCAAATTCCTGAAAATAGCCATCTTCCAGAAACGGTTGCACACCCCAGGATTCAAAATTTTCAGCGACCAGGTCGGCCGCCATGTCGTAACCCCTGTCGCCGGCAAGCCGTCCCCGCATCTCAGGAGATATAAGGGTATGCATCCAGTCTGACAAATCATCTTCTGATACAGCATGTAGTGCCTCGATGAGGACCTCCCTGTCATTATTACCGTAATCACCTTGTAACTGCGTATATCCTGTTGTTACCATACAACCCGCAAGAAGGAATAGCCATATAAATTTCTTCATAAGAATTATTTTTGGGATTTTGATATGATGGCTCAAATCTACAAAATTTCTTTGCAAAGGATTTGCAAATCGGTTACTTTTGACCGACAACTTTTGCCGGGTAAGTCGGGCCTGACCATCCCATTTTTGAGATAATATGATTAAGACATTGGTTAATTGGTTAAGAGGCTGGACAAAAAGGATCAAACCCGAAAGAAAAGAAG
>CAYMDX010000045.1:0-14687 GCA_964389125.1 uncultured Bacteroidales bacterium
TTCGTCATTTTATTTCATAATTTCGTGAAACAGATACAAACCATCGCCGGACGATTCAGCACCGGGATGATACACCGAAAGGCCAAATGACGCGCTTTAGCGCAACCAACAGCGAAGCATAATGACAGCGAAGCGTAATGACAGCGTAGCATAAACCTTCTGACAAATCTCCTGTGTATGGCACATGCCACCCAGGCTTCCCAAAACAGACAACACCAAAACCCATCATTATGAAAACCTTTGGCATACTGTTATTAACAACAATGATCCTGTCCCTGGCCTCCTTTGAGACGTCCGGGCAGACATACACCGGTGGCAGCATCGGTATACATTTTGACCGGGGCTATTATGTGGATGCCTCTCCCATATTGGGCTACCGGGCCGGCAGACTTGATGTCGGGATCTCTCCGTTTTTTGCTTACCGGAAATATGAAAGCGGTTCAGAAAGGTATTCCTATGGCGGCCGGGTCTTCAGTCAGGTGACGCTCTATCATCAGGTGTTTGTGCATGGTGAGCTGGAGGTGACCAATGTGGAAACGGCTATTGGCGACAGGAAATGGATTTATGGGCTGCCTGTCGGCGGCGGATACCGGTATAACCTAACCGACCGCACGCAGGCTTACGGCATGGTCCTCTACGATTTGATTCTGGATGATGACAGTCCTGTCGAAAACCCGATTATCCGCGGCGGGGTGATATATAACCTGTGATGCCCGGTTGTGCCTCTCTTTGCATGTTTCCCTTTACGGCTATTGCGTGCGATTTCTTTGGGCTCTTGTGATAAATAGAACCTTTATACCCTGCGCAAAAAGTCCTCTCCCTTCGGTGTGATGCAGTACCGCTGTTGCTTGCTTTTTTCGTTCGTCCTGATGGTGAAATCCAGCAATCCCAGCTCCTTCAAAGGTTGCAGGTAAACGCGCCTGTTTCTCGACTGGTAGGTTAGCCCCAGTCCTTCCTCAAGAAGCTCCCGGCCTTTTTGGGGCTCCGCGGCACACAGGCGAAGAAGCCGGATGTGCTTTGACGTTAAAGTTTCAGGCGTCCACGGTTTCTCAGATGTTTTTGTGGTGCGATAGGCTTGTTTCCCTTCTTCAACATACAAACCCTCACTATCAGCAATATCACGAACCTCCTGAATCAGCCAGTCAATATAGGCCTCAATGCGTGAAGCCAAAAAGTATGGCAGACTCAACAGGTAGAAAACTTTACCCTTCGTTGTTCTGAGTTTGTCAAGCTGGCGGCTACCGGCATAAAACCGAATCCCAACATAAAGCGGAGAATGATCCATAAAAACATGCAATGATTTCAGATGCCCTTTCGCTCCGGATTTTACTTCGATGGGAATGAGTTTGCCCTTGTACGGGTATATGAAATCGATTTCTGCATCAGACTGTTTTTTCTGACGAACCCAAAAATGCAGTTTTTGCAGGCTCAGAGACTGAAATGAAAGCAGCTCCTGCCCTACCAGGTGCTCAATAAGCTTACCCTGATATACACCGTGAAGATCTTTCGTACCCAGGATATCTGTTTGCAACCCGGCAAAATAGTTGATCAAACCGGTATCCAGAAGCTGTATCCGGGGTGTTTTCTTGTAATCAGGCTCCAGAGGCAGCGTTGTTCCGGTTGTTGGATACAAGACATGCAAAAGATGGGTCTTTTCCAGCGCACGCAGCACCTCCCCGATGGCCTTTGCAGAATAGTTTGCATTGCCAAAACGCTGAAATGTGGTGCGATGACCTGCTTTCAGGATGGCCTGGTGAATAGCAAACCGGATGATCTGAAGCTGCTGGTCACTATTTGCATATTTCTCAGCATCCTGCAGGTAGGAACTGATCAGTGAATCATAAATAGCCCCCAAAGTACTAACATCCTGATGTTTGCTGTAGTGCTTAATGACCTCCGGCATTCCGCCCAACAGGGCATAAGTATGAAAGGCATCCAGCAATGCAGGTTCAGCATATTTTTCTATGGGTATTTTTCGAAACTCCTCAAGCAGCTGCTCTTCACCCGTTGCTGTCAAAAACTCTTCAAACGAAACGGGCCGCAGTACTTTGTATTCAACCCGTCCGACAGGAAAAGTGAGGTTTTTGCCCAACAGGGTTTCCAGCATGCTGCCGGCAGCTATTACGGCCAGCTCCGGCGCATCTTCCTTAAAGTACCGCAACAGGTTTACGACTTTCGGTGACTCCTGGATCTCATCAATGAAAAGCAGGGTGTCGTCCAGGTATTTTTGCTGCAACCGTTTTTCCAGGAATATCCGGGTTAACAGCTGCCGGACATCATCAAACGGCTCAAACAATTGAGCATCTTTCTGTTGTTCAAGGTTAATGTAAATGTATTGCCTGAACTGTTTGCCGAATTCATGAACAAGGGTGGTTTTACCAACCTGCCGTGCACCACGGATAACCAATGGTTTACGCCCCGGCGTTCTACGCCAGGTTTCCAGTTCCTTGAGTTGAGTCCTATAAAACATGCCTGTATTTTTACCACAAAGATAAAAAAAATTCCCAGAGTAAGGGTTAATTTTTTAAATATTCCACCCAAAGTAAGGGTTAATTTACCCAATTTTCACCCCAAAGTAAGGGTAAATTGTTTCTGGCGCAGATGCTCTGGCAGACATTCATGTCGCACAAATACTCACCTATCTAAAGTTGAAAGAACTAAAGTTGGGTATACTGATCAACTTCAAAAAAACACAAAGCGTAATAGTTTCTTATTCTGTTCGCATAAAATCTCCGGGGTTTTTATTCGCCACCCTGTGTGCATGCCAGGAAACAGTGGCCAGCGCAATAAAAAGGGCTACCATGACTGCCACAACAAAAGGCGCTATGCCCAGTGAAATATGATACGGAAAACCTGTCAGCCACCTGCTCATAAAATACCATCCGGCAGGTACCGCTATTAAGGCAGCCATCATCACAAGAACAAAAAACTCCTTTTGTAATAACAAGTGCAAACGCAGAAGGGAAGCACCCATAACTTTGCGGATGGCTATTTCTTTGCTGCGTTTTTCAATAAGAAAGGAGGATAACCCAAACAAGCCCAAAGAGGCAATCAGAATGGCGAAAACAGAAAAACCCCCAAATATTACCCCAAGACGATTCTCATCATCATACAAATCACTGATCGAATCGTCGAGTAGTTGATAGGAGAGTGGCTCATCAGGATAATAAGCGGCATAAGTCAGGTTTATATGATCAATCGCCTTTGCTTCAGCCCCTGATTCCAGGTGGATACTGACCATTTGGGAGCGATTGTCGTCCCAGACAAACATAAGAGGCGCAATGGCCTTGTGCAAAGAGTTAAAATGAAAGTCTGGAACAACCCCGATGATCGTTTTTCGGCCTATTCCTGCCTGAACAGACGCTCCCAAAACCTCTTCAGGTGATTGATCAAAACCCATTAATCGGAGCCATTGCTGATTTACCACTACGTTACTATGTTGATCCGTAGGAAGCTTTCTGTCGGGCCACCTCCCGGCGAGCAAGTCAACCCCCAGCATGGAAAAATATTCAGGTGTGGCAGGCCAGTAATAAAACTGTTTCGCCTGACCGTCCTTAATAACGCTTTCCTGCCAGCCTACATTTCCAGGTACGGTATTGGTCAGGCTTACCTCCCGGATATGCGGAACAGACAGCAGATCATGCCTGAAGTCACTCCAGGACTGACGGATACTTGTGTTGGAGCGGAAAAAAAGAACATCTTCTTTGTTGTATTCCATTTCCTTGTTCTGCATATACCACACCTGGTCGAATACGATAATGGTACCTGCGATAAGGGCAATACCTATGGCGAACTGAAAAACCATCAGCCCTTTTCTGAACAGTGCAGCGCCCTTGCTACGGGTTAGCTCTCCCTTTAATACTTTTGCCGCCCGAAAGCCGCTCAGAAAGAAAGCCGGGTAAATGCCATTTAAAAATCCAATGATAATGCTCGATAGCAGAAATGCAACAATTAAAAACCCCGCTGACCAATCGCCAAGACTGATATCCACGCCTGCAAGATTGTTAAAATCAGGCAAAAATATCTCCACAAGGAGGATAGCCCCAAGCATCGCTATTATGGTGATCATGACAGACTCCGCGAGAAACTGCAAAACAAGACTTTTCCGGCTTCCCCCGAGAAGCTTCCTTATACCGGTTTCTTTTGCCCTCGCGAATGCATGCGCGGTACTTAAGTTGATGAAGTTCACTATGGCTATGAATAAAACAAAACATGCAATAAGCATAAATGCCACGGAGATAGTCCTGTTTCCATGGATCACACGACTTTCAAAAGCCACGTCCTGCGTGTAATAGATATCTTTCACCGGCCTTAAACGCACCTCCATGTCAAAATGAATGCCTGCGGTCTCATAGATGAACTGCAAGGCAGCCTCTTCAATTTGACTGTGTGTCTCAACCGGACAGGCCTCCTGGTGAAGCTTTACGTAGGTGAAGTGGTTCCAGTCTCCGGGACTTTCGAAATAATCATTTCCAAAAAACTCACCGAAAATCATAAAGGAAATAAAGGCATCCATCTTAATGTGAAAATGGCTGATATCTTCCACAACACCAGTGACCACCAGATTATATTGATCACGCAGACGCAGCACCTCGCCGACCGGGTTTTCCTTGCCAAAGAGGCGTGTTGCTTCACTGCGCGTTAACACAATGCTGTTTATGTTATCAAGTGCCGTTTGCGCATCACCATGAAGGAACTTCAGTCCAAAAAAATCAAACACAGCGGGATCAGCTGCAATAAGATGCTGTATCCTTATTACGTCACCGTCTTTGCGAAGCGGACTGTTGTGCAATTGGATGTTATTCAGTCTGACTGCCTCTTCCACCCCGGCGCTTGCTCCCTCGGCCAGTCTCTTGTAAGCCGGACTTATGACGCCCCACTCCCCAAACTCCAGTCGATAAATTCTGTCGGAATCCTCATACCACCTGTCGTAACGATATTGATCATGAAGGAACAAGCCGATAAAAATAAACAAGGCAAGGCCAAGGCTCAATCCAAACACATTCAGTATACTGGAAAGCTTATGCCTTCCAATGTTTCGCCAACCTGTTGTAAAATATTTCCGGATCATGGTTCAGGATTTGCAGGAATATAACATCTTGTGCGTTAAGGATTATCAATAAGTGTTCCAGATCATGCAAAAAGCTTTTCAACAGATGGTTATAGGGCAATGACGGGGTTTTATGACCAGGTTTCCCAAAGGGATATGTTCATATTCGGATACCTACTGTACGTAAATGGACAATGCTTGCAATTTCATCACATAATGCATATATTGGAAGGCTATAGATTGTAATTTCAATGACTTTTTAAGAAGGAAAAATGGATAAGCACCAGAAAACTGAACCCGTAATTGTATTCACGGGTCATGCATGGGAAGCGGAAATGCTGAAAATTATCCTGGAAAAAGAAGGGATTAAGGCTTTCGTTAACAATGAAGTTATCGGAACACTGTTTCCGTTCTACACCACACCGGGCATGGGTGCCGTAAGGGTCATCGTTTCGAAATCTGATGCTGATAATGCAACCGCAGTGGTTAAAGAATTTGAAAGGGATCGGTTTGAATAAAATCTGTCCGAACATAGATATTTCGCGGCTCTGCCGCTTTGTTGTTGTATTGAATGCATTTATGTTATAGATACTTTGCGGCTCTGCCGCTTAGGTCATTGGTTTTGTGATAAGCCGCTGGAGATTTCATCATATGCGGCGTGGCAGCAAAATATCTATAGCCCGAGATTTCATCATATGCAACGTAGCAGCTAAATATCTATAGGTGCTTCTTTCGGCTGACATGTTGATTTGAAGGTGGGTTAATCGAGCGGCCCGTCCGCACGGATCCAGTAAGTGGTACGACCCAAAAAACGCATGCCCATTACATAACCCCTGAGGCGAAGGGTGTTGCGATCTTCCAGGCGCATGTAGGCCGTATATGTCCGCCCGCTCTCCGGATCATAAATGCTGCCGCCTGACCATTCCTGATCAGAAGCATCGTAGGTAAATCCTTCGATGATCTCCAGACCCAGAATGGGCTGACTGCGAAGGGCGGGTTCAGGGTTTTCATCGTCCACCTTTGGCGAGCCGTCGTCTTCATAAGGCTCGTCCAGCCAGATGATCCTGCCATGCACCTCGCCGTGGTCATCGGTGTATATCTCAACCTGCGACTCGTCATCTTCGGTCATCCAGTAGCCGTTGATCCGGCCCGACTGGGCATGCGTCAGTGAGGACAAAAAGAGAATCAGGAAAAGTAATGCAATTTGCTTCATCGGGTTGTGCTGGTTCATTATCATTGTCCCAAGTTAAATAGGTGTTCAAATATACATGAGTTTTTCTGTCTGACCAAGTTACGTGACAACCTGCCAGCGATAAATACGCAAAAAATCCTCTACAATTGCGATATAACAAGGACTTCAAAGAAAGTTGATTTTGTATTACACCCATTAGTGACTTCAGCTGAATTGTATGCAACCATAAACTCCTGAGTACCCTGATCAAATTCGCCGGCTATGGGATTGCCTTTATCGTTTTGAATAATTATAAACGCATCATCAACCTCCGGCAAAAAAGCAATCCCCTTTACTGCGCAAACAACAGCTCGCGGTATTTTGGCAAAGGCCACATTTCATTGTCTACGATCAGCTCCAGCTTGTCCACATGGTAGCGGATATCATCCAGGTAAGGACGGACCCGGGTATCGTAAAGACGGGCGGCCTTATGGATATCCTGTTCTTTGTTGGCAAGCTTCCTGGCTTCAATCATTTCACTTTGCATGGTCTTGATTTGCTGAATGTGGTCTGATATTTTTTTGATCAGCTCAAGCCGGTCTCCTGCGATCTTATCGAAATCAGCCGTTTTGCCAAAGATCTCCTTCAGGCCCTGAACATTGGCAAACAGGGTGTTCATATAACTGACCGCGGTAGGCACAATGTGGTTGATGGTGATGTCGCCCAGCACACGCGCCTCTATCTGTATCTTTTTAATGAATTTCTTCAGCTCCACTTCCGTGCGGGCCTGAAGCTCCTTTTGGTCAAAGACATCATTTTCTGAAAAAACCTTTTCCGCTTTTTCGGTGAGATAGGCTTCCAAAGCCTCCGGCACGCTGGAAATGTTGTACAGGCCCCTGCTTGCGGCTTCCTTCCGCCATTCGTCGCTGTATCCATTGCCATCAAACCGTATGTTTTTGGTTTCCCTGATGTAGCGTTTCAGTGTTTGCAAAATGGCTTCGTCCTTTTTGATGCCTTTGTCAATTAAAGCGTCCACTTCTTTTTTGAACTTTTTTAGTTGGCCGGCCACAATGGTGTTCAGCACGATCATTGCGGAGGCGCAATTTGCTGAGGAGCCAACTGCCCGGTATTCGAAGCGGTCGCCTGTAAAAGCAAAGGGCGAGGTGCGGTTGCGGTCGGTATTGTCGAGCAGGATCTCCGGGATCTTTCCAATGTTCAGCTTGATGGAGGTCTTCTCATCCGGGGTCATATTTTTGTCGGGTACGGTTTCTTCCAGGGCTTCCAGGGCGCGGTTAAGCTCATGCCCCAGGAAAACGGAAATGATGGAGGGGGGCGCTTCATTGGCGCCCAGGCGATGGTTGTTGCCGGCGGTCAGTATGCTGGCCAGCAGCAGATCCTGGTGGTCATAAACGGCCTTGAGCACGTTGAGCAAAAAAGACAGGAACTGCATATTGGTGCGGGGGTTTTTCCCGGGAGAGAACACATTGACACCAGTATTGGTGCTCAGCGACCAGTTGTTGTGTTTGCCCGATCCGTTGATGCCTTTAAAGGGCTTCTCATGGAACAATACCCGGAAGCTATGCTTTCGGGCCACCTTTTTCATGATGTCCATGATCAGCTGGTTGTGATCATTGGCCAGGTTGGCCTCTTCATATATCGGGGCTACCTCAAACTGATTGGGGGCCACCTCGTTGTGTCGCGTTTTCACGGGAATGCCAAGCAGGTAGGCTTCCCGCACAAAATCCTCCATATAGGCGATCACCCTTTCGGGGATGCTGCTAAAGTAATGGTCTTCCAGCTGCTGGTCTTTGCTGGAGGAATGCCCCATCAGGGTGCGGTCGGTAAGCATCAGGTCGGGGCGCGCCATAAAAAGGGCTTCATCCACCAGGAAATATTCCTGCTCCCATCCCAGGTTGCTGGTGACCTTGGTGACGTTCTTGTCGAAATACCGGCACACTTCTGCAGCGGCCTTGTCAATGGCCGCCAGGGATTTCAGCAGGGGCATTTTATAGTCCAGGGCTTCACCCGTATAGGAAATAAAGATTGTTGGCAGGCAAAGGGTTGTGCCCACGATAAAGGCCGGGGAAGAGACATCCCAGGCGCTGTAACCCCTGGCTTCGAAGGTGTTTCTCAGCCCGCCCGAAGGCAGGCTGGAGGCATCGGGCTCCTGTTGCACCAGCAGCTTCCCGCTGAAACTCTCAAACACCCCGCACCCCAAATTGTTGAAATCGATGAATGCGTCGTGTTTCTCTGCCGTGGCATCCGTGAGCGGATGAAACCAGTGGGTATAATGGGTGGCGCCATTTTCCGCGGCCCAGACCTTCATGCCCAAGGCGATCTGGTCGGCCATCTTCCGTTCAATGCGTGTGCCCTCTTCAATGGATTTCATGATGTGATGGAAAGCCTCTGTGGAGAGGTATTTCTTCATCTTTTCCTTATCGAATACATTCCTGCCAAAATATTCGGATATTGCCCGGCCCGAATCGTTGATATATAATGGCTTCCTGTTCAGAAGCTCTTTCAGTGCCATAAATCTTAATTTAGCCATAAGATGTAATTTTTTGGGGGGTTGAAAACACAAATGTACATAAATAAATCATATACCCCCCTTTTTTTATACCTGTATAACAATTTTTTTATGTTTATGAAAGACACCCCCTCTTTTTTTAAGCCGTTTTTTAAGAACAGCCAGATTTTATTGCCGACAACATCCAGGATTTTTGATTGGCGAACCCCTGCAGGCATCATCAGTGTCCGATGTTGGATAGTGAGCATAATTGATCGCACCCAAGACTTACTTCCTGCATCATTGTACAAGATTTGTCCGAAGCAATCAGTGTAAAAAAAAACAAGCAATCGGCTTTCCCAATAGAAATTTTTTATTATTTTAATGGCACAAAACCTGCTTTTTATAGATGCCTTGATGCCTGAGATAGTTTAATTAGGATTGCATAAAAAGCTAACCATTTTAAATAGTATTTTTAATCTTGTCACATGAAACCCAAAACATCATGAAAAAATCAATCAAATTTTTGGTTTACCCGTTAGCGGTTATTGCATTAAGTTTGTTTATCGTTGGATGTAGTGATGATGATACCAAACCCGACTCTAACACTGTCACTGTGACTGACATTGATGGCAATGAATACAAGACCGTTATCATCGGGGATCAGGAGTGGATGTCAGAAAACCTGCGTGTCACCAGGTATAACAATCAAGATGATATTCCCACGGGTTTAAACAACACTGACTGGGGAAACACCACAGAAGGAGCTTATGCGATTTATGACCATGATCACTGGAATGCTGAAGGCATAAACTCTTCAGAAGAAATGGTCGAAGCCTATGGTAAACTATATAACTGGTACGCAGTGAATGATTCAAGAGGTCTATGACCTGAAGGTTGGAGTGTGCCGGATAATGATGACTGGAAGCAATTGATTGATTATGTTGTTGCCCAGGGATTTCCAAACGAATCGGATAATCCTGACGGAGCAGCCAATGCACTCAGATCCTGCCGGCAGTTGGGTTCACCTTTGGGTGGCGACTGTGATACCGCTGAGCATCCCCGGTGGGACTCATCACATGGCACACACCATGGATTCGATGAGTTTGGCTTTTCGGCTCTTCCGGGCGGTAGCCGTGTCACCAGCAGTTACGGACGTATTGGGCAAGGGGCGTTCTGGTGGTCTTCAAGCGAGCTCTCGCCATCGTCACCCGCGGCATGGCTTTGGAAAATAAATGCCGGTGACGAAGGTTTGGGCAGCATCGGCTACGCTAAGTATTTTGGGCAAAGCGTCCGTTGCTTCAGGGAAGTGGACAATTAGTCTGTTTGGAACTTTACTTTATTTAGCAGTTACCATCTTTGGCGGTCGAGTTTTTCTGCTTGCAGAATCCCCCTAATCTCGCAGATGGTATATTGAATGTCAAAGGTTGTGAGGTGTTTGTCTGGCAATGATAACCCTACCAAAGTGACCGCTGGCATATCTATTCCAGAGTCACACTTATCCATTCCATTTGTGTTTTATGTCCTGTGTACCATCCGTAAGGACTGATAATAACCTTCACAAAGTCGTTTTCAATTTCACTTCTGGCTTGGGCCTCTATGACCTTTTCGCCATTAATGAAATAGGTTGTATTACCTGTACCGCTGTCATAAACAATCTTTTCCTCAAACCACTCATTCCAAACAGGTTCAGTAGTGTTAAAAAGTTGGTTTGGGCTCTGCTCAACCCATAATGGCTGATTCAGGACAAAAAGGTTCCAATCTCCCTGATGAGTGCTTCCATCCCAAGAGTAGTCCACATACTGAATGTTGACAATACTGACTTCAAAATCCGAATGAAGACCTGCCTGTTCTGTCCCTCTAATGAAAATCCCGCCGAGGTGTTTGTCAGATGCCGGGCTTACTTTAACCCGTCTTTCTATAGTTAATACATCCCCGTCAGTTATTGGAATCGCTTCCCCGTGCATAAAGGGGCCGTCGTTGGTTTTAACGACCTCCAAAGACATTATCCCTTCCGAGATTGAAACTCCTGCGGTCGTTTCTTCTTGTCCCTTCCCCAAGCCAGTTCCACCAAGAAAAATCCAACGCTCATCATCTATAGAATGAAAATCATCAAAGAGTTCAAACGGCTCTGTTTCATCCAAAAATTCGCGTACCTTTTCACAAGAAACAAACAAACCAAAACATAAAACTCCCACAAAAAAGAAAATACCCAATTTTTTCATAAGACGTATGAGTTTTTAGGTTAAACAATTGATCGTGTTGCGTTATCTGGTTTATGCAACCATAACGAAAGGGGCATAAAACTACAACCCTGAAATTCAGCCCCAAAAAAGAACCACAGGAGTCAAAAAACACGACACAACCCCTAGTACCCTCCTCTAAAATGAATGTTGAGCGTGGCATTGGCTCTGAACGAGGGGTCGTGCTCAAAATCCTCATCAAACAGGCCGGAAAGGTTCACATCAAGCTCAAGACGGCCAAAACGCAAGACAATACCACCGGTTGCGGTGTAATAATCAACACTCTCAGAATGTCCGTTAAACTCGTAACTCTGATTGCCTATACCTCCACTGACACGGATCCATTCCCGAAACACCCATCCTGCTTCAATTTCGTAAAAGGGAAAATCTCCGTCAAAACCCGTATCTGGCAAAACCCCATAACGGGCAAAAAGACCAAAGGCGGAAGCGCGGTCTTTGTCCTGGTTTTCACCATAGACCCTTATACCGTAGCGAATCGAAAGCTGTGCATTGGCCAGAAAGGCCAGACCGTCGCTGTCAAAGTCCTCGGTTATTTTTCCTGGTTCATCTGTCAGGTAATGGAATCCTCCTCCTATCTTAAAACTGAAACGACCGGGTTTGTGGCCCGGCTCGTTATTACCAGTATTCAGCCCAAGCATATTTTCAGCCTGAAACAAATTATAATTTTCGGGAACTTCCCCGTTCAGCAAGGCTCCCTGTTTGTATAGGCCAGAAGAGTGATCGCGGGAATAAAGGCCTAAAGGAAGCAATAACAATGCCGCAATAACAATTGGCACAATTCTTTGCATGAGACCTGGTTTTGGTTAAATGATTAATCGGGTTATTCAAGCAAATATATGAAAAAAAACCAAAAAACAAAATAATTACGTTTTTTTGTTATCAGAAAAAGGCTTTTAATATACAATAAAACCCCCTCAAAAGAAGTCCCTGTCAGCAGTTTGCTAAACCGGAAGTATGGGGAGTCTAATCTGTTTTTTACAGAAAAACGATTTCGCGCCCCGGAGGCAAAAGATACAGCAAAACATCATCATCCCGATACAGGCAGGATATTGTTCCTGACCGACACCTATTTGTGTGAACATACATTCCCTGGACTGAACCATATCATCATCGAAGCCAATTATGCCGATGACATTCTGGAAGAAAACATCTTCAGGGGCATTGAGCACCCCAGCAAGCGGGAGAGACTGCTGACTTCGCATATGGAGCTGGAGACTACCAAGGCAGTCTTGATGGCGCAGGATCTGTCCAAGGTGGAGAATGTTGTGCTGATTCATCTTTCGGATCGGAATAGTGATGAGCGAAGGTTTGTGGAAGAAGTGAAGGGAGTGACTGGTAAAGCTATAACTGCTGGAAAGGATAGAATGGAAATTAATTTCGATAAATAGTTGTGTTGGCCAAACGATTTTTTTATATTTGGTTAAGTTGAACACATATCAGACAGGAAAAAAGATAGACCACAAATCCGCTACCGTGGCTATAACAGGAGCATTGCCTGCAAGCTTAAAAAAGCAAAACTAAGGTGCGATGTTTTACCAGACTAAAAATAATGCTTTAAAGTGTTTTGATGCGGAAAAGCAACTAAAACAATAATATGTTTTTTTCAACTATAAAAAAGGGGGTTTTATGTTACAAAAAATGATTTTCTGTTTTATGACAGTAATTTTTGTTTCCCTGGGATTTACACCCATTTACGCCCAGGAAGACGTGGAAGGCAGCGAAGACCATCCAATGATTTCCCGGTATGAAGGATCCTACATAACCAACTATCAACAGTTTTCTTACGACCGGCAGGAACTGGTTACGGGTATGGAGGATGAAGAATTCGTAAGAACCGCACTTGAAGGTGAGGTTACCCGCATCCGTTATACAGCCCCCGAAGGACGCTCGGAACTTGAGGTTCATCGAAACTATAAATTGGCACTTCAGGATGCGGGCTTTGAAATTGTCTATGAATGTGTTGGAGATGATGCTCAATGCCGTGGAGTCGTTGATAGAGATGCACCGCTTGGTTATGATAACACTTTTAGAAATGGAAGTCATCGCCACTACTCGCTGGCCAGGCTTACAAATCCTGTGGGTGATATTTATGTGGCGGTCTACACAGCCCGGAGGCATGGTGATAACCGTTCGATGCTTATCATTTTAGAAGAGCAGCCGATGGAGACCGGCAAGGTTCAGGTCGATACAGATGCCGAAGTGTCGGTTGCAGATATTGTTGACGAAGAGGCACTTCACGGCCGGGAAGACGTTGAGGGAAGCGAAGACCATCCAATGATTTCCCGGTATGAAGGATCCTACATAACCAACTATCAACAGTTTTCTTACGACCGGCAGGAACTGGTTACGGGTATGGAGGATGAAGAATTCGTAAGAACCGCACTTGAAGGTGAGGTTACCCGCATCCGTTATACAGCCCCCGAAGGACGCTCGGAACTTGAGGTTCATCGAAACTATAAATTGGCACTTCAGGATGCGGGCTTTGAAATTGTCTATGAATGTGTTGGAGATGATGCTCAATGCCGTGGAGTCGTTGATAGAGATGCACCGCTTGGTTATGATAACACTTTTAGAAATGGAAGTCATCGCCACTACTCGCTGGCCAGGCTTACAAATCCTGTGGGTGATATTTATGTGGCGGTCTACACAGCCCGGAGGCATGGTGATAACCGTTCGATGCTTATCATTTTAGAAGAGCAGCCGATGGAGACCGGCAAGGTTCAGGTTCAAATAGATGCCGAAACAATGGCAAGGGATATTGATGAAAAGGGAAGCGTTCGCATCTATGGTATCTATTTCGATACGGATGAAGCAACGATACAGGATAAATCGGAACCGGCACTGAATGAAATTGGCACATTACTGGAACAAAATCAGGATCTGAAACTCCGTGTTGTCGGTCATACGGATGCGGTGGGGGATCTTGAGTATAATATGGATTTGTCGCAGCGGCGCGCGGAAGCCGTCGTTGAGTTTCTGACATCCGGGCATGGGGTGTCCGAAGACAGGCTGACACCGTATGGCGTAGGCCCTTTGGCTCCCGTGGCCGGCAATGAAGACGAAGATGGCCGCGCCCGCAACCGGCGGGTGGAATTGGTTCAAATAACAGAACAATAAAAATGATCTGAAAAAGGCTTGGACAAGTGAAGCCTTGCGGGAGTATTAACTGGAATCCTTGGCTGAACAAAAAAGCCAGCAGGTATTATTTAGGAGTTTGAGCGGTCTACAAGACCAATTTACCGCAGGAAAGGTTTACACCTTGATTATACCCAAAACGAGGGTTTAACTTGAAACTGTTTATCAGGATACAAACGCCGTTCGATAGCCATAAAACACCAGATGTGACGGTGTTGATATGGGCAAGTGTCTAATTTTTTTCAAGTTGAGCCCTTAAAAGAATATTGACCAGAGAAAAAATAGACACATTATATATAAAGACCTTTATGTTTATGGTGTTTGTGGAAATATTTTGTATGTTCGTTGAAATGTTCTGATTAAGTATATTCATAAACATTTAGCCATGAAATCACAAAGTATATTTTGGATTACCGCAATTACCCTTATAGCATTATTTACCGTAACACTTTATAGTTGCAGTGATGATGACACAGAACCCGACAGCAAGTGGCTGAACAACATTGATGCCCTGCTGGAACACAACCTGGAGAGAGTCCGCATCACGGAGGGACTGGCCGG
>CAYMDX010000046.1:0-5627 GCA_964389125.1 uncultured Bacteroidales bacterium
CAGTCATAGCTGCTTTATGATTTATGCTTTTCCAATAGTCGTATTTCTTCAATAACCATGCTTTTATCCACAGCTTTGCACATGTCGTAAACGGTGAGAAGGGCTGTGCTGACGGCTGTCAATGCTTCCATCTCCACGCCGGTCTGGCCCGTGCACTTTACCGTGGCTTCGACAGCAACACCCGGTTTTTGATCCTGATCGGACAACGTTGCTTTTACATCTGCTTTGGTGATGGGCAACGGATGGCACAGGGGGATCAGTTCTGATGTGCGTTTGGCTGCCTGTATGCCGGCGATCTCCGCTACGGTAAGCACATCACCCTTTTTCATGGTATTATCCCGGATCAGGGCGACGGTTTCATTGTTCAATGTAATGAAACCCGAAGCCGTGGCTGTACGCTGCTGCATGGGCTTGTCGCCAACATCTACCATGTTTGCCTTGCCATGCTGGTCAATATGTGAAAATGTGGACATGATCAATGGTATTTCTGATGTAACTGTTCGATGCTTTCAGGGTTCCCGATGATGGTTAAAGAGTCTCCCTCGTGTAAAATGGTATGGCGGGACGGTGTAAATACTTTGTTCTTCCTTCTTACGAGCGCCAGAATGGTATCTTCCGGCAAGGGAAGGTGCTCACTGCTTTTCCCAATAAAAGCTTCCGTTTTTGTTCCCTGTCGAAGGGTCATGGAGATATAACGTTCGTTATGAAGCAGATATTCTTTCACCTCCTGTTCGTTATGGCAAGCCAACACTTTCTCGACAAAACGCCGGCGCTCAAGGATATCCGAAATATGAACCAGCAGGCGCAGGTGCTGCCGCTGATCCTCTATGGCGCTGACAAGGAAGAAGAAGACATGTATATGGTCTGTTGAATGGATGCCGTTTTTCTCAATATGACGTTTGATGCCGCGCCTTGAGATGACAATCTTTAGCATTGGCTCTTCGATGCCTTCCATCTGGGCGTGCAACATAGAAACATTCGGATGCAACAAGGTGGGGTCGATGGGTGCGCGCTCCCTGAAAGCCTCTTTTATGCTTTCCGGATCTTTATCAAGCGTTCGGGAAAACAGTTTGGAAACCTGGTACAGCAATTTGTCAAAGTGGGTTTCGGAGTCCTTTTTAATAAAGATGTCCGTGTTGACAATCAGTCTGTCAAAGGGGTCGTTTTCCCTGAGTCCCTTTTCCTTGAGAAGCTCCACAAACTCACTTTCAAGGCTCGGGTCATGGCGCCTTCCCATATGGGCAAACCAATGATAAATGGCCCCTTCGCGCCGGGTGAACTTCCGGGCATGGAACCGATACCATAAATAAGCCAGTAAAAAGACAATAAAGGACAATAACACTGGTTGCAGCCCCATATAGATGATAAGCAGTCCGTAGACGATGATACCAAAAACCTGTACGTAAGGATAAAATGGTGATCTGAACCCGGGGTCGTAGGAAGCAATTTTACTTTTTCTGAATATGATCACCGACACATTCACCAACAACATGATGGTAAGGTGCACGGTACTGGCCATCTTGGCTATGCCATCGGCGGTCAGGAATATAATGAAAAAGGTTACCAGGGCAGAGGTGACCATAATGGACATGCCCGGGGTATGAAAACGGTTGAGCCTGGCAAACCCCGATGGTAACAGTTTGTCTCTGGCCATGGCCAAGGGGTAGCGTGAGGCGGACAATATCCCGGCATTCCCTGTCGAGGCAAATGCGGCAAAAGCAGCGATGACCACCAGCAACAAGCCTGCATCAGCCGGAAGCCATCCCATAAAAACCTCTCCGGCCGTGGCAATGGGTGTCATGCACTCCTTCAGGACCGAGTGATCCACGGTAGCAACAACGATAAATACGCCGATGGTATAAATGGCAATGGTGATACCCAGTGAAAGCATCATCCCGAGTGGTATGTTCCGCTCAGGATTTTTTACCTCCTCGGCCACACTCTCAATCTTTGTCAGGCCCGCATATGAAATAAACACGAATCCGATGGTGCTTATGAGTCCCATTGGGCCAAATGGCATGGCTGGTGTGAAGGTATCCCTTAAAGCGGTAACTCCCATATCAGAAAACAGATAGGTAACCCCCTGCACAATAAAGAAGCTCAGTGCAATGATCAAAGAAATGACCAATATTTTTTGCAGGCCGGTGCTCTGCTTGGCCCCAAAGATATTCACCAGCATGAATACCACTGTTAGCGCTATTGCTACCTGTTTGATGGGCAAGTCGAGAAACAGGCCGGTATAAGCACCGATGCCTACCAGTGTAAAAGCCGTTTTTAACACCAGGGATATGTACACGCCAAATCCGCCGATGTTTCCGACCATAGGTCCAAGGCTGCGGTCTATAAAGTAATAGGAACCACCTGCTTTCGGAAGGGCTGTGGCCATTTCGGCGATGCTGAACATGGCGGGTAACATCAACAGGCCGGAAAGCAGGTATGCCAGGACTACTACAGGTCCGGCCTGGGCATATGCCAGTCCGGGAAGCAGGAAAAACCCTGAGCTGAACATGGCTCCAGTGCTGATTGCAAAAAGATCAGATAGTCCAAGTGATTTTTTTAACTGCCCCCATCTAGCCATGTCCGGTTACAATTTTTTTTGAATTCCTTTTTAGAGAAGAGCAGGTGTATTATCCGCCAATGTTATGGAAACAATTCTCCAGGTTTACCGAACCCTTTTCGGGTTTGTTGGAAAGTGCCATATCTAATGCCTGTTGTATGCCAATGGTACGGACATTGTATCCCAGGTCGCTGAACAGACAAGGCTTGATGTAACCATCGCTGGTAAGGCGCAAACGGTTGCAGTGCTTACAGTCGCCACCGGTGCCACCCTCAACAACGCTGAACTCACCTGCTTTAAGATCCATTTGCTGTATGTAGCGAACCTGAAGATCATGTTCCTCACAGTAGGCTTTTACAGCCATCATGTCTTTGGTGGTTGCATCTCCGGAACGTACACAATTGATTTTAACCGGACTGATGCCGGCGTCCTTTGCAGCTTCTATGCCACTAAAAACCTTTTGTATGTCCCCGCCGCGGGTAATCCTCCTGAACTTTTCAGGGTCGAGTGTGTCAAGACTGACATTTATACGCTGCAGGCCGGCTTTGGCCAATGGTTTAGCAAATTGCCCGAGCAGGACAGCATTGGTGGTCATTGACAGGTCGTTTACGCCAGGCACGGCAGCGATCATCGAAACCAGCTCTACAATATCTTTACGAACCAGGGGCTCACCACCTGTCAGCCGTATCTTGTCAATGCCGAGCGAAGCTGCAACCGTAGCGACCTGCTGAATCTCCTCAAAGGTCAGTATGTCCTCATGGCGAAGGAGCTTCGGGTCTTTCTCCGGCATGCAATAGTAGCAGCGAAGATTGCAACGGTCAGTGACGGAAATACGTAAATAATTAATCTTTCTTTTATAACGGTCTAACATCTACAAGTGCTCCTTTTTCTAATTCATAAACACCTTTGGAAATATACATCAGCCCTTTCGACAGGCAGATAGCGTGAATATGAGCCGATCCGTGATACCGGACAGGCACCACTTCGCCCTCATCATTCATGCTCACGGGTAACAGTTCCAGCCGGTCCGCCTTCTTCCTGGAAAAAGGCACACCCAAAGGCATTTTCAGTGATAACGGCTGGTAATCATGCCCCATCATGGCATATAGCAAGGGCTTCACGAACGTCTCAAAATTAATAAATGAGGATACGGGGTTGCCGGGAAGGCCAAACACAGCTGAATGATCTGTTCTGCCAAATACCGTGGGTTTCCCCGGCTTAACGGCTACCTGTTGGAATTGAATGTCCACCTTGTTTTTGCGCAGGATCTTGGGCACAAAATCATAGTCCCCGGCAGAAACACCACCTGTAAGGATGACCACATCATTATTGGATAAGGCCTCGGCAATAGCTTTATCCGTGGCTTCTTCATCGTCCGGAATGATTCCCATGTAATGCGGGATGCATCCGGCTGTTTTTACCTGGTCGGTTAACTGAAAGCCGTTGCTGTTGCGAATTTTGCCTTCTCCCGGGTAGGTGTCCGGCTCCACCAACTCATCACCGGTGGAGAGTATGGCCACGCGGGGCTTTTTAGCCACGAGTGGGTTGGTGCAGCCTGCCGCGGCAAGAATAGCTGCATGCTGCGGCAGGATCAGGGTCCCTTTGGTCAGAAGAAGGTCGCCGGTTTGCACATCCTCGCCTTTGTAAGCAATGTTTGGGGCTGTTTTGCTGCCCGTGAAACGGATATGGCCGTCCGCCGTTTCCTTCGTCTGTTCTACCATGATAACCGTGTCGGCTCCCTGTGGAACTATGCCGCCGGTCATGATCTTAGCGCATTGTCCGGCCTGGATCGTCTTTTCAGGCAGATCACCCGCTGCAATTATTTCGATCACTTTCAGCTCTGTATCGAGATCTGCTTTTCGACAGGCATACCCGTCCATGGCCGCCTTGTCAAATGGTGGCATATCTATGTCGGCGTGCACATCCTCTGCCAGGACCCTGTATAACGCCTCGGTAAAACCGACTCGCTCAGTGCCTGTCATGCGTACATCCTGTAAGGTTAAAGCCTGTGCTTCTTCAAAAGATATCATACTCGTATCAGGTTGTTGCTATCCAGTGCTCTATTAAAATAAACTACTGCCTATCCGGATAGGCTTGGCTTCAGCTTGTTGTGATCTAATCATTGCGATCTAATCAGAGAAATCAATGATGTCGTATTCGTGAGTTTCTAAATTGATGACCAGCAATTTATTGTTTAATACACCCTCTCTGTTTACTAACAGTTTTAACGTTTCCGCTACCTGTATTGACGCAGCCAGTGCCGGCGTGAAGGAAGGGTTACCCAGATAGGTTTCTGCCCCTTTGTCAACGTCCTCCGGAAATATTTTGGCGAGCAGCTGGTTGCCCGGCATGATGACCCCTATCTGTGCGTACCAACCCCCAATAGCCCCAAAAACCATCGGAATTTCAAGAACCGCCGCGGTTTTTTCCACGATTCTGCGGCTTGACATATTATCCAGCGCATCACAAATCACATCATGCCCCTCTAAAAGGTCTTTTGCGTTGCCGGTATCCAGTAAGGTCTGATGGGTGGATAAGGTTATATCCGGGTTGACCTGCCGGACCCTCCTGGCCGCTTCCGCCGTTTTGGGCTGCCCAAGGTTGTCAGGCAATGACAGAAGCTGTCTGTTCAGGTTGGATGCCTCAAATACATCGCCGTCTATGAGGGTTAAATGACCGATGCCCAGACGGGCCAGCATCTCAATGATATGACCGCCAAGCCCCCCGCATCCGACAACAGCCACCTTACAGCTTCTCAGCTTAAGGTTCTCCTCATGGCTCAGCATGTTCTCATTTCTGATGTAACGGTCATTAAGAGGCATATGTAAAGATAACGATCGTTTTTACTATTGTTGTTGCGCCAATAGGAATCAGTCTCTTTTAAGAAAAGAGTGCCGCACAAAGGTACGAAATTTCCGGTATGCAGCAGCGATATATGCAGTGTACGACCCTACAGGGCAATGCTGGATTAATGCCGGCTCATAAGGCTTAACACTTCACCTGGCGAGGATGAAATACGGACAACATTTTTACAATTTATAACCCCGAAAGGACGAAACAATTATAGCCT
>CAYMDX010000046.1:5727-14677 GCA_964389125.1 uncultured Bacteroidales bacterium
ATTTCCACACCTGTCCCGCCTATGCGGGAGAAGAACACAGAAATATTTGCGTATATCTGTGGAGTCAAACAAACAACTATCCCGACCTGCTGGTAAGACGCAGAATACGTATATAACAAAGCAGGTTTGATGATTGTTTGGCTGTTTATTTCGGGCAAATACAGTACAATACGTGGCGTTTGTGTTTCACGTTTTGTAAAATGAGGTAATTTTGTGTTTGAAAGGTGAACGATGACTACAATTCGTAAAGTAAACGTATAAAGGTGTTTACAAACTGGAAAACCAGCCTGATTTTTTTGTTCCTCAGTGGCCTGATTCTCTTATTTATCGTGGCGCCGCTGGCCGGGATGTTTATTCAGACGTCAGGGTCACAGTATGTGGAAACGATTGCCGACCCTGAGGTACGTCGCAGTATCCGGCTTACACTGGTCAGCTCCCTGTTGGGTGTGGTGGTTTTCGGTATTGCTGCGATTCCGCTGGCATATGTGCTGGCAAGGAAAAAGTTTCCCGGGAAAGGATTAGTCAATGGTTTGGTGGACCTGCCGGTGGTAATACCACATTCGGCTGCCGGTATTGCCATACTGGGCGTTGTTAGCAGGGGCACATGGATTGGTCAGGCCGGGGATGCGGCAGGCATTCACTTTGTCGGTGGTATGGCTGGCATTGTTGTGGCCATGGCTTTTGTGAGCATTCCTTTTTTGATCAATGCAGCCAGGGATGGTTTCCAAGCGGTTCCGGTAAAGCTTGAAAAGGCTGCGTTAAACCTGGGCGCTTCCCCATGGCGGGTATTTTTCACCATATCGCTTCCGCTTGCCAAACGCCAGGTACTCACAGGGCTTACCATGATGTGGGCCAGGGGGCTGAGCGAGTTCGGTGCGGTGGTCATCATTGCTTATCATCCCATGATTACCCCGGTGCTTATCTGGGAAAGGTTTACTTCATTTGGGCTGGATTATGCACGGCCGGTGGCTGCTGTGTTTGTGCTGGTCTGCCTGGCTGTATTCACGGGGTTGCGTATTTTGGCCGGGAAACGGCAGTTGTCAAGGCATTGACCCGATTGCTTGCAAGGGCAACACGGGGTGTATGTACCTGGGTGTGCCATTGAAAAAACAATGGTGCTGAAAAAGGAAAACCATGGCAGCGGATAGAAATGTATAATGTTTACCTAATGGGTTCACTATGTTACGCATTGAAGATATAACCGTCCGGTTTCAGTCGTTTGCCCTGGAGGACATCCACCTGGAGGTTGCCCGGCATGATTATTTGGCTTTGCTGGGTGTTTCGGGGGCAGGTAAGACTGTTTTGCTGGAGGTGCTGGCCGGGCTCGTGAAACCTGAAAAAGGAAGGATCCTGGTTCGTGGCCATGACATAACCGGGGACAAGGTGCAGCAACGTAAAATCGGTCTGGTTTACCAGGATCAGTCGCTCTTTCCCCATCTGAATGTGTTCAACAATATGGCCTATCCACTCAGAAACCATGGTATAGCCAAACAGGTCATCAAGGAAAAGGTGGATGATCTTGCCGGGACAATAGGAGTGAGGCACTTGCTGAACAGGTACCCGGGTACTTTGTCAGGTGGTGAGGCGCAACGGGTAGCGCTGGCCAGGACCCTGGCTGCAGATCCCGATATACTGCTGCTGGATGAACCGCTGGCCAACCTGGATGTGAAACTAAAGAGCGACTTGCGTGCTCTTCTGCGAAAGATTCATCAGTCGGGAAAGACGATTATCCATGTTACCCATGATTTTATGGAAGCCGCTACGCTGGCCAACAAAGTAGCGGTTGTGGAACAGGGCAGGCTTATCCAGCATGGTACGCCGGAAGAGGTCTTCCGCCATCCCCGGAACGAATTTGTGGCGCGTTTTAGTGGCATCAGAAACCTGTTTCGATGTATGGTAGAGCAGGAAAATGCAGATACGGGTCTGTACAAGGCCATTGTGAATGACAACATAGCCATTCAGTTTATTGGTGGCAATGGTGAAAAGGAAGGCTATGTGATGGTGCCTCAGGAAGACATTATCATTTCAGAAGAACCATTGGCCTCTTCCGCGGTCAATCGTTTGCAGGGAGAGGTCAGAGAAGCTTATTTGTCCGGTTCGGGTATGGAGCTCGTTGTCGATGCCGGCGTTGAATTTGTTGTTGCCGTCAGCAGAAAATCACAGGAAAACATGCAGCTGATCCCGGGAAAGAAAGTCTGGCTCGGGTTTAAAGCCGCCGCCGTAAAATTCATTAAAGCCTGATCGTCTTATCCCACCTGATTCATCATACGCTGACTGAGACAGGTTTTTCGCGGGGAGCGGTGTTGAATCATGAAAATTAAGCACCTTAGGTGACGGAAACTATTTTTTAAGCAAAACTTTACAAACATATAAAACCAGATGGTTGTTTACCTGATATATTTGTATAATGGTTTTATATACATACCACAAATTTTTTATTCATCTATTTTAGAAAGAAATATGAGACACACAAAGCGTTTATTAGCCCTGATTACAATAGTCATGCTTGCAGGCATGCAGGCCTGTCAGAGTCCCGCTCCGGATACGACCGGTTACGACCTGCCTGAACCAAAGAACATCATTCTGCTGGTCAGTGATGGCATGGGTTACAACCATGTTTTGGCCACCAACTACTACGAACACGGAGAGGCTGAGGCCCAGGTCTATGAGCAGCCCGGTTGGTTAAGATTGGGCCTTGCTACTTACAGTGCCGCCCTGATTGATGGTGTTGATACGACTTACCTCAATGGATATGCCCCCCGAACAGCCTGGGAAGATGCCGGATACCTGCCCACAGACTATACGGACAGCGGTGCATCGGCAACGGCTCTATCCACGGGCGAAAAGGTTTTCAGTGGTTCTATTGGAATAGGCATGGAAGGTGATACGCTCACACATATCAGTCAGGCTGCCAAAGCCCTGGACAAGTCGGTCGGCATCCTTGCCTCTGTTCCCCTGAGTCACGCCACGCCGGCCGGTTTTCTGGCACATAATCATGAACGCAGCAACTATGAAGAGATCGGGAAGCATATGCTGTTTCACTCACGGGCTGATGTGATCATGGGTGCCGGTCATCCCGGATACAACAATGATGGTGAGCAGGAGGAGATGTCTTCCAGGTACATCGGCAGTGATGAGCTATGGGAGCAGATCAGGGCCAACGATGGCCGTACGGAGTTTGAGAATAACGGCGATATCCTCTATCTGCAGGATGCTGACGGTGACGGGAATCGCGATCCGTGGACCTTTATTGATGAGCGGGAAGATTTTATCGCCCTTGCAGACGGGCCTGCTCCCAAGCGGTTGCTTGGCATCCCACAGGTTCACAATACCCTGAACCAGGGTCGTACCATGGGCGAAGACGAACGGATGCCGTTTGAGCAACCGTTGAATGAGAATGTTCCTACGCTCGAAGAGATGACCAGGGCATCTCTGAATGTGTTGGAACAAAATGAGAAAGGCTTTTTTGTGATGATTGAAGGGGGTGCGGTTGACTGGGCCAGCCACGACAATCATTTGGGCCGGATGATCGAAGAGCAGATGGATTTTAATAATTCAGTAGATGCTGCTGTTGAGTGGGTAGAGGAAAACAGCAGTTGGGATGAAACCCTGATTATTGTAACCAGTGATCATGAATGTGGCTATTTGACCGGACCAAACCATCCGGATCCGGTAAACGACAAGGTTGTAAACAGGGGGCAGGGCAACTTACCGGAAGTGGCCTGGCACTTTGACAGTCATACCAACCAGCTTGTTCCTTTTTATGCCAAAGGACCCGGCGTAGAACTGTTTTCTATGTTTGCTGAAGAAAAGGACCCCGTTCGGGGCCCTTTCCTGCAGAACACTGAAGTTGCTCAGGCAATTTTCATGATGTGGGGAAAACCCGACATCGCTGTACATCGCCTGACCGATTAAGATTAGTTGAGGTCGATATCATAAGGCATCCTGGTAAGAATACCTGTCATGTCGCGTGCCTCCTCGATCTGGCGGTAATAGCGGTAATGATCTCCAAGGTTTCTTTTCAGGATGTTTTCTTTGATCCCGCCAAAATCTTCCATGATCTGTGTAAAGAGATCCTTTCTCTTCGGGTATTCTGTGATACGATAGTCTTCTATGTCGGCAAGTTCGGCTGCTTTTTCCATGGCTGCCTCAAGGCCGCCAAATTCGTCAATAAGACCGTTCCTTTTGGCTTCGGTACCACTCCAGACCCTGCCACGTCCGAGCTCATCAACCGCCGACACTGGAATGTCGCGGCCTTCAGCTACATGTTCGATAAACGTTTCATAGATCCTGCCGATAGACTCCTGAATAATCTCCCGTTCCTCATCTGACAAGGGTTTGGTGACAGATCCCATATCTGCAAAGCGGTTGGTTTTCACATTATCAAAGGTAATCCCAAGCTTGTCATCAAAAAACTCTTGCATGTTAGGGATCATCCCAAAAACACCGATAGAGCCGGTAATGGTGGAGGGGTTGGCCATGATCCAGTCAGCGCGGCTGGCGATATAATACCCTCCTGAAGCAGCTACATCCCCCATGGTTGCCACAACTGGTTTTTCCTGTGAAGCAAGCACCACTTCACGTAAAATGACATCGGATGCAAGTGCATCGCCACCCGGTGAGTTGATTCTGAACACAATGGCTTTTACGGTGGTATCTCTTCTGGCTTCCCTGATGGCACCGGCGATACGTTCGGAGCCAATGACACGATCGCCGCCCTGGCCGCTTATTATATTACCGGAGCCGTATACCATTGCGAGTTTATTGCTACTTCTGGGCGTGATCAGGCTTTCGGGAATCGGAGCGCGTTTGTAGTCGCTATAAGAAACAAATTCAATATCATCATCATCTGCGTCAAGCTCCAAACGCTCCCTAAACATGTCCATGATCTCGTCGCGATAGGCAATGCCGTCGATCATATCCCATTCCAGGGCCAATGTTGCATTCCGGGTATATAATCCGTCGGCTACTTCATTGAGATGATTAACCGTGAGGCCCCTGGAAGTTGCAATATCTCCTAAAACATTATTCCAGATGGCTCCCACGTAGGATCGTACCTGTTCGCGGTTTTCCTCACTCATATCTTCCCGGAAAAAGGGCTCTCCCGCACTCTTATATTCTCCGTGACGAATGACCTGGGGATCGATACCAAGGCGATCTAACATGTTTTTCAGGAAAAACAGCTCCGAGTTGATACCCCGGAAATCAATTACACCTTCCGGGTGCAGGTAGATTTCATCGGCGACACTACTCAGGTAGTATGCATTCTGCATATATGTTTCTCCATAGGCTACGATGAACTTGCCTGACTCTTTGAAGGTTTTCAAGGCTTTCCGTAATTCATCGATGGTGCTCCACCCGGCGGGTATCATGCTCATATCCAGAAAAATCCCTTCTATGTTATCATCTGCTTCGGCTTTTTCCAGGTTATCCAGAAGATTGTTCAACCCGATCGGGCGACTTGGTGAGAACGATGCAAAATCAAATGATTCAAAAGGGTTACCGCCGCCGCGGTCTACAATCTCTGTGGTTAAGGTCAGATGTAACACCGATTTCTCTGCTACATCAACAGTATCTCTTGATGTCCTGCTGGCGATGGATGCAATAATGCCTGTCATGATAAGCAGTATGACCACAAACGTGATCAGAAAGCCCAGCATGGACGCAAACATGAATTTAAAAAATTGTCTCATAATAGCTTTAGTTAAGGTGAATTATTCAAATTACCGGTTAAAGATAAAAAATATCTGCTATAATTTCTTATTAAGAAATGATGTATTTTGTTGAACCGTTTTTTTTGCTCACTTTTGTCAGAAGGTTGACAGGGAAAAATTATGCAAACAGCTGCTTTATTACTCGGAGGCAATCAAGGTAGGGTTCCGGAACTTTTTAACCATGTTATCGATTTCCTGGAATCCGCGGGTGTGCAAGTTACAGATAAAAGCGCGCTTTACCTGACCGAACCCTGGGGTATGGAAGCGGAAAACCTGTTTTATAATCAGGCTTTGCTGGTTCGAACCGATGCAGATCCTGTTGCTTTGCTCGATCTGCTGCTAAGCATTGAGGCCAGGCTTGGCAGAAAGCGAGGAACTACGCACTATGAGTCACGGCCGATCGACATTGATATTTTGTTGTTTGACAAGCTGCTGGTATCCAGATCTGATCTGATTATACCACACCCCCGCATGCACCTTAGGCGATTCGCGTTGACGCCTTTATCCGAAATTGCACCAGACTGGATGCATCCTTTACTTGGAAAAACCATACGCCAGTTGTTTGACGAGTGCCAGGATACACTGAAAGTGCAAAAAACAAAAAACCATAACATGACGGGAAAGCGCATTGATTAATTCTTAATCAGATGAGATATAACTATATTGCCATAGAAGGAAATATCGGTGCGGGGAAAACATCCCTGGCCACCAGGATTGCACAGAGGTATAACGGGAAGCTGATCCTGGAGCAGTTTGAAGAAAACCCTTTCCTGGTCAAATTTTATCAGGATCCGGAAAAATATGCCTTTCCGCTGGAATTATCTTTTTTGGCCGACCGGTATCAACAATTAATGCGTGAACTGCCCAACCAGGAATTGTTTTCAGATTTTACCATCTCAGATTATTTTTTGAATAAATCGCTGATCTTTGCCCGAAAGACGCTGAATGATGATGAATACCAGTTGTTTATCACATTGTTCAACATTATGAATGCCAATCTGCCACGTCCTGACCTGCTGGTGCATCTGTATGTAAACACGAACCGCCTCCAGCAGAATATCCGGAGTCGCGGCAGGGACTATGAGCAGCAGATGCCGGATGGCTATCTCGAAAAGATTCAGGAAAGCTATTTGAACTACCTGAAACAACAGCCCCAGTTACGTGTTTTGTTGCTTGACATGAATAACGTGGATTTTGTTGCTTATCCATCACATCTGGAGCAGGTGCTGGCTATTATAGACCGGGATCATCCAAAAGGGCTCACAGGCATAAAACTTGACGTGTGATTGCTTTTTAGAAAAAGCCTGGCATTGTCTTTTTGATGCCTGTTCTCGTATATAGAAAAACCGTCCTGAAAGATGACTCAGGACGGTTTTTAAATATTATAGGGTGTTTCCCTTTTATTAGGGAATGCTACCTCTTATCTGACAATTTCCTGGAATTCGCTTTGCCCGAAGAACTCAATGAATTCTCTGTCATGGCGGGCACATCCAGCCATCTCCGAATTGATTTCAATGGCGCGGCGCAGGTTGTCATAAAGGTTGGTTACTTCATTATTCCTGGCTGCGATGATTGCTTTCAGGTAGGCAACATCTGGACATTCTGGTGAACAGTTCAATGTGTTCACGGCAGCGGATTCATTGCCGGCCATTAGTTGAGCCAGTGCAAGATTATATGTGCAGGTATATTCGGATAATGAAGAAAGGGCATCTTCATAGTCGCCTTTTTGAATATGTATTACACCGAGGTTATAGTCAACATTGATACCCTGAGCCCTTGCAGAACGGAATAGGGATTCGGCATTTTCGATGTCTTTTTCCCAGGCAGCTGCAACGCCCAGGTTATTTTGAATGTGTCCGTTGCCGGGAGCGAGTTGATTGGCTTTCTCGAGGTCTTCGGCAGCCTGTTCAACTTCACCAAACTCCAGTAATATAGCTGCGGCATTGTTAAAGCCTTTATAGCTGTTCGGGAAAAGTTCCTTCGCATTCTCGTATATTTCGAGCTTGGTCTGCTTGTCTTCGGTTAAGGTTCCCGCAAAAAGCAGTTCTTCTTCTGTGAGTTCGGCAGGGTCCTCAATAGCAAGCTCAGAAATTTCTTCATAGCTAAGCTTGGGCTCATAAGCGTGAACGCTGATTTCGGCACGGCGAAGCGGCTCAAGGAGCTTCTCTACTTCTTCGTAGATAAGTGTCATATCCTTGATTTTGCTTTCTCTTTCGGCAGGGTCTTCCTGGGTGTTGATTACGTTAGCAATAGCTTGCTTGTCAGGCAGATCAGAGGCATCCAGTTTGGTCATAAAGCCATCGAAGTCTTCACCTTTGGCTTCTACACGGAACTCAGGCATGTCCACTTCCAGATCTTCGAATACATCGGTAATATAATCTTCACCAGTGGCGGCACGGTCTTCTGACAGTTCCATGTTAAAGGCCACTTCACCCTCAGGTGATGCCCAGGCGTGTAGGTCAACGGCTTTCAGTTCCCAGCCTCTGTCAATAAATTCTTTCAGGTTTTCAATGCGCTCCTGTGCTTCATCCTCGCGGTTCAGGTCAAGACGCCAGTTGAGGTTGTGGCGCATATAGGCAAAATAGATGTCAGCCGTTTCGGTTATGATTACCTCTTCCTCATATTCATGGGGTGCTATGGAAACAAAATGATCATCCTTAACCCTTTGTGAGGTAACAATAACGCCATCCGCCACCTTTCTTTCATTGAGTTCACTGGCATTGTCTTCTCTGCCTTCACGGAACACCCTGCCCTGGATATAGAGCTCGGATGCCATCATTTCGGGTTCAAACCCGATGAGGTTGTTCAGGTCAAACGTGGTCCGACTGTCGCCATCCACCATATTGCCCTGGGTGGTTGTGTTGGTACCGCGCAGCCTGACAGTTTCGAGTTCCTTTTCCCCATCTTCATACTTTAAAACAGGGGTAAGCTCCATCACCGCATTTCTGTGGAAATAGCCCTCGCTGATAACTCCCTCAACATTGGCCGCAACTTCGCCGCCATGGTTTTCCATAGGGTTGGTCTCAGGGGTGTAGCGCACACCTTCATCATAGTTTCTAACCATCCTGTTTACACCACAGCTGGCTAATACACCTGCTGCAAGAATAATTACAGCAAAAAGCTTAAAGTTAATGTTTTTCATAATGTTCGTTTTGTGTTTGGTTAATTTTATATGGGTTGGTTTTACTTAGTATGAATCAAAGTTACAAATATATAAAAAAGTTTCAAACATTTTT
>CAYMDX010000047.1:0-14296 GCA_964389125.1 uncultured Bacteroidales bacterium
GCTTTTTTCTTCTTCCTTCCAGCTTCCAGCTTCGAGCTTCGAGCTATTTTGAATCACATAAAGATTAGTTGTCTTACTATATATTAAGGGCCTGAGCCCATTGGGTGACTAACATATAACTCATTATTTAATAAAAAAGAACAATTTGCGATGAAAAAAGAAAAAATGATCAGATTTGTTTTGTTCGCGGTGATTTTACTAACTCCTGCGGTATTGGCGGCTCAAATGGCTACAGAAGAGCGGGCGGCAGAAGGTTTTACCGGTATTAAAACATCCAGTGTGTTTTCGGTCTATGTTACTCTGGGAGAACCCTTTTCAGTGGTTGTGGAAGCTCCTGAGGAACACATGGCGCATATTGAGACCGTTGTGGATGACAATCTTTTATCCATTGATTACACAAAGCAGCGGACGCGCAACCTGGAGGACCTTTCGGTATACGTCACGGCACCCGGGTTACATTTTTTACAAGCCGGTGGTGCCTCTTCCATCCAAACCGATGACACCTTAAGAAGTGCTTCTCTTGACCTTCGGGTTTCGGGCGCATCAAGAATAAATGCCGCTGCAGAGGTTGATGAGTTGACCACCAAAGTCAGCGGGGCCAGCAGAGTTAACCTGCGTGGTGAAGCTGCCATGCACGACCTTACAGTAAGTGGGGTTTCCAGAGTAAACGCATATGACCTGACGACCCATACCTCTTATGTCAAAAGTTCAGGCACTGCTTCCGCAAGGATAAGGGTGACAAACACACTCTCTGCCGAAGCAAGTGGTACATCCAAAGTCACTTTCAGGGGCAACCCTGAGACAACTGACTATCAGACATCGGGAACTGGCTCCATACGTAGTGTGGACATTGACAGAACAAAGAACAACGAAAAAGATGAGGAAACCACAGTAATCCGGATTGGTGACAAAGAGGTGGTATTCGACTCAATGGATAGTCGGCCCCTGGAAATACGTGACCTTAAAGAATCACCTGCCATCTGGCTTAATAACTGGAGCGGCTTTTATCTCGGGATAAACGGTTATATGATGCCCGACAACAGCATTAGTCTGGATGAAGAAGTGGACTATATGGACCTGGAATATAACCGTTCCATACAAGTTGACCTGAACATATGGGAACAGGAGCTGGTGTTGGCACGTGGCAACAACGGACTGCTGGGTTTGGTAAGCGGCATTGGGTTCAGTTGGAACAATTACCGGTTTTCCAATAACATCAGGCTGATTCATGGTGAAGATGAATTACGCCATTATACCGATACGATACACGACTTAAAGAAAAGTAAGCTGACCGTCTCCCATCTGAATGTGCCGGTCATGCTGGAATTTCAGCACAACGCTTCAGGCAGCAACAATTTCCATGCTGCAGCGGGTATTAACGCCGGCCTGCGCCTTCGAAGTCATACCAAACAGGTTTTTCAATTTGACGGAGATCGCAAAAAGGATAAGGAATACCGGGACTACCATCTAGTGCCATTCAGGTACGCAGCCATCGCCCGGATCGGCTGGGGCAATATAAACCTGTTTGCCACCTATGCGCTGAACAGCATGTTCAGGGATGACAGAGGGCCTGAACTATACCCTTTCAATGTAGGTATACGTATTATCAATTTCTGACGCGCATGTTGATTTGTTATTGGTTTTAAAGAAGCCGGGCTTGCTGCCCGGCTTCTTTTTTATCAATACAGAAATGATTATTTTTGTACAAAACTGAAAGATATGTCCGGTCACAGCAAATGGTCTACCATCAAACGTAAAAAGGGAGCATTGGACGCAAAGCGATCCAAGATCTTCTCACGTCTTAACAAAGAAATAAGTGTTGCCGTTAAAGAAGGTGGCAATGACCCTGAAGCCAACCCCCGTCTGAGGCTGGCCATAGCCAATGCCAAGGGTGCCAACATGCCCAAGGACAATATACAGCGGGCGATTTCCAAAGCAGGAGAAAAAAATGCGGCAAACTTCCAGCAAGTAACCTATGAAGGATACGCCAATTATGGGGTGGCGGTTTACGTGGTATGCCTCACTGACAATATACAGCGCACCGTGGCCAGTATTCGCTCTTACTTTAATAAATATGACGGGAAACTGGAGACGAACGGCGCCTTAAACTTCCTGTTTGATCGCAAAGGCGTATTTTCCATACCTGAAAAAACTCTACAGGAAAAAGGAATGGATGAAGACACCTTCCTGATGGAGGTCATCGATGCAGGTGCCGAAGAAGCAGAGAGTGAAGATGGCTTTATGAATATCTATACGGCCATGGAAGATTTTGGCAATATGATGAAAAAGCTGGAAAGCATGGGCATGGAGACCGAAAATGCCGAGCTCCAGCGCATCCCAAAAAACACGGTAAAGCTTGATAAAGAATCCGCCAAAAAGGTACTAAAGCTTATCGACGCCTTTGAAGACGATGACGATGTCCAGAATGTGTTTCACAACCTGGAGCTCACCGAAGAGCTGATGGCCGAAATGTAACAGGTATTACTATTCCGGAACAGCATCGATTAGCTGTCTGGTGTAGTCACTCCCGGGAAAATGATACAGCCGGTCGGCGTCGTTAAGTTCAACCATCTGTCCATCCTGCATCACAATGATGCGATCCGACATATACTTTACTACCGACAAATCGTGCGAGATGAAAAGGTAAGTCAAGCCAAACGACTGTTTCAGCTCGTTTAGCAGGTTGAGAATCCGTGCTTGTACTGATACATCCAGGGCAGACACAGCCTCATCACAGATAATAAACTCAGGGTCAAGCGCCAGGGCACGGGCAATAGCGATACGCTGGCGCTGTCCACCTGAAAACTCGTGAGGATACCGGTAATAATGGCTCTCCTCCAAACCGACCCTCGACAGCAGTTCCATGGTCCTTTCTTTTCGCTGTTTCTTGTTTTGAAGGATACCATGCACCTGCATAGGCTCCATGATAGCATTGCCAATATGTATACCAGGTGTCAGCGAGGCATAGGGATCCTGAAAAATAATCTGGAAGGCCGGCCGACGTTTCCGCAAGGCGTTCCGGGACAGCTGTGACAAATCCTGCCCTTTGTAGACAATTTTTCCGCTGTTCTGACGCAGGAGCTGCATAATGGTTCGCCCGAGGGTGGTTTTGCCGCAACCCGACTCACCCACCAGACCAAGCGTCTCTCCCTGATAGAGGGTGAAGCTGATGTTGTCAACCGCTTTGTGATAACCCAGCACACGACCAAGAAGGTTTCTTTTGGTGATATAATGGGCAGAGAGATTATCGACAACCAGCAAAGGGCTGGAATGATCTCCCGAATGACGCCAGGCGGGTTGCTGACCATCAGCCAGCGTTCTATTGGAGGTATCCGTAATCGCCATTTCACGTCCCGAAGCGTCCGTTGACAGAAAGTCGTCTACCACGGCCAGGCGCTCCGGCCGGTGGCTTGTTGGCGGCCGGCAGGCTATCAGCGCTTTGGTATAAGGTTCTTCAGGTTCAGAAAAGATGGCTTCAACCCTGCCCTGCTCCACGATTTTGCCCTGGTGCATAACCGACGCCGTATCAGCGATCTCCCTGATCACTCCCAGGTCGTGGGATATGAATAATACGGCCATGCCATGGCTGTCGCGCAGGGATTTTATCAGTGACAGGATATGTTTTTGTACCGACACATCCAAAGCGGTGGTGGGCTCATCGGCGATCAGCAGTGCCGGGTCACAGGCCATGGCCATGGCGATCATTACCCGTTGTTTTTGCCCGCCGGAGAGTTCATGGGGCCAGGCATGGTAAACCTTTTCCGGCTCCGGGAGTCTGGCCTCCTCAAACAGGGCGAGGGCTTTCTGGCGCGCTTCCCGCCTTGTGGCACGGCCGTGCCACAAGAGCCCTTCAACTACCTGCGGGCCACAGCGTTTCACCGGATTCAACGATGTCATAGGCTCCTGAAAAATCATGGAGATATCGCAGCCCCGCACATGCTGCATCTGCTGCTCATTGATTGTCAATAAATCAATAGCGCCCTTATCGGGATGATTGAACAATACCTCTCCCGATGTCACACGACCGGCAGTTTTGCTCAACAACCGCATCACCGTGAGCGCCGTGACCGACTTACCTGAACCCGACTCTCCCACCAGTCCCATGATCTCGCCCGGAGCCAATGACAGGTTGACACCCTGAATCGCAGATACAAACCCTTCTTCCGTCTGAAACCCGACAGACAGATCCTTTATCGTTAATAACCTGTTTCGCGACATGTTTGAATCCAAATATTTCCAGACTGATTCTCAACATCAAAGATACGACAGTCATCCAGGATAAACATGTCCAAAGATGGCTTTTTTTGATATCTTTGCAGGGAGATGACGCATTCTTCGGTGATTTACCATGAGTGTCTCATTACCAGATTTTTAATAAATATACCAGTTTATATAATAACGTAAGACCATGCAACAAACATTCAATCAGACCGCTTTTTTCATCATCGCTATGTTATTCCTTTTCTCTGCCTGCGGACCACGTCAGGATCGCTCTGAAACGACTACCGAACCGGTCAGGGAGGCGCTTTTGTCTGACACACACCAGGCGTTTTTTGACAACCTGTCCAGGCTTTGCGGTCAGTCTTTTGCCGGTGAACAGGTTTTCCGGAGTCACCATGCTGAGGGCTGGGCCGGTATCGATATGGTGATGCATGTTGAGGTTTGTGAAGATGACCGTATCCTGATACCCTTCCATGTGGGAGAGGATCAATCACGTACCTGGCAGTTTTTGGTTGAAGATGGCGCGTTGCGTTTCCGCCACGACCACCGGCACCCGGATGGTACACCGGAAGAAGACAACCTGTACGGCGGTTATGCCGACGACACTGGCACGGCTTTTGTGCAACACTTTCCGGCAGATGCTTATACGGCTGAGATCATCGAAGATGGCGGGGGTAATGTCTGGACCGTAAGACTGGATGAAGACTTTACTACCTTCACGTACCGTCTTGAACGGGATGGCGGTAAACGCCTCCGCGTAGATTTTGACCTGACTGAGCCGCTATAGTTGGTCAAAACTGGTTTACCAATGCAAAACTTGTGTCTTGAACTTACTCCGTGCGGATAATCTGCTATCCGGCGGAAAAAGGTTATCTTTGTATACATCTCATGAAGAATAAAAATAATTCATTACATACACCAAAAGTGAAACAGGAGAAGCCTGGGCCGGGAAAATCTAACGATTCTCCGGCAACAGATTCCCCAAAGCTTTTTTACAAAACCTACTACAACAGCCCCGATGCTCCATGGATAACACTCATACATGGTGTCGGGGGCAGTTCGATCATTTGGCATAAGCAGATCCGGGACTTCCGCAAGCATTTCAATGTGCTGGTGGTTGATCTGCGGGGGCATGGCCGGTCGCGTGACCTTTTTGCCGCCTATATGGGGAGAGATTACACGTTTGAGGACATCAGCAGGGATGTGCTTGATGTTCTGGATCATCTTGGTATTCAAAAAAGCCATTTCATGGGGGTTTCGCTCGGAACAATATTGATCAGGGTGATTGCCGAGCTTGACCCTGACCGGGTTGAATCGATGAGTCTGGCAGGCGCAATCACACGGTTGAACATTCGTTCGAGGTTCCTCGTGTGGGTAGCCAAAGCCTTTAAGCCCGTGATCCCCTTCATGTGGCTATACAGATTGCTGGCCCGCATTCTCATGCCCAGCAAAAGACACCGTGAAAGCCGCTACCTGTTTATCAAAGAAGCTCAGAAAATTTACCGCCGGGAGATCAACCGCTGGTTTAAGCTGCTGAAAGATGTGAACCCACTGCTTCAATACCAGGTAGAACAAAATCCACCCATCCCGACCCTTTACCTGATGGGAGATGAGGATCACCTGTTTCTGAATCCGGTAAGAAACCTGGTAAAAGACAATGATATGGCCACCCTGGTTACCATCAATAACTCAGGGCATATATGCAATGTCGATCAGCCGAATGAATTTAACAAACATGCTATTCAGTTCATCAAAAACCAGAAAGCTGAGTCAATAAATGTATAGCGTATGGATAATCCCGAAAAAAAATTCATAAAAAAACCACATTTGGATGGTGGCCGGGATCAGTTGAAGAAGTTCATCCGTGAAAATTTGCAATACCCGGAAGAGGCTCTTGAAAAAGGCATAGAAGGTGATGTGATCGTAAAGTATAAGGTTACAGGCAAGGGGGACGTCATTGAACCGGAAATTGTCAAAGGACTCGGTTATGGCTGTGACGAAGAGGCCATCAGGCTCGTGGAGATGCTCAATTACCAGTCTGCAAAAAACAGAGGTATCAAAGTAATCACGGATAATAAGATCAAGATACCGTTCAGGATCAAACATCATCAAAAGAAACGGGGACTTTCCATGTCATACAAACCGGCCGATAAAAAAGCACAGCAACCAAAGAAGGACGAAGCCGATAAAGAAAAGAAAGTCTATACATATACGATTCGCCTGCCGTAGATCATCACCTGCAAACATGCTATTATGGAACAATCACCAGTGATCAGGATCACCAAACATTTTCATTTTGAGGCCGCCCATGCATTATGGAACTACGACGGCCCGTGTAAAAACATACACGGTCACAGTTACCAGCTATATGTCACCGTTAAGGGCCGCCCCATCAATAAACCCGACCACCCGAAGCACGGAATGCTTATCGACTTCTCCATGCTGAAAGACATTGTAAATGAACATATCATAGAACCTTACGACCATGCCCTGATGGTCAATGCCCATACACCTCATCAGGATATAGCCAAAGACAGTAAACTATTTGGCAAAGTTGTTCCGGTCCCTTTCCAACCGACCTGTGAAAACCTGGTACAAGACTTTGCGGCCAAAATAAAGCTGGCGCTACCGGCTGATTTGACGCTTCATTCCGTCCGCCTGCATGAAACAGCCACGGCTTATGCGGAGTGGTATGCAGAAGACAATCCGGAATGATATGGTTTATCTGAACATAAAGGAATAACTGAGCGCGATCGTGTAGTTATCTTTAAATGAAGGTTTTGCATAAGGCCCATAGCGTACTGTGAAAGCCAGCCCCATACTTGAAAAACCTGACCCGATCAGATCCAGAATCACGATACCCGATTCCAGGTAACCATTCTCCATGGTGGCAAAACCGGCATGATGATGTTCCGGGTGCTCCATGGTGCCAATCCCGACATTTGTGGTAATAAGAAATTGTGGTTCAAAAGAGTTGCCCCGGTAAAGCAGGCGTCCGAAATTGTGGTACCAGAACAGGGACACATAGCGGTCGGACACAAACTCATTTACACGCATGGTCGCAAATGTTTCGGGTATGGATATGGCAAAACGCCGGTAGGCCCCTGAGGCGGTAAATCGCCGGTGCCAGGGAGCTTCCCCGGTAAAATAACCACCTCGCAATGTCCACTGCTGCGTACCAAGCATAGGAATTGTATATTTTTTGCGAAACTGGGCTTCCAGGCGCCAGTAGGCATATTCACCCTCCAGCACCCCCTGCATTCCTCTGGCAATATTGATATACAGTGTCGGATAATCCCCGCCAATTCGCATAATCCGGTTAGGCGTAAGAATGAATCGCTCCCCGTATGCAAAACGCATTTGCAGGCCGGTTTCAAAATACCGGAAACCGGTTTGCCCACTTTCCCCCTCATGTTTTTCGGAAAAACCACCAGGCAGGTAGCGGTAGTCATCTGAATAGGAGACCATTCGATAACTTACATACGGCCGGAGGGCGAGATAGTTGCGAAAGGTTCTGAATCGCAACCAAAGGGAATGGGATTCTCTCATGTCAACAGTTCTCAGAAAGAAGCTCCTGATATTATCCGGTGACACAAGCGAGGGTGACGTTAAAAAGGTGGAAGACCCTCTTTCGGTCACATCATTTAGATAATCATATCCGAACCAAAAATCGGATAGTCTGTGAAGCCGGATTTCGGTACCCCCACCATATTTCCATGTCTTGTCCCGGAATCCGTATGCCAGCAGCCCGCGCAGACGGAATCGCGGCGACAGTCTTTCGTTGGTCTGCACTGCCAGGCCCGGCCGAAAACCTTCCCGCCTGTTATAGCCTACCATTTTAAGAAGGTCAACATCGATCACCCCTCTCCGCCATTTGCCGGCAAACAAAGCCTCCAGACGATCTACCTGACCATCCAGATCATGTTCCGTGCCTACACTATCAAGATAATGATAGGTGTTTTGCTCCCTTAGGGAGAGCGTGTCCTTCCGGTAATCCTCCCAAAACTGGTTGTCCCGGGCGGTGTTTTCCTCAGAGAAAGTCATGTCAAAAGCGGAAAAATCCCGTCCTGACAGGGGCGGTTCCAATTCGATACCATGCAGATAGGTACGACCCTCCCCCACGATGGTAAGGCCCTGTAAGCCATCTACGTTCAGCAGCTCAAAGTCGGTGTTCAGCTCAACGGGGAACCAGCGGCGTCCTTCAATTTGTTCATATTTTTGTTGTATTCGTACCCGTGACGCCTCGTCGGCTGTGGCAGGTTCTGCAATCACTGACTGAAGGGCCCAACCATTGGTATTGACATACATCACCCCTTTCAGGCCCTCGAAGTTTCGACCACGTGATGGCCGGTAGGAAATCACAAAAACGGTATCCTGCGCCACCCGGGTGGTATCTTCCATCATAAAAAAATACCGCTCTGTACTACCTGGTGCCAACGGACTCAAATAACGGGCATCAAAAATATCTATATAATCATCATAGAAAGAAAAAGACTGCATTTGCGACATAAATGCGGGAAACATGGGATGTTCAACACCGGAAACCCTGGATGCCAGCACTTCTTCATCGTTGCGTGACGGATAAAGGAATTTCCGCTCTGTAACGGTTTCCATCAGAAAAAAATGACGTTGCTCCAGGTAATCCGCTATATTGACGATAACTGAATTCACCTGTTCGGGGTCAGCATCCGCAGGCCCTTCATCAATATGACCGGTAAAAATAAATTTGTTATAAGAAGTATAACTAAACGAAGGCAGTTGTTCCGGGTCGTTATCCTCGCGGTGCCGGATTACCTTTTCGATGATGCGATGTGCAGGGTTTTCACCGGGGAACACTTCCACTTCGGTGAGTGTCACCGGCTGCTTTTCGAGATATATGTTGAGGCGCTGGTCGTCATCTCCAACCTCCAGCACTTTCGACTGGTAGCCGACATAACTCAGGCGAAGCTTATGAATGGTATCCGGATAAGACAGCCTGAAGTACCCGTCAATATCAGTAAGCCCGCCCTGTTGCGTGTCATTGATAAGTATATGCACGAAGGCCAGTGGTTCCCGGGTGCCGGCATCAAATACACGTCCGGCAATGGCGTCAGAAGCCCTGCTGGTCGACAGGCTCACTAACAACAGGCTGATTGTCAGGGTGATTATTCTTAACATTGGTCAAAGTTAACAAATAACAGGCATAGTCAGTTATTTTGATTTTGTGCATAAAAATGTTTTAAATTTGTATGCTTAAAAGAACCTAAACAACGTTGGAAGATTCACCCGAAACGTATTTGCATCTGGTTACAATCCTGTATACGTTCATTCAGGCTTTTTCTTTTGGGGCTTTAATTGGTCTGGGGATCATGATAGTGCTATTGTTCTTTTCAGCCATGATCTCGGGCTCAGAAGTTGCTTTTTTCTCGCTGGAGCACAGTCATATTGAGCACATCAGGAAAGATGACAGCGCCGGTAACCGGAAAATCCTATCACTGCTCGAGCGTCCTAATCACCTCCTGGCAACCATTCTGATCAGCAACAATGTGATCAATATTGCCATCATTATCCTCTCTACCTTTGTGTTTCATAGCATATTCACCACGGGTCTGCATCCGGTTGTGGCCTTCATCCTGCAGGTTATCCTGGTCACCTTTCTGATACTGATATTTGCTGAAGTGATGCCCAAAGTGTATGCCTCAAGATACCCCCTTCGCTTTTCTTCTTTGATGGCAGTGCCGCTGCTTGTTTTAAGAAAATTATTTTACCCTTTAAGCACACTACTGGTAAAATCAACCCGTTTCATTGACAAACGCATGGAGAAAAAGCGTCCCAATATCAGTATGCACGATCTGTCCCATGCACTGGAAATAACGGCGGGAGATACCACCACCGAGGAGGATAAGGAATTGCTGAGGGGTATTGTCCGCTTTGGTAACATATACGTCCGGGAGATTATGAAGTCACGCGTTGATGTGGTCTCCGTTGAATACGACACACCGTTCAGTGAACTGATCCCTGTTATTCAGGAAGGCGGCTACAGCCGTATACCTGTTTATCGCGAAAATTTTGACAACATACAGGGCATCCTCTATATCAAGGACCTGCTTCCTTACCTGGAGCGGGGAGACGATTTTAACTGGCAAACATTGGTACGTAAGGCTTTCTTTGTGCCTGAGAGTAAACGGATTAATGAGCTGCTTAAAGAGTTTCAGGAGAAAAAGATACACCTCGCGATTGTTGTTGATGAGTATGGCGGTACATCAGGTCTTGTTACCCTGGAGGATATTTTGGAGGAGATCGTCGGGGAGATCAATGACGAGTTTGACATGGAGGAAGCCATCTATTCTAAGCTGGATGCCAACACGTTTGTTTTTGAAGGGAAAACACTCCTGAAAGACTTTTGCAAGATCACGGGCACCGGTGATACGATCTTCAATGAGGTTAAAGGGGAGGCTGATACGCTGGCAGGTCTGATTTTGGAAATCAAACAGGAGATACCCCTGAAAGGGGCGAAGATCCGCTATAAACAATTTGAATTTGAGGTTGAAGGCGTTGACAAACGGCGTATCAAACGTATTAAGGTCAAGATCAAGGAGTAATTTATGAACAGGATTGTATTTTTTATCATCATACTACTGACGTTAACGGGTTGCCGTGAGGAGGGGGATGCGCCGAAGCCGCGGGGCTTTTTTCGGATTGCGCTCCCGGAAAAGGCGTATCAGACATTTGACACCATTTATCCTTATCGGTTTGAATACCCGGTATATGCAGAATTTGAGCCTGACACAGGGGATGTCGCAGAACGTTACTGGGGCGACATCGTTTTCCCTGAATTCAACGGGCGTATACATATGAGCTATAAACCTCTTGATGACAGGGAAGAGTTGGCAGGCTATTTTGAAGATGCACGCACATTCGTTCAACGTCACATCCCTAAGGCTTCCGGAATCGATGAAGAAACCGTTGTCTATGAAAAAGACAACGTCTATGGCATGTTGTTCCACATCAAAGGGCGTGAGGCGGCTTCAGCATTACAGTTTTATGCCACTGACAGCACGGATCACTTTTTGCGGGGGGCCTTATATTTTCGGGTACCTCCTGACAATGACTCTCTGGCACCGGTCATCAATTTCATAGAGGAAGATATACGTCATTTGCTCTCTACTTTAGCGTGGGATTAACTATTTCTTCATGCTTCTGATCCGAGAGCATGCTCTCAGCTGTGCTAATCTCCACAAAAGAAGGTCCTGCCTTCTTGCCAAAATTACCGGCAAGCACCACGATCCTGTCCTCCGACTCAATCTCTTTACGGTCTATTAACCTTGACAAAGTAGACTTGATAAAGTCTTTCTTTGAAATTTCAATGTCCATATAATCAGCCACAATACCATAGTTCAGGCCCAGCTCCCGCATGACACGTTCGTCGTAACACTGGGCGTATATGGGTGTACGTCCCCGGAAGGCGGCCAGATAACGGGCGGTCTTGCCGGTGTCGGTATCCGTGATGACGGCTTTGGTGTCAAGCATCTGGATGGAGCTCACGGCCGTTTTTGACAGGAAAACAGATACGGGATTGTCATGCGGCATCACATTGCTTTCAATATAAAAGGCTTTGTTGTTTTCAGCCTCCCTGACAGTTTTTGTCATAATCTGGACAGACTCCAGTGGATACTTACCAAAGGCTGTTTCACCGCTAAGCATCACGGCATCGGTACCTGAAAAAACGGCTGTGGCTATGTCACTTACCTCGGCTCGGGTCGGTCGCGGATTCTCAATCATGGTATGCAACATCTGTGTGGCTATGATCACAGCCTTTTTTCGACGCATACACTCTTTCACCATACTGCTTTGCAGGCCGGGAATCCTTTCGGCCGGCACCTCTATGGCGAGATCACCCCGTGCGATCATGATACCATATACGTGATCAAGGATCTCATCGATATTATCCACGCCCTGTTGATTCTCGATCTTGGCGATGATTTTTATCTGACTGTCATGTTGATCCAGGATCTCTTGTATGGCGATTACATCCTCCTTGCTCCGCACAAATGAGTGGGCAATGAAGTCCATGTCGTTTTTGATGGCAAAGTCAATATAATCTCTGTCTTTATCACTAAGGGAGGGCAGGTCAACGGCTGTTCCGGGCAGGTTTATGCTTTTGCGGCCTTTAATCAATCCGCTGTTTTCCACCCGGCAAACCACGTGATCTTTATGCTTTTCTACAACTGTCAGGGCAATGTCTCCGTCGTCGATCATAACCATCTTACCGGTTTCAAGTTGCTGATCGAACCCTTCATAATTAACATAGACAAATGATTCGGAGGATGTTTTCCCGGGGTCACCTGCCATCTTAATATGTTGGCCCTGCTTAACAGGGATGTCCTGATCAGAAGGGTTTGTGCGCACTTCCGGACCTTTGGTGTCGATCATAAAAGGGATCTTACCGGATACACTTCTTACATGTTGGATGATCTGCATGCTTTGTTCCGGGTTTTGATGGGCGGTATTAATACGCACCACGTCCATTCCGGCTTCATGAAGTGACCGGATAAAGTCTGGCTCACAATGGCGATCAGAGATCGTCGCTACAATTTTTGTTAATTTTTCCATATCGGATATTATTATTATTCAACATTGTCACTGTATTATAGCCTGCCCGGACTTATTCGTACCTGAGTGATTCAATCGGGTCGAGTCTGGAGGCTTTTGCGGCGGGATAGTATCCCGCAATGACACCCACGCCAAAGCAGATTACAATACCGGTGATGATCCATAGCCATGGGATGATAAAACGGCTTCCGACCAGCAGCGAGATACCGTTTCCGGCAAGGATGCCGAGCACGATACCTACGATACCACCGATCTGACAGATAACGATGGCTTCTGACAGAAATTGTTGTTTGATTACGGCTTTGGTGGCTCCCAATGCTTTTCGTATCCCGATCTCCTGTGTCCGTTCTGTTACGGACACGAGCATGATGTTCATCAGTCCGATGGCAGCACCAAGCAGGGTAATCAGGCCAATTATCGTGGCGGCCAGTGTCACAAAACGGATGTTGTCGATGAGTGCCCGGGCAATATTATCGCTTTTGTCAACATTAAAGCTGTCGGGGTCACCGGGCCGCTGCCCCCGGATAATCCTGAACAGACCGCCGGCTTCAGCAATTGACTCATCAAGTAATTCCATGTCATGGGTGCTTACATTGATGGTATAATTCATGTTCGGCCTGGAGAAATCCCGCCGGGCTCGCATGTAAGGAACAACACAGGCCATATCGTCTGAGAATCCCATGCCGGCGCCCTGCTGCGCGATCACACCAATCACCCGGTAACGCTTATTGGCGACGGTCACTGTTTTATCGGTCGGGTCTTCATCGCCCGGGAAGAGTGTTGTGGCAACGTCATGCCCAAGCAGAATGACATCGGCGCCATACTGTAGTTCTGAACGGGAGAAGTTTCTCCCATATTCAAGGCTGGACCCTGCCGTCACCAGGTAGTTTTGGTCGCTGCCGAGAACACGTATATTGGGGTTGGTTTCCCTGTTTTGGTATCTTGCAGTGGCAGCACTTGTGCCATGCACGGATATGGATACATCGGCCGGAAAATCAAATCTCTCTTTGAATGCCATAGCCTCATCAAAGGAAATCCTTTCAAACACCTGAGGCGACCCTCCCCCTGATTGCACAACCATTTGTCGGTTTCGCACAGAAAAGCTGTTGGCACCCAGCCGGGCAAAGTTATCCGTAATCGACACCTGAATGGAGTCTATGGCCGTGAGTATCCCTACCAGGGCCATGATCCCGACGGCTATAATCAGCACGGTAAGCACAGCCCGCAACGAATGTGTCCGCACAGAGGCCAGCGCCACCCTGATATTTTCCAGAAGCACCGTCGTAATATACCTCATTGCTATGATTTTGCTTTATCTTCTTATTGGTGCTGCATAACTCAAGTAGTGTCACCGCAACCACCTGTTCATTTTGTATTATTCATTTTTCACTTTTCTCTATTCTCTCCTTCCTTCCAACCCCTTTCATCTAACTAATTTTTAAGACACTGTTGTTACTTTGCTGTCATTTGTTCAGTGAACAGT
>CAYMDX010000048.1:0-14213 GCA_964389125.1 uncultured Bacteroidales bacterium
ACGCTGGCGCAGGCTTCAGCATGACGGCGGATGGTTTTACTCCGGCTTCGAATACAAGGAAGAAGGCTATTCTGTTCGTTGTATCATGGAATGATAATCAAACATTCTTGCTACCTTTGCCCCCATCATGGAAGCGATAAATTTTATCCAGGCGAAAGGGATCAGCAAGGCTTATGGTGAGAATGTCCTGTTTCAGAACATCTCAATCAGTGTCGATCAGGGTCAGAAGGTGGCCCTGATCGCTCGTAATGGCACCGGCAAAACGACCCTCCTGAACATATTGGCCGGGCATGATGAGCCCGATGAAGGATACTGCACCTACCGGTCAAACCTTCGCATATCCTATCTCCCGCAGGAACCTTCCTTTGACCCTGAAAATACAGTTTCGCAGGCCCTGCTATCTGCTGATAACGAACAGACCAGGGCCATCAAAGACTATGAAGAGTTTATCCAGGAGGAAGAAGATACCAACGATCCGGAAAAGGCCCGGCAGCTTCAGTATCTGATAGAACGAATGGATGCCCTTCAGGCCTGGGATTACGAGCAGCGGGTGAAGCAGATCCTGACCATGCTAAAGATCGGGAATCTCAAAGCCCGTGTTGGTACGCTCTCCGGCGGAGAGGTCAAACGCCTGGCACTGGGCAAAATACTTATCGAAGAAGCTGATTTTGTGATCCTCGATGAGCCGACCAACCACCTGGATATCTCGATGATCGAATGGCTGGAGTCCTTTTTTAACCGCCAGAAGATCACCCTGCTGATGGTAACGCACGATCGCTACTTCCTGGATGCCATCTGCAATGAAATCATTGAGATCGAAAATGGAAACATACATAGCTACCATGGTAACTATGCCTACTTCCTTGAGAAGAAAGCAGAGCGTAAAATGGCCGAAGCCGCCCGGAGCGAAAAGGTCATGAACCTCCTCAAGAAAGAGTCGGAATGGATGCGACGAAGCCCGCCGGCACGCACGACAAAGTCAAAAGCACGGAAACAAGCCTACCACGACCTGCGGGAGGAAGCCAGGACACAAGAAGAATCCCGGATGGGTGACATCCATATGGACCCGACCAGGCTCGGCAAAAAGATTCTGGAGCTCAGGCATGTCCACAAAACCTTTGACGACAAAACAGTGGTAAATGATTTTTCCTATGTGTTCAAGGGGGGTGAGCGGGTCGGTATTGTAGGACCGAATGGTACCGGCAAAAGTACACTGGTGAATATCATCACCGGTTCTGTCAAAACCGATGAAGGGAAGGTTATTACAGGTCAGACAGTTCAATTCGGCTATTATCATCAGGATGGTATTACGATTGAACATCACAAAAAAGTGATAGAAGTCATCACAGACATTGCTGATCGTATCCATCTTACCAAAGATCACTGGATGAGCGCGGCCCAGTTCCTGCGTCATTTTAATTTTCCGAACCACATGCACCACGACCGGGTGGAAAAGCTCAGTGGCGGAGAAAAGCGCAGGCTTTACCTGCTCACCGTTTTGGTCAGGAATCCAAACTTCTTAATCCTGGACGAGCCCACCAATGACCTGGACATCGACACCCTGAACCTGCTGGAGGACTTCCTGCTCCGCTATACCGGATGTCTGGTCATCGTATCCCATGACCGGTACTTCCTCGACAGGCTTTCCGATCACCTGTTTGTGTTCCGGGATGTTGGCAACATCAAAGACTTTCCCGGCAACTACACGGACTACCGGATAAAACAACAACAGATTACCACTGGACAGCGCGCCGGCTCGAAAAAAGAGAAGGCAGCCAAACATAAAAAACCGGGGCGGTCGTCCGGTGAAAAGAAAAGACGGTCCTATAAGGAGCAGAGAGAGTTTGAAGCCCTGGAGCAGGAAATAAAAAGCCTGGAAGAAGAAAAAGCCAAACTGATTGACAAGATGAACTCCGGCACACTTTTACCCGAAGATTTGACAGACGCATCGACCCGCTTCCGCGAAGTGGAAGAACTGCTGGAATCCAAAGAGAATCGCTGGCTTGAACTGTCGGAGTTTGCTGAAAACTGAGCCTGAGGCTATATACCCAATGTTATGTGCTTAACATCACCGGCATGACAAGCATCAGGATATCCTCATTTTCATTCTTATCATCAATGGGGGTAATAAGGCCCGCCCGGTTTGGTTCGGACATCTCCAGCATGACCTGATCGCTTTCCAAATTGTTAAGCATCTCTACCATAAACTTGCTGTTGAACCCAATTTCAAGATCCGATCCCTCATAATGGCAGGTAAGCCTTTCGCGCGCCTCATTGCTGTAGTCCAGGTCTTCGGCTGTCAGGGTAAGCTCACTGCCGACAATCTTGAATTTAACCTGATATGTTGACTGGTTTGAAAATAGCGAAACCCGTTTGATGGCGTTCAGGAATGGAAGCCTGTCCACAGTCATCTTATTGGGGTTGCTATCAGGGATCACTGCCGAATAATTCGGATACTTGCCTTCGATCAGCCGGCAGGTCATGATGAAATTTTTAAACGTGAAACGCGCGTTGGTTGCACTATATTCAATTTGCACGGGCACATCATCCTGTGCAAGGATATTTCGCAGCTGGTTAAGCGGTTTTTTAGGAAGGATAAAGCTTGCCGTCTCCTCTGATTTCACATCATGCCGGGTATAGCGTACCAGTTTGTGGGCATCGGTGGCAACGAAGAGGGTGCCTTCATCCGACAGCTGGCAATATACGCCTGCCATCACCGGACGAAGATCATCGTTACTGGCCGCAAAGATGGTTTTGGAAATGGCCTGATACAGCACCTCTGACTCAATGGAGATGGAGGTAGCCTCCTCAATGGGTGGCACCTGTGGATATTCTTCACCATTCTGCCCGGCCAGACGGTATTTCCCCTCACCGGCCGTAAGGGTTACACCAAAGTTTCCGGAATCAATATCAAAAGTTACAGGAACATCCGACAGGGTCTTCAGGGTATCAAGCAATAGCCTGGCCGGGATGGCGACACTCCCCTCCCCTTCAGACATATCAACCTGTATACGGGTGGTCATGGTCGTCTCCAGGTCCGAGGCCGATATCTTGATTTCAGAATCTGACAGCTCAAACAGAAAGTTGTCCAGAATGGGTAAAGTATTATTGGTGCTAAGCACACCGCTAATCGCTTGCAATTGCTTAAGGAGCAATGAACTGGATACAATAAACTTCATACGTCTTCTGATTTAGATATGATCAGCAAATATAGCGTTTTATTAAAAATGATCGTCTATAATATGAAATTAATTTTCATTACCTGGAAGCCTGTGTAAACGTGTAAAGATACAGCCGACTTCCGGTCAGTTTACGGGGTCTTCTTTGACAAACCACGAGAGCGGCCGCAAAACATGTTGAAACGCATGATAAGTTGCGATGGCATAGTCGTCGCCATTAATGCGCAGGTAAAAGCGATTAGGGTCATAGTCCCGTTCTTCCGAAACAAGGGTGCCGTCATCCGGTGGATAGCGCCTGTAAAAGCGCATTCGGATTGCCTCGCCGGATTCCTGCTCCAGTCTTTTATCAAGAAAAGGCCTCTCTGAATATATGTCATCAGGCGGGGAGGAAGCAGAGCCGGGCAACAGGCGTTCGTGATATAAAGGCGGAAAAGCATTCCGATAACGTTGAATGCGTTCATGCCTGATGCGGATACTGTCGATTTCGTGGCCATGGCTGTCAAATAGCTTTGCAGGCCGGTTTTCTTCAAAAGCTATTTGGTATGATTCCCCCGGGCGTTCCTTATGTGTCACGCAAGCCTTTTTCAGCTCGCCCGGGGCAAAATTGACCACAGAGCGATCTTTCCAAAGGTGTTCTTCAGCCGCAAACACCTTACTAAGCCCCTGTTTCCGGGCAGGAGCATATACTTCAAAAGGTGTTTCCGAATTGATCAGCCGCATGTGGGTAGCTTCTCCATCTGCATGATCTTCCCCAACATAAAATACCTTCACCAGCGTCTTCCGCGGGAACCATTGGATATTGCCGGAGAGACTTATCCAGTGTCCGCGTGCAAAAACCTCCACAAGTACTCCATTGTGGTCAAGATTTTTATTAACCATCTCCCGTTGCTCCATGGCAACCGGACGCCGGGTATCCATGTTTCTCAACACAGATAGCAAGTCCCTGACAGCTGCCTGATTGGCCTTTGTCTCGCTGTTCAGCAGCCATTCTCCGTCTTCGGCTTTTTCGAGTACGATCTTCTCACTGACAGGTCCTTTGATATGAACCGCCACCAGCTCCTTTTCGCTATCTATGCGAAAATCACGCTGCTCCAAACCCTTCCCCGGGGTATCTGCCAAAAACAGAAACAGGGCAAATACGAATACCGCGAGGGCAAATAAAAACAGGTACCAGGCATGTTGTTTTGGCATATATCTGTACTATCGGTTATATTTTCTTTTACGCCAAAGCAGCCTGAAGGTTCCAAACAAAAACACCAGCAGGACAGGCAAAACGGTGTTAACCACCTGGACAGCCAGCAGATCATCCTGGATTTTCGTACGATCAAGGCGGCGCAGGCGTATATCTTTGGCTCTGGCTTCAATAAATCCGGCATCACCGGTAAGGTAGTTGACGGCATTCATCAAAAAATCGTCATTGGCGAAGGATTCACCTGAATACCTGTCGTACCCTGTTGGCAAAGGCTGGCCGTCGCTGCTGAACTGATTGGCAGCTATTCTGCCGTCAGTTACCACAATCATGGAAGCATGGCTACTGGTATCGCGACGTTCAAACCTATCAGCCGGTTCCACATCCGGGGCGAAGCGATTTCTAAACAGTGAAGAAAACCTCCCTTCCAACAACATGGCTAAGGGCTGCGGACCATCCCGGTATTGAGGCTCGTCCACCGGCTGCTGCAGAATATCCAGGCTGATACGCACAGGTACGGGCATAATACGTGTATAGGGTGATGTCTCCAGCAGAACATGTTTATCCACGTCGGGTGTTTCGACGGTATCGATACTACTGACAAACCCGGTGCGGATCACATTCAGGTTTTGCACGATCTCATGGTCCTGTGTGGGTGTTATGATGGGAAAAAAATGCCAGGGCAGCAGGTTGATCTGCGGCCTTCCTCCGGAATAGCCTGTGGTCACCGGCAAAGGGGCGGCATTTAAATCCTTAAGCAGGACCGGATTCAGGCGGGCACCATAGCGAAAGAAAAAGTCATCCATATTGATATCCCTGACCATACCAAGTGTTTGCGGGGCCTGACGAAGGCTGTCCATATCGGCAAAAACCGGATCTACCATCCACAACATGGAGCCACCATGCATCAGATACTGATCCAGCACATACTTTTCTTTTTCGGAGAAAGGCTCCAGGGGTCTGGCAGAGATCAGGGCGGAAAAGTCCTTTAGTTTCCCGAAATCCGCTGTCGTGTCCACCCTTTCCACATCATAGAAATCTTCAAGCATTTCCGAAAAGGAAGCTGTTTCTTCCGGAGGGAGTTCTCCGTGTCCTTCCAGAAAGGCAACACGTTTCTTTTCTCCGGCTGTGAGCTTGCGGATGGTAGCGGCCAGCTGGTATTCAAGGTCTACGGAAGAGTGGCGAATGGCTTCATCTATGGATGCCCCCATAAAATCCTGAAAAACCTGTACGGCGGCCTCGTCGCCTTTGTAGGACACCAGGGCGCCCGGAAAAACAACACGCTGTGATGTGCCTTCGCCGGCGCGCATCTGCAGCTGGGCAGGTTCAAGTCCCTTCTCCTGTAGCCGGCGGTAAAGAGACTCTAGCTGCTCGGGGTCATCGCCGGCTTCATCGGCCGGACTCACAAATTCAAACTGTATAAGGTCGGAATATGCACGGAACTCATCCAGCATTTCGCGGGTATCGTTACGAAGGCGTCTGAATTCGGTGGGAAGGTCACCATCGAGGTAAACCCGGAAATACACGATGTCATCCAGCTCGCGAAGCATCTCGCGGGTGGTGTCGGTCAGGGTATAACGTTTTTCACTGGTGAGGTCCCACCGGGTAAAACCGATTTGTCCCATGATGTTGGCGGCGATCACCAGAACCACTATCGACAGGAAACGCATTTTTGCAGGCCTCCTGCCGGTAATCCGTCCGGTACGTTCACGGGTGAAGGCCAGGAACAAGACGATCACACCGGCAAAATATATCAGATCCCGGCTGTCGACAACGCCGCGGCTGATAGAGGTATAATGGGAATTCAGGCCCAGTTTTCTGACAAACAGGTCCATTTGACCAAAGAGATCCAGCCCGTGGATCATCTCAAACCCCATATACAGGAAGCCGTTCAAAAACAGGGCAATGATAAAGGCAAGTACCTGGTTCTCTGTCAGGGAAGACGCAAACAGCCCGACCGCCACAAACACCATTCCCAGCAGCAACAGGCCCAGGTATGAACCCCATGCGCCGCCCATATCCACGCCGGGGGGTGCCGCATACAAATGCACCGTCAACAGATAAATCAATGTCGGGAGTACCGAAACAACCATCAAAGCTACCCCTGCCAGGTATTTGGAAAGCAATACCTGCAGGTCGCTTACAGGCTTGGTCATCAGCATTTCGATGGTACCTGTACGCAACTCATCCGAAAAGAGACGCATGGTAATGGCAGGGATCAGAAACAGGAATACGAATGGGGTAAGAACGAACAGGCCGTCCAGATTGGCATATCCTGAATCAGGGATATTATATCCGGCCGGGAAAACCCATAAAAAAAGGCTGGTGATGATCAGAAAAACAGCCATGACAACATAAGCGATCAGGCTGTTGAAAAAACCATTCAGCTCTCTTTTTAGCAATGCCCACATAGTTATCCCTTTTCAGGTGAAAAATCAACGGAAACAGAGTCATTCATATGCATTCCCAGGAGCGAAGCGGCTTTCCCCTGATTGATGGCAATTTCCAGGAAGCCGGTGGCGCCAAACAGGGCAAGTCGTTCACCCGGGACCACATCGGAATAAGACTGATGTATCTGTTCAATGCCCTCGCCAGGCGACCGAAAACTGATCAGGAAGTCACGCCCCTTGCCGACTTCTTTAAACAAAGGCTGATCAATGTTAATAAACACATTCTCATAATGATCGATAAAAATCACTTTGCCGACAATCCTGTCCGGATACACGACCGGATTAAACGGAAAGCGTTCATTGAGGCCGGTATGGGAATGGCCTATTTCCTGCAGGGGTTGTCCGGATCCGATCATGGCTGCCGCTTTTACGAAGACGTCACGGGTAGAGAACGTAAAATAATCGGTATCTTGTATAATATCAAGCTCTACAGACTCTGCGGGGGCTTCATCAAACAGGAGAGAAAAAACACCGTTATCGGCCCCGATAAAATACTGATCCTTGTACTGAACAGCAATATGGGGTGTATTGATACCTGCTTCCGAGTTAATGCCGATCAGATGAATGGTGCCCGCCGGAAAATTCGGGTATGCATTTTTTAACACAAAGGATGCCTTCATGATATCGAAGCAACTGATATCATGTGTTATATCTACGATGGTTGCGTCAGGAAGCGCTTTTAACAAAGCTCCTTTCACGGCCCCGGCGTAGTGATTACCGGTACCCCAGTCACTTGTAAGGGTAATAATCGGCATATCCAGTTTTCCTAAAAGCACCAGCCACAGTAAAATCGGATGGCACTTCCCTGTTATTTGATAAAAATATTGTTATTTTGCATGTCAAAAGTAATCATTTCATGGGTGAAAAAACAATCAAAATTGAAGGCATACACCCTCCCGATATTCTTGGTCTGCGGGAAGAGAAGCTACAACTGCTGAAAAACATTTTTCCAAAACTCAAACTGATTGCCAGGGGGAATGAGATCAAAGCCATCGGAGAAGAACAGGAGGTTGCATTTTTCGAGCATAAATTGCAAGAGATGATGGACCATTTCGAACGCTTCGGGAAGCTCACGGAAGAAAATATCCTGGAAGTCATGGCCAGTGAAAGTCATGATACCGGCAGCAAGTCTGAAAGCAAAGGGGGTGAAGAGCTGTTGCTTTACGGTAAGAATGGTATGCTCATAAAGGCCCGCTCTCCGAATCAAAGACGCATGGTTGAGAGTTTCAGAAAGCATGATATGCTGTTTGCGATCGGGCCGGCAGGTACCGGCAAAACCTACACGGCAGTTGCTTTGGCGGTGCGGGCCTTGAAAAACAAAGAGGTGAAACGCATTATATTGGTAAGGCCGGCTGTGGAAGCAGGAGAAAACCTTGGCTTCTTACCCGGTGATTTGAAAGACAAACTTGATCCCTACCTGCGTCCACTGTATGATGCCCTTCGGGATATGATCCCGTCTGCCAGACTGGCCACCTATCTCGAAGATGGCACCATCGAAATCGCCCCGCTGGCTTTTATGCGGGGGAGAACCCTTGACAACGCCTTTGCGATCCTCGATGAAGCACAGAATGCCACCGAGAGCCAGCTAAAAATGTTTCTCACACGTATGGGCAAATCAGCCAAGTTCATCATCACCGGCGATATTACACAAATCGACCTGCCCGGGAACCAGAAATCAGGGCTTTTTAAAGCTTTCACCGTACTCAACAATACCAAAGGCATTGATTTTATTTTTCTTAATGAAAATGATGTCATCAGGCATGAACTGGTAAGCCGGATCATCGAAGCCTATGAGCAGGACAATTCTCAAAAACGCAATAACCCAAATAAACAAAATAACTAACTCACACTCCAAACATTCAAATCCTACACACATGAATGCCATAACGGAAACCAACTTTCAACTTCCTGAACAGACAAATTTTTACAAAGGAAAGGTTCGTGACGTCTATACGGTCAGGGATCAAATCATGCTGATGGTAGTAAGCGACCGCATATCGGCATTTGACGTCGTACTGCCTGAAGGCATTCCCTATAAAGGACAGGTGTTGAATCAGATCGCAGCCAGGTTTCTGGATGCCAGTGCAGACATTGTCCCCAACTGGAAAATCGATATTCCTGACCCGATGGTGACGGCCGGTCGCTTGTGCGAACCTTACCCGGTTGAAATGGTTATTCGCGGCTACCTGTCAGGGCACGCCTGGCGTGAATACAAACAAGGAAAACGTGCGCTGTGCGGCGTTCTCATGCCCGAAGGCATGAAAGAGAACGACCCTTTCCCGGAGCCCATTATCACCCCTACCACCAAGGCTCAGGTCGGCCATGATGAAGATATTTCCAAACAGGAGATCCTGCAGCAGGGGCTTGTGAGCCGCGAGGATTACGAAAAGCTCGAATCATACAGCCTGGAGCTGTTCCACAGAGGCAGCGAAATGGCCCGCGACAAAGGATTGATCCTGGTTGACACAAAATATGAGTTTGGCAAAGCCGACGGAGAAATCTATCTGATCGATGAGATCCACACCCCCGACTCTTCCCGTTACTTCTACCGTGACGGCTACCAGGAGCGACAAGATGCCAACGAGCCACAAAAACAACTATCTAAAGAGTTCGTAAGGGAATGGCTGATCGAAAAAGGCTTCACCGGCGACCCGGAACAGGCAGCCCCGCATATGGATAAAGATTTTGTCCGGCAGGTGTCCGAACGCTATATCGAACTGTATGAAACCATCACCGGTGAACAGTTTGTCAAATCACCGGCAGATAACATCCATCAGCGTATCGAAGACAATTGCCTGAAATTCCTGAAAAACCGTAAGGATTAGCATTTCAGACATTCTGGCTTTTTTGAGCACCTGTTCTATCATTGTTTCTCTCCTGCAAAGGATAACCCGGTGTGCATTGAACCGGTAATCGTTGAACAAAGGATCGGTATTGACCGGGTTGCTTAGACATACTAACAAACCTGGGTTTAGCATCTACACCTCCCGGTTTTTCTTCTTTTTTACCAAAAGAATTTAGCCATACATTCTTTTTTTGTTATGTTTGTAACAACTAAAAAATATTTTCTATGGATGCAGTTATTGGAATAAGGCACGAAGATAAATATAAGATGGAACGGCGGGTACCGGTAACACCTTCCCATGCCAAAAAATTAATTGACGAGGGTGTTCAGGTAATAGCCGAGAGCTCCCAAAAAAGGATCTTTCCGGATGATGCATACCGTAAAGCCGGAGCCAGGGTGGAACCAAACCTGAAAGAGGCTAACGTCATCTTTGGGGTTAAAGAGATTCCGGAAGCAGCGTTTGAACCGGGGAAAACGTATGTGTTTTTTAGTCATGTGATCAAAGGACAGTCTTACAACATGCCCATGCTCAAGAAGATGATGGAAAAAGGCTGCAACCTGATTGATTACGAATGCATAACCAATGATCAGAACAGGCGCCTGATATTTTTCGGAAAATTTGCCGGTCTTGCCGGGATGATTGATTCATTGTGGAGTCTGGGTCAGCGTCTGAAGGAGTATGGGTATGAAGACAACCCGTTTTTGTCGATCAGGCAAGCCTGCGAATACCCATCCCTGCATGAAGCCAAAAAAGCGGTATCGGCTGCCGGCAGGCGAATGGCCGAAGAAGGGCTTCCACAAGAGTTGTGTCCGCTTACCATTGGATTTACCGGTTATGGCAATGTAAGCATGGGTGCCCAGGAGATAGCAAACCTGCTTCCCTCACAGGAGATCTCACCGAAACAGTTGCTCTCGCTGAAGGACCAGGGAAAGCTGCCAAATAACATCATCTACAAAGTCATCTTTAAAGAGGAACATATCTCCCGCCGGAAGGATGGCAGCGAATTTGAGCTGCAGGATTATTACCGGCATCCGGAGCAATATGAAAACAACTTTGAACAGTACATCCCGCATTTGTCCGTGCTGATGAACTGCATGTACTGGGATACGCGGTATCCGCGTATCGTAACGAAAAAATACCTGAAGGAACTGTTCAGGGAAGGACAGCCAAAACTAACTGTCATAGGGGATATAACCTGTGATCCGGACGGTTCCATAGAGTGTACACATAAGGGTACGGAAATTGAAGACCCGGTATTTGTGTACAATCCCCATGATGATAAGCCATTTATGGGATTCAAAGGTAATGGCATCCTGGTTATGGCCGTTGATATACTGCCAAGCGAATTACCTCTGGATTCATCTGTCGCTTTCGCAGATGCCCTTTTTCCGTTTGTAAAACCGATTGCCATGGCCGATTACACAGCACCATTTGAGAACCTGCAACTGCCGGATGCCATCAGGAAAGCACTAATCCTGCATCAGGGAAAGCTGACACCTTCTTATCAGTATATTCAGGATTATCTCTGATCCTGTACCTGCATTAACGGGAAGCCTTGACAGCAAGAGCTTCCTTTTTTTATTGTAAAGGTTCAGCACTCATACAACGCAAAACAGCATTAATCACGCATATAATCTATCAAAACACATATATAAAACCCTGATAAATAAGTATTTCATTATGAAAAAAGTATTAATTCTCGGAGCCGGAATGGTTGCCAAACCCATCGTCAGATATTTACTGGAGAAAAAAATCCATGTAACCGTGGCCACGGCTCCAGACACTATGGATCGCGCAAAGGAGATGACAGAAGGCCATGAAAACGGAGACGCCATCGAATGGGTAATGGACGATACGGAGGCCCTTGACTCCATGATCGCCTCCCATGATATCCTGGTGAGCCTGCTTCCCTGGGTCTTTCATGTAGCGGTGGCGCACCACTGTATTCATCACAAGAAAGACATGGTGACCACGTCGTATGTAAAGCCCGACATGAAAGCATTGGACCAGGAGGTACGTGATGCCGGTATCATTATCCTGAATGAGCTGGGGCTGGATCCGGGCATTGATCACATGTCGGCCATGCGTATCATCGACCATGTACATGATAAAGGTGGAAATGTTGAAGCCTTTTACAGCATCTGCGGTGCATTGCCGGCACCGGAAGCGGCGGATAACCCTTTCCGCTATAAATTCTCATGGAGCCCGAAAGGGGTATTGCTGGCTTCAAACAATGAAGCGCTATATCTCCACAATAGTAAAGAGGTTACTATTCCCGGTGAGGATATTTTTAAAAACACCTTTAAGCTGCATTTCCCGGACGTGGGTAAGCTGGAGGTCTACCCTAACCGTGACAGCATGCCTTATATTGATTTGTATGGCATTCCTGAAGCAAAAACCATGATGCGGGGAACCTTCAGGTACCCGGGATGGTGTGAGGCGCTTGACAGCATGAAAGCGCTGAAACTGATCACCAACAACACGTACGACATGACAGGCATGACCTATGCAGAGATGCTGGCCATGCTTATGGGTGAAGACAACGCTGACAATATCAAACAGAAGGTGGCTGCTTATCTTGATCTTTCCGAAGATGCACATAGCATCAAGGCTATGGAGTGGCTCGGATTGTTTTCGGATGCCCGGATGAAGCGACGTCAGGACACCCCATTCGAAATTGTCTCCGACCTGATGATGGAGAAAATGACTCTTAAGCCGGAGGAACGCGACATGGTGGCCATGCAACATAAGCTACTGGCTGCCTATCCCGATAATTCGAAAGAGGTGATCCGGTCATGCATGCTCGATTTCGGCAGTCAGGATGGTGACACGGCCATTGCCCGCACGGTAACACTTCCGGCAGCCATTGCGGTGGAAATGATCCTGAAGGGTGAGATTACTGAAAAAGGTGTCAGAATCCCTGTTACACCCGGCATCTATAATCCGATCCTGAACGCCCTGGAAGATATGGACATCAAAATGGATGAATGCTTCGGGCTACCGGAAAGCGAGATCCTCACGTAAGAACGTTTTCCATGATCCAGTCGGCAATTCTGCGGTCATTGGCAAGATGAGGCACCTTGTTCTGACCGCCAAGTTTGCCGATAGACTTCATATACTCCCTGAATGTGCCGGCCGGCAAACTGAAAACCATGGCCCGTTGCAGGATATTGCCCGACACCAGATCTTTGTAATAGGGGTTTTTTTCCTGAAGCGAGGCATCCAAAATACGGGCAAAGGCATCCATATCTCCGGGTTCTTTCTGGAATTCAATAAACCACTGGTGACAGGGTGACCCATCCGGGTTATCGACAAGAGGGGCCAGGGTAAACTCCGACACCACAGCCCCGGTCTCTTTTACGGCTATTTGAAGGGCATCCTCGGCCTCCTCAGCGATGACATGCTCGCCAAATGCCGACGTAAAATGACTCAGACGTCCGGTCGACACAAAACGGTAAGGGTCCGTAGACACAAACTTGACGGTGTCGCCAATGTTGTATCCCCACAAACCGGCATTGGTGTTCAGGATCATCACATAGTTGACATCTGTTTCAACGTGTGCCAGCGGGATACGGGGCGGGTTATCCTCGTGAAAGCGGTCGGCCGGAATAAATTCGTAATAGATGCCGGCATCCGGGATGAGCAGCAAACCCTCGGATGGCCATTCATCCTGAAACCCGATAAACCCCTCAGAAGCCGGAAAGGTTTCCAGTGAGGGAACTTCTTTCCCAATAAGCTGATGGAACTTGTTCCGGTAGGGTTGAAAGTTCACGCCCCCATAAACAAACAGAGAAAAGCCGGGGAACAGCTCTGAAATCGTTTTCTTTCCGGAATAATCCAGGATGCGCTCAAAATACATCTCCACCCATGGGGGGATGCCGCTGATCAGACTCATGTTTTTGTCGATGGTCTCCTTCACGATGGCATCCAGTTTCTCTTCCCAGTCGTCGATACAGTTTACATCATAGGAAGGTAACCGGCGACGTCGCAGGTAGGCCGGCACATGCCTGTGGGCGATACCGGATAGCCGGCCCGTGGGGATATCATTGGTAGTGTCCAGCTCGGGACTGCCGCTGATAAAGATCATCCGGCCCCGGATAAAGTCCGTGCGACCGGTTTTCAGGATATACATCAGCAAGGCCTGCCGGGCCGACTCAATATGGTTGGGCATGGAAGCCTTGGTTATCGGGATATATTTTGCACCTGACGTTGTACCGGATGTCTTGGAGAAATACATGGGTCGTCCGGGCCAGAGAACGTCCTTCTCTCCGGCGGAGATCCTTTCAATATAAGGCTTAAAACCCTCATAATCCCGTATGGGTACCTGCTGTGCAAACGAGTTCTGATCATTGACTTTATCAAAACCATGCTCACGCCCAAAGGCCGTTTTTCGCCCCTGTTCAATTAAATCCCGAAATACTTTTTCCTGCAGGTTAACCGGTTGTTTATACCATCTGTTGAAACGTGCCTTACTCGTGGCAGCTACGATTTTAGCTCCTGTTTTTAATATCATAAGAGTGGCTTCTTGTGTTTATGTTTGCGTAACTAT
>CAYMDX010000049.1:0-13856 GCA_964389125.1 uncultured Bacteroidales bacterium
TTTCATGATTAGCACTATGGCAGTACACCCCAGAAAAAGGTTGATCAGGCTGATGATATTGGGAATGTTTTTCATGTTGTCGTTATTTTTGAATACCCAGTTGATATGAATAAGTCCACATTCGATAATGCGCCCTTAAAAGAGAAGGTATATCAGGTACTTGAAAGGGGGAAACCCATCACAAACAGGCAGTTTCTCCATTTTAACATCCGGTTGTACGGCCTTGATGACTTTTTTGCCGAAATATGGTATATCCCCGCTGCCAATAAGATCGATCGTGTGGAAACCCTTACAACGGATGAGGTTTTGCATATGTATAAAGGCTTTTTTGATATTTCTGGTCTGCTAAAATAAACCTTTTTCTTTTCCTGGTTTTAAGAAGGGATTTTGTCTATATCAAAAATAATATAGAAATTAGCCGCTGTAAATCCTTTTCATAAACCAAAACAACCCAAACCGATGAGACGTTCCATTAGTGCTATCTTGTTTCTGCTTGCCATTAGTATGACTTATAATGCCTCAATGGCGCAGTCAGAAGCCATTACCCTGGAAAAACTGTGGCTCGACAGGCATTTTGTTCCGGAAACCATCACAAGGGGTATGTCTATGCAGGATGGCCTGCACTATACCCTGATAACCGAAGGTAACAAGGTCAATATGCACCGTTATGACACGGGAGAATTTGTGGAACAGGTTTTTACCACCGAAGGAAAACTGGAGGATGACGAGGGTGAACCACTTACCATCGATACCTATGCCTTTGGTCCTGATGAAAACCAACTGCTGGTTGGTGTTGAGCAGGAATCGATCTACCGTCGTTCACGTCGTGCAGAATACCATATCTGGGATATCGAAAAACAGGAGCTGACGCCCTTATCTGAAGACACCCGGCAGCGTTTGCCTGATTTCTCGCCCGATGGTAGCATGATCGCCTTTGTACGGGAAAACAATATCTATATAAAAGATTTGGAGGATGATGAAGAATATCCGGTAACCACCGATGGTGAATACAATCATATCATCAATGGGACTACCGACTGGGTATATGAAGAGGAATTTTACCTGACCAAAGGCTTTGAGTGGTCGCCCGATGGTCAGCGCATCGCTTTTCTGCGGTTTGATGAAAGTCACGTAAAAGAGTTTCTGATGCTTACGTACGGGTCACTGTATCCGGATGAGTACCGCTTTAAATATCCAAAAGCCGGAGAGGAAAACGCCCATGTAACGGTTCATATGTATGACCTGGCCGGCGAAGAAACCATTGCGGTGGATATTGGCGAGGAAAAGGATCAGTATATACCACGTATTCAATGGACGCGCGACCCTGCCAGGCTCTCGGTGCAGCGCCTGAATCGCCTTCAGAACCATCTGGAGATACTATTGGCAGATGCCGTAACAGGTGAAACAGAGGTTATGTATGAGGAGGTGAATCAATGGTATATTCCTATAACCGATCACCTTACTTTCCTGGAGGATGGCAGTCACTTTATTATTTCAAGTGAGAAAAACGGCTACCGGCACCTTTACCTGCACGATATGGAAGGCCATGAAGTGCATCCGCTGAATCAGGGTGAATATGATATGGAGTCATTTCTTGGTGTGGATGAAGAAGCCGGGCTTGTTTACTATACAGCCAGGAAAGAATCACCGTTGACAAATCATTTGTATGCTGCCGGATTGGACGGCAGTGGAGCTGAGCAGCTCACCAGCGGTAAAGGCACCCATAGCCCTTCATTCAGTGAGGGGTTCCGGTTTTTCATCAACCGCTTCGCCACTGCTTCCCGGCCGCCGGAATACAGCATTCACAAATCCGATGGTGAACTCGTCGAAGTGTTGGAAGACAACGCCACGTTGAAGGAAAGGGTGGAGGACCATGAATTTGTTGATCCCCGGTTTTTCAGTTTTACCACCAGCGATGGCGTGTCCCTGAATGCACAGATGATCAGGCCTGCTGATTTTGATCCGGAGAAAGAATATCCGGTGCTGATGTATGTATATGGCGGTCCGGGACATCAGGCTGTGGTTGACAACTGGAACACCTGGAATGGCGTATGGTTCCAGCAACTGGCTCAGGAAGGATATATCGTGGTAACGGTCGATAACCGGGGAACCGGTGGACGAGGGGAGGAGTTTCGGAAGATGACCTACCTGCAGCTGGGAAAATATGAAACCATTGATCAGATAGAGTCGGCCAAATACCTGGCCAACCTTGATTATGTGGATGGAGACCGCATCGCCATCTTTGGCTGGAGTTATGGAGGATACCTTTCCTCGCTCTGCCTGGCTAAAGGTGCCGATCATTTTAGTTCAGCTATTGCTGTGGCCCCCGTAACCAGCTGGCGTTTCTATGATACCATCTATACCGAACGCTATATGCGAACGCCCCAGGAGAATCCGGATGGGTATGACGACAATTCACCCATCAACCATGTTGATAAAATCGAGGGGGATTACCTGTTGGTGCATGGCTCGGCCGACGACAACGTTCACTACCAGAATACGATGGAGATGACCGATGCATTGATCGAAGAGGGCGTCGACTTTGACCTGATGATCTATCCCGATCATGATCACGGCATTTTCACCGGTAATGCGAGGTTTCATCTCTATCGTAAGATGACCGATTTTCTGAATCATAGTATTGGACAATGATTTAGCATGATTGATATAGCATGCCCTGGTGGTGAGTGGTTTTTTGTTTATATATCTGCTGCTGATTTTGAATCAAATCCATACTTTTTTTGTGGTCTGTAAAACAATTGTTATCTTTGCATCAGATTTACATGATAAGAATTTGTTTTATATAGTTAAAAATCAGTAAAAAAAGAGGTTAACATGATCATTGTCCCTGTAAAAGAAGGCGAAAACATAGACCGTGTTTTGAAGAAGATGAAGCGTAAGTTTGAAAAAACCGGTGTGCTTAGGGAACTGAGAAATCGTCAGAAGTACACAAAGCCTTCTGTAAAAAAGCGTGAGGAAAAGTTAAAGGCCATCTATATCCAAAAGCTTAGAGAACAGCAGGATAACAGTTAATACGCCTTAGTACCATATTAACAAACCTTTGACGCTTTACGGAAGAAATTTTTGCTGTTATGTTTTTTTTGCATAACTTTAGGGCAAAGGTTTCTTCTTTTATTTTCTATGGCAGCCTGTTCAGAAACATTTTTGGAGCATCTTCGCCGTGGGAGGCGGTATGCAAACCACACCCTGGTTTCTTACCGGAATGACCTTCAGCAGTTTGAGGCTTTCCTGCGTGACCGCTATGGTTTGACAGGAGGGTCACAGGCTGATTCTATGATGGTTCGTTCGTGGTTTGCCGAGCTCAGGCAACAGGGAATAGCGAAAAGTTCTTTTAACAGGAAGCGTTCAGCATTACGTTCATTTTATAAATATTTGGTAACATCCGACGAGTTGACGGTCAATCCGATGGATAAAGTTGCAGCCCAGAAAAAGGACCGGGCTTTGCCGGTCTTTGTGGAGGAACATTCGTTGGGTCGTTTAATGGATCCTTCTATGTATGATGATTCGTTTCAGGGGCGTCGTGACCAGTTGCTGATTGAGCTTTTGTATACCACGGGCATAAGGCTATCCGAACTTATGAACCTGAGACACCGCGACCTGGACATAGCCGCGAAACAACTTCGTATTACCGGTAAAGGAAACAAAGAACGGATTCTGCCACTGCTTGACGGGGTAATACATATATATCAGGCATATTGTGACGAAAAAGCCAAACGCTTTCCTATAGAGCATGATCACTGGTTGGTTGTAACCGACCGGGGTAAACAGGTTTATCCCATGTTGGTAAACCGCCGGGTGCGTCATTATCTGGGAAAGATTACCACCCGGACCAAGAAAAGCCCGCACGTTATGCGCCATTCATTTGCCACCCATATGCTTGACGGGGGCGCCGACCTGAATGCCATCAAGGAACTACTGGGGCATGCCAATCTTTCAGCCACACAGGTATATACACACACTACCATTGAAAAGATCAAACATGTTTATAAACAAGCCCACCCAAAGGCTTAAACCATTGGAGCATTAATGTATAAAACCCCTTTGACGCACAAGGGGATGATTATTATAGCTGGAAGTTCGAAGTTAGTAATTAACAAAAAGACAAACACATGAAAGTAACGATCAGTTCTGTTCATTTTAAGGCAGATGCTAAGCTCGAAGATTTTATCCAGGAAAAGACAGCGAAGCTGGAAAATTTATTTGACGGCGTTATCGGTTGTGAAGTTATCCTGCGCCTGGATGGTGCTTCCAATAATGAAAATAAAATTGCCGAGATAAAATTATTGATCCCCGGGAATGACCTTTTTGCCAAGAAACAGGCAAAATCGTTTGAAGAGGCCGTAGATAATGCTGTTGAAGCGCTGAGGAAGCAATTAAAGAAATATAAGGAGAAGCTGAAGGGCATGTAGCCCTGTATGCTGACACAAAAAAAAATCAATAATCTTTGGTAGATTAGAAAACTTTTGTACATTTGCAAACCTTTTACAAGGCTTTTCTTTGAAAGGATGTTATTGCCGATGTAGCTCAGTTGGTCAGAGCAGCTGATTTGTAATCAGCTGGCCGGGGGTTCGAATCCCTCCATCGGCTCTTATGTTATTTGCCCGGGGGGGGTTCCAGAGCGGTCAATCAAATGGGGCAGACTGTAAATCTGTTGGCTTTCGCCTTCGGAGGTTCAAATCCTTCTCCCCCATTGTTGATATATACGCGGAAATAGCTCATCCGGTAGAGCGACAGCCTTCCAAGCTGTAGGTGGCGGGTTCGAGTCCCGTTTTCCGCTCTCATCTTGCCGATGTAGCTCAGGGGTAGAGCGTTTCCTTGGTAAGGAAGAGGCCACGGGTTCAATTCCCGTCATCGGCTCTACCATAAAAAAATATTATTTGTTGAATCCTTATTTAATCAAACTTAAACACCAGTAAGATATGGCAAAAGAAAAATTTGAACGCACGAAACCGCACGTGAATATTGGTACCATCGGTCACGTTGACCATGGAAAGACCACACTCACCGCTGCGATAACTCAGGTATTAGCAGAAAAGGGCTGGTCAGAAATCAGATCTTTTGATTCTATCGACAACGCCCCTGAAGAAAAAGAAAGAGGTATTACCATTAATACAGCACACGTTGAGTATCAGACAGAAACACGTCACTATGCACACGTTGACTGCCCTGGTCACGCCGACTATGTTAAAAACATGGTTACCGGAGCTGCCCAGATGGACGGCTCGATTTTGGTGGTTGCTGCAACCGATGGTCCTATGCCTCAGACACGTGAGCATATTCTTTTGGCCCGTCAGGTTGGTGTACCGAACATTGTTACGTTCATGAACAAGATTGACCTGGTAGATGACGAAGAGCTCCTCGAACTGGTTGAGATGGAAGTTCGTGAGCTGCTGTCTTTCTACGAATTTGATGGTGACAATGCCGCAGTTGTTCAGGGTTCCGCGCTGGGCGCCCTCAACAGGGAAGAAAAGTGGGTTGAGAAAGTTGTTGAGCTGATGCATGCTGTTGACACTGAGATCCCATTGCCCGAACGTGCCGTGGATAAAGACTTCCTCATGCCTGTTGAAGACGTATTTTCAATCACCGGCCGTGGTACAGTAGCCACAGGACGTATCGAAAGAGGTGTTATCAATAGCGGTGACCCCGTTGATATCATCGGTATGGGCGCCGAGAAATTGAAATCAACCGTAACAGGTGTGGAAATGTTCCGCAAGATCCTTGATCGTGGCGAAGCCGGTGACAACACTGGTCTGCTGCTTCGTGGTATTGATAAAGATGCCATCTCCCGCGGTATGGTAATCTGTAAGCCAGGATCCGTGAAGCCACATAATAAATTTAAAGCCGAGGTATATATCCTTAAGAAAGAAGAAGGCGGTCGCCACACACCATTCGGTAACAGGTATCGCCCGCAGTTCTTCTTCCGTACTACTGACGTAACCGGAGAAATCTCTCTCCCCGAAGGACGTGAGATGGTAATGCCCGGTGACAACCTGACCATTCATGTTGATCTGATCGCCGACGTGGCCATGGATAAAGGCCTGCGCTTTGCGATCCGCGAAGGTGGACGTACGGTAGGTGCGGGTCAGGTAACCGAAATTGTTGACTAAAGTCGATAAGGAGGTCTTGTCAAAAGGATGTTTACCTTACGATATGACCTCTATACACGGGTGTAGCTCAATTGGTAGAGTGGCGGTCTCCAAAACCGTTGGTTGAGGGTTCGAGTCCTTCCACCCGTGCTAATTTTTAGAATATTACATGTTATGAAGAAAATCAGAGCCTACATCGGTGAATCCTATGATGAGTTAATCAACAAGGTTTCATGGCCTTCTTGGAGCGAGCTGCAAAGTAGTGCAGTGGTGGTATCTATTGCTTCCCTTATAATCGCTTTTGTCGTTTATTTGATGGATATTTCCTTTAGCTCCATACTAGAACAGTTTTACCATCTCTTTTTGTAAACATTCCGTTTTTCCGGTTGGATAGTATTCTAAAAAGTTATCTGATTTTCATTGGCCGGAAAAATACAATTGCGGAAAATAGCTTCATTGATTAGTATGAGCGAGCAGGTTAAAAAATGGTATGTGGTCCGGGCAATTAGTGGCGGCGAGAAAAAGGTAAAACAATACCTTGAAAGTGAGATCTCCAGGCTTGGACTTGAGGATTATATCTCGCAGGTACTGATCCCTACCGAAAAGATTTATCAGGTGCGTAAAGGGAAAAAAGTGAGCACTGAGCGTAACTATTTCCCGGGTTATGTACTTGTTGAAGCGGCTCTGGTGGGCGAAATTCCGCATACTATCAGGAATGTACCTGGTGTATTGGGTTTTTTAGGCTCTGATGGTGACCCTGTACCCCTGCGGCAGTCAGAAGTGAACCGTATCCTCGGAAAGGTTGACGAACTGTCTGAAAAAGAGGAGGAACTACACGTTCCCTTTATTGTCGGGGAAACCGTCAAGGTTATTGACGGACCGTTTAATAGTTTCTCAGGCGTTGTGGAGGAGATTAATGAGGAGAAGAAGAAGTTGAAGGTGATGGTGAAGATTTTTGGACGAAAAACGCCTTTGGAGTTGAGTTTCATGCAGGTGGAAAAAGAATAGCGTTTCAGCATCCTGCAGAACAGGGCAGGAAACGGTTGGACTTTTTTTACCTGTGAAATGTATCAGATCCCCTTACTTGAAAAATAATTAAACAATGGCAAAAGAAGTTAGTGGAGTAATTAAGCTACAAATTAAAGGAGGTGCTGCAAATCCTTCACCACCTGTAGGGCCCGCGCTGGGTGCCAAAGGTGTGAATATTATGGAGTTTTGCAAGCAGTTTAATGCCCGTACACAGGATAAGGCCGGTAAGATCATTCCTGCCGTTATCACGGTGTACAAGGATAAGTCCTTTAATTTTATCATTAAAACCCCGCCTGTACCTGTACAGTTGCGTGAAGCCGCCAAGATCACATCAGGGTCGGCCGAACCCAACAGGGCCAGGGTCGCAACGATCACCTGGGACAAGGTCAGGCAGATAGCTGAAGAGAAAATGCCGGACCTGAACTGTTTTACGACAGAGTCGGCCATGAAAATGGTTGCCGGCACTGCTCGCAGTATGGGTATCCGGATCAAAGGGGAACGTCCCGTGTAAGAGTCCTTGTTTCCAAACACGGGCCATGAATTAGTAAAGCTTAACCTAAAATAACAATGGCGAAATTAACGAAAAAGCAGAAAGAAGCTTTAGCAAAGTTCGATCATAAAGGGGCTTACCCTTTGTCAGATGCGGCCGATATGGTGAAAAAAGTCAACTATGCCAACTTTGATGCTTCGGTGGATATGGATGTCCGACTTGGTGTTGACCCGCGAAAAGCCAATCAGATGGTACGTGGTGTTGTTACCCTGCCGCACGGAACCGGTAAAACCGTTAGGGTGCTGGTGCTTTGCGGTCCTGATAAAGAGGATGAGGCCAAGGAAGCCGGCGCCGACTATGTAGGTCTGGATGAATATGTGGAGAAGATCAAAGGTGGATGGACCGACGTCGATGTGGTGATCACCACACCCAATGTGATGCCAAAGGTCGGTGCCCTGGGGCGTATTCTCGGTCCGCGCGGACTGATGCCGAACCCCAAAGCCGGTACCGTTACCATGGATATCGGTAAGGCTGTTCAGGACGTGAAAGCCGGTAAGATCGACTTTAAAGTGGATAAGTATGGTATTATACATACAGGTATCGGTAAGGTGTCATTCAATAAAGAACAGATTATTGATAACGCCAAAGAACTTGTAAATACTATTTTGCGGTTAAAGCCTGCTGCTGCCAAAGGGACCTACGTGAAAAGCATTCATTTGTCAAGTAGCATGAGCCCCGGCATTAAGGTCGAGACCAAGTCAGTAACATTATAAACAAAAAGGGAACTGTTCCCTTGAAAGATGTTGACGATTTATGAAAAGTAGAGAAGAAAAATATCAGATCATTGATTCGCTTACAGAGAAACTGAAAAACAGCGATATCATTTATCTGGCCGATACTTCTGATTTGAATGTTGATAAAATCAATGAACTCAGAGGGTTGTGCTTCAGAAGAAACGTTTCTTTGGAAGTGGTTAAGAATACCCTGTTGAAGAAAGCCATGGATCAGAGTGGTAAGGAGTTGGAACCGCTGCATGAAGCACTGGCCGGCCCTACCTCACTCATGCTTTCCGATACCGGGAATGTCCCCGCCAAGCTTATCAAAGAGTTTCGTAAAAAACATAAAAAGCCTTTTTTAAAAGGGGCTTATATTGAAGAGGCCTGCTACCTTGGTGACGATCAGCTGGAAACACTCACAAAGATCAAATCCAGGGAAGAGCTCATCGGAGACCTTGTCGGACTGCTGCAGTCACCTGCTACCAATGTCCTCTCCGCACTTCAATCCGGAGGTAACACGCTTTCCGGCCTCGTAAAAACGCTTTCTGAAAAAGAAGAAAGCTAATCAATTATTCATCACTAATTCAGAATTTTAAAAACACCTCAAAAACAATAGAAAAATGGCAGATTTGAAAGCTTTTGCAGAACAGTTGGTTAACCTTTCCGTGAAAGAGGTTAATGAATTGGCAACAATCCTTAAAGACGAATATGGTATTGAACCAGCAGCCGCTGCTCCTGTAGCTGTAGCCGCCGGTGGTGGAGAAGCCGCCGAAGAGGCTGCTGAAGAGCAGACTCAGTTTGATGTAATCCTGAAATCTCCCGGTTCTTCCAAGCTCGCCGTCGTGAAGCTAGTGAAAGAACTTACAAGCCTTGGTCTGAAAGAGTCTAAAGAACTCGTAGACGGCGTTCCAAGGGAAATTAAAGAAGGTATTACCAAGGATGAAGCTGAGTCATTGAAAAACCAACTTGAGGAAGCCGGTGCAGAGGTTGAAGTAAAGTAAACCTGTACCTGGACCAAAATAAAGATTGGACTTCTTCCGGATAAACCATCCGCTGTAGAAGTCTGATCTTTATTACTTCTCATTACGTTTCTCTTTTTTTGGCTTTTAGTAACTTCAAACCTTCGAACCTTGGCAGAACAACAAAAAATCGCAGAAAGGGTCAGCTTCGGCACTGTAACCAACCATTTTGATTATCCCGATTTTCTTGAAATCCAAATAAAGTCCTTCCAGGACTTTTTCCAGCTTGAAACAACGCCGGAAAACAGAAAGAATGAGGGATTGTTTAAGGTTTTCAGTGAGAATTTCCCCATTTCAGACGCCAGAAACAACTTTGTATTGGAGTTTCTGGATTATTTTATTGACCCCCCTAAGTATTCCATCCAGGAATGCATCGACCGGGGTCTTACCTATAGTGTCCCCCTAAAGGCTAAACTGAAACTTTATTGTACCGATCCGGAACATGAGGATTTTGAAACCATCATACAGGATGTGTACCTGGGAACCATCCCTTACATGACACCCCGCGGTACGTTCCTGATCAATGGTGCTGAACGGGTGGTCGTATCCCAGCTTCACCGCTCCCCCGGCGTGTTTTTCGGTACCAGCGTTCACGCCAACGGAACACAGCTCTATAGCGCCCGGATTATCCCCTTTAAAGGCTCCTGGATCGAATTTGCCACCGATATCAACAGCGTGATGTACGCGTATATCGACCGCAAAAAGAAACTCCCGGTGACAACACTCCTTCGTGCCATCGGCTTTGAAACCGATAAAGATATCCTTGAGATATTTGACCTGGCCGATGAGGTGAAGGTGACCAAAACAGGCCTGAAGAAACATGTTGGCCGAAAACTGGCCGCCCGGGTCCTGAAATCATGGGTGGAAGACTTCGTCGATGAAGACACCGGCGAGGTTGTCTCTATCGAACGTACCGAAGTGATCATCGACAGGGAAACAGTCCTGGAAAATGATCATATCGAACAGATCCTGGATGCCGGCGTCAAAACAATCATCCTGCACAAAGAAGGGGTCAACGTAAACGACTATCTGCTCGTCTACAACACCCTGCAAAAAGATACAACCAACTCTGAAAAAGAGGCCGTCGAGTTTATATACCGCCTGCTTCGGAATGCCGATCCGCCAGATGATGAAACAGCGCACAGTATGATCGAGAAGCTGTTTTTCTCTGATAAACGCTATGACCTGGGTGATGTCGGACGCTACCGAATCAACAAGAAACTCAACCTCGACACCCCCGCGGATGTTAAGGTCCTTACCCGGGAAGATATTATCCGTATCGTGAAATATCTGATCGAACTGGTTAATGCAAAAGCCGATGTGGATGATATTGACCACCTGAGTAACCGTCGTGTCCGTACGGTCGGTGAGCAGCTGTATACACAGTTTGGCGTCGGACTGGCGCGAATGGCACGAACCATACGCGAACGTATGAATGTCCGCGATAACGAGGTGTTTGCCCCGACTGACCTGATTAACGCCAAGACTCTTTCATCGGTGATCAACTCATTCTTTGGCACCAACCAGCTGTCACAGTTCATGGACCAGACCAACCCGCTGGCAGAGATCACCCACAAGCGACGGATGTCGGCTCTCGGGCCTGGTGGTCTTTCGCGTGAGCGTGCCGGCTTTGAGGTTCGCGACGTCCACTTTACCCATTACGGACGACTCTGTACCATCGAAACACCCGAAGGTCCGAATATCGGACTGATATCTTCACTGTGTGTCTATGCTAAGGTAAATGAACTGGGATTCATCGAAACACCCTATTTCCGTGTAGATGATGGTAAAGTTCGTTTCAATGAGGATCCGGCTTACCTCTCCGCCGAAGAAGAAGAAACCGAGATCATCAGCCAGGCCAATGTCCCGCTGAATAATGACGGGACTTTTCAGCAGGAACGTCTTAAAGTACGCTACCAGGCGGATTATCCGATTGTTACCCCGCCAGAAATCAACCTGATGGATGTCGGCCCCAATCAGATCGCCTCTATTGCCGCTTCACTGATTCCATTCCTGGAACATGACGATGCCAACAGGGCCCTGATGGGAAGTAACATGATGCGTCAGGCTGTACCACTCATAAATCCTGAGGCTCCGATCGTAGGAACCGGCCTTGAAAAACGTGTAGCCAACGATTCGAGAGTGCTGCTGCATGCCGAAGGTGACGGTGTTATAGAGTATGTCGATGCCGACAAGGTGATGATCCGCTACTCCCGTAACGAAGAGGAGCGACTGGTAAGCTTTGAAGACGATGTGAAAACCTATCACCTGACCAAGGTTAGTAAAACCAATCAGAGTAGCTGCCTAAACCTCAAACCCATAGTCCGGAAAGGCCAAAAGGTCACCAAAGGACAATTGCTATGCGAAGGGTATGCCACCATGAATGGCGAACTGGCGCTGGGACGTAATCTAAAGGTCGCTTTCATGCCCTGGAAAGGTTATAACTTCGAGGACGCCATTGTGGTTTCAGACAAAATTGTTCGTGATGATATCTTCACCTCCATCCATATAGAGGAGTTTTCATTGGATGTGCGGGACACCAAGCGCGGTGCCGAGGAGTTGACCAGCGATATTCCCAATGTGGGTGCCGATGCCATTAAAGACCTCGATGAGAACGGTCTGATCCGCGTCGGAGCCGAAGTGAATGAGGGTGATATCCTGATCGGAAAGATAACCCCTAAAGGGGAAACAGATCCAACCCCCGAAGAGAAACTGCTGCGCGCAATCTTTGGTGATAAGGCGGGCGATGTAAAAGATGCCTCACTGAAAGCGCCACCGGCGACCAAAGGGGTCATCATCGACAAAAAGCTATTCTCCCGTGTTATTAAGGACCGCAAGGGTAAGTCGAAAGATAAGGCTCTCATCGAAAAGTTCGATGAAGAGTTTAACACCAAAGCGGCTGAACTCCGTTCCAAGCTGGTTGACAAACTGATCGTCCTGGTGTCCGGTAAGACATCCCAGGGCGTCACGAACAGCCTGAAAGAAGTTGTGGTAGCGAAAGGCACCAAGTTTACCCAAAAGATCCTGCATGGCCTGGATTATTCAACCATTAATCCTAACAACTGGACCACGGACAAGGATAAGAACGAACTCATCAAAACGCTCCTTCATAATTATTCCATCGAACACAAAGATCTGTTGGGGCATTATAACCGGCAAAAGTTCACGGCTACCGTGGGCGATGATCTGCCGACCGGTATCGTTCAGCTGGCCAAAGTGTATCTAGCCAAGAAGCGTAAGTTGACGGTTGGTGATAAGATGGCGGGTCGCCACGGTAACAAAGGTGTTGTTGCCAAGATTGTTCGCGAGGAAGACATGCCATTTTTGGAGGACGGAACGCCGATGGATATTGTGTTGAGCCCGTTGGGCGTGCCTTCCAGGATGAACCTCGGACAGATTTATGAAACGGTTCTTGGTTGGGCAGGAGAGAAACTTGGTACGAATTTTGCCACTCCAATCTTTGATGGTGCCCATGTTGATCAGATTAACGAATACCTCCACAAGGCAAACCTGCCGGAGAATGGCAAGGTGTATCTGTTTAATGGCGGCACCGGCGAGCGTTTTGACCAGCCGGCCACAGTGGGTGTGATCTATATGCTGAAGCTGGGACATATGGTTGAAGATAAGATGCATGCCCGTTCCATCGGGCCCTACTCACTGATCACACAGCAACCATTGGGTGGTAAAGCCCAGTTTGGTGGTCAGCGTTTTGGTGAGATGGAAGTCTGGGCTCTGGAAGCATTTGGTGCTGCAAATGTGTTGCAGGAGATACTGACAATGAAGTCGGATGACGTTATTGGCCGTGCCAAAGCCTACGAAGCCCTTGTGAAAGGCGAGAACCTGCCAATGCCCGGCGTCCCCGAATCCTTCAATGTGCTGGTGCATGAGCTCAGGGGTCTCGGCCTCAATATCAAGTTTGATTAGAAGGGCTTTTGCAGCGTTCTCCGCTGCCATACGCAATAAATGAACGTACGTCATTAACAAATCTATTATATGGCTTTCAGAAAAGAATCCAACGTCAAGAGCAATTTTTCCAATATTACCGTAAGCCTTGCTTCTCCCGAATCTGTCCTGGAGAGGTCCCATGGTGAGGTACTTAAGCCCGAAACGATCAATTACCGTACGTATAAGCCGGAAAGGGACGGCCTTTTCTGCGAGCGGATCTTTGGTCCGGTAAAAGACTGGGAATGTCATTGCGGGAAATACAAACGAATACGTTATAAAGGCATTGTCTGTGACCGCTGTGGGGTGGAAGTTACCGAAAAGAAGGTACGGCGTGAACGGATGGGCCACATCAAATTGGTTGTCCCGGTAGCCCACATATGGTTTTTCCGTACGTTGCCCAATAAGATCGGCTACCTGCTGGGCTTACCATCCAAGAAACTGGATCAGATCATCTATTACGAACGTTATGTGGTGATCAACCCCGGTGCCA
>CAYMDX010000050.1:0-8840 GCA_964389125.1 uncultured Bacteroidales bacterium
TCCTCACTGGAACAGCCTCAGTATGTCATTGAGGTTTACCAGCAATATGAGCGAAAGCAACAGCAGCATGCCTATCATTTGGGCATATTCCATGAATTTTTCCGGAGGCTTTCTGCCGGCGATAATCTCGTAGAGCAGAAACATCACATGTCCGCCATCCAGTGCCGGGATGGGCAGTATGTTCATGACCGCAAGGATGATGGAAAGAAAGGCGGTCATGGTCCAGAAATGTACCCAGTCCCAGCTAGGGGAGAAGATCCCGCCGATGGTGATAAAGCCTCCAAGGCTGTCACGGGCACTCACTTCTTCGCTAAACAACAGGCCCAGGTCGCTGAAATAGCTTGTTGTCGTGGTATACGCTTTATTTACCCCTGCAGGTATGGAGGTGAAAAACGAATATTCCCGGGTCTCTGTCTCCAGGATCTCACGGGGATCCTTTACATAGGCACCAATGCGAGCTTCTTCCGGGATGGTAATGTCCAGCTCCCTGGTCTCACCGTCACGTTCAACGGTCAGCGAAGTTTCTTTCCCTGCATAATCACCGATCACCCCGGCAAACTCCACAAATGACCAGGCCTCCTCACCGCCGATCCCTTTGACATGGTCACCTGTTTTGACACCGGCTTCTTCGGCTGCTGAATTATCCAGGAAACCGGAAACAATGAACGGAAACCGTATGGCAATAAAGTTTTCTCCGCGGGCCTCGATCAGCCTGCCGAAAAAGTCATCCGGAACAGTTATTTGTTTCAGACTGTCATGGCGCTCTACCGTTACTTCGTTGACTTCTCCGCGCGCAAAACGCTGTTGCAAGGTAGACCAGTCGCCAGGCTCTTCGCCGTTTACGGCGACAATGTGGTCCCCGGTCTGCAAACCGATATCCTGACCGAGCTCCTGGGCGACAATACCATATTTCATATTATCGACCGGCAGGTATTCATCCCCGATAAAGAAAAGCATGAACACATAGATCAGCGCGGCAAGGACAATATTGAAAAATACCCCGCCAACCATGACAAGGAGCCTCTGCCAGGCCGGTTTGGCTCTGAACTCATGAGGTTCCGGTGGCTTCTTCATCTGCTCTTTGTCCATCGACTCATCGATCATTCCGGCAATCTTGACATAGCCGCCAAGCGGCAGCCACCCCATACCATATTCGGTATCACCACGACGAATCTTAAAGAGAGAGAACCAGGGATTGAAAAACAGGTAGAACTTCTCGACCCGGATGCGAAACAAACGGGAAAAGAGGAAGTGTCCGGACTCGTGAATAACAATCAATATGGAAAGACTAAGGAAAAACTGTAGTGCTTTTATGATAATTTCCATGTATAATCGCTGCTTTTTTATTAAGAAATCAGAACGGGAAACAGTAAATAACGATTTGCAAAAGTACCCATTTATAATGAACGTTCGTCATGTACAATTGTTTTGATAATTGTATTGGCAACATTCAGTGTTTTTTGATGGCTTTCTGCTACATCTTCCAGGCCTGACAACTCTTTTTCAGGAATCTGTTTCATGCTTTCTTCAATAACTTCCGGTATTTGTACGAACCGTATCTGATCGTTGAGAAATGCCGTCACCGCCGCCTCGTTGGCGGCATTCATCACGCAGGGCCTGTCTTTGCCTGCTTTCATCGCATGAAGGGCAATTTTTAAGCATTGATGGCCATGCATATCTGTTTTGTCAAAATCCAGTCTGCTGAGGTTTTCCGGTTCAATCGGTGGTGATGCGGCAGGTATCCTGTCGGGATATGCCATGGCATATTGGATGGGGAATTTCATATCGGGAAAGCCCAGTTGTGCCTTTATGCTGCCGTCTACAAACTGAACCATGGAATGCACAATGGATTGTGGGTGTGTGATGATGTTTATCTGCCCGGCACTCAGGTTAAACAGCCACCCGGCCACAATCATTTCAAGGCCTTTATTCATCATGGTGGCTGAATCAATGGTGACTTTCTCTCCCATTGACCAGTTAGGGTGGTTGAGGGCCTCCTTTTTGCTTACGCTGCTGAGCTGCTGTTGCGACATTCCCCTGAAGGGGCCGCCGCTGGCAGTTAACCATATCTTTTCAATGGTATCGTATTGTTCGCCCCTGAGGCATTGGAAAATGGCTGAATGTTCAGAATCAACAGGTATCATATGCACACCCTGCCTTCGGGCCATGGGGATGAGAATATGTCCGGCGGATACCAGCATTTCCTTGTTGGCAATAGCAATATTCTTATTGCACTGAATGGCACTGGCGATGGCTTGCAGGCCTGATATGCCAACCATGGCCATCAATAAGGTATCAGAATCGGATGCCGCAACTACCTCTTCCAACTTTTCATTCCCGGAAACGACCTGTATGGGCTTATCAGAAAGAGCATGCTGAATTTTATGATGATGTTGCGGATTGCCTATGAGCACTGTTGCAGGACAAAAATATCCTGCCTGCTCAATGAGCAGATCTGCATTGTTGTGGGCACTCAGGATATCGACAGAAAAAGCTTCGGGATGGCTGCGTATCACCTCCAATGCCTGACGGCCTATAGACCCTGTTGATCCCAGTATGGCAATCTTTTTCGGTTGGTAGGGTCTCATTGAAATTCAAGATAATCGAGCGGATTGACCGGATTCCCATTAAACCAAAGTTCAAAATGCAGGTGTGTCCCTGTTGAATAAAGGCCTGTATCACCTATAACGGCAATTGCTTCGCCTGATTCAACAAAACTGCCTTCCTCTTTTAATAATTCGCTGTTATGTTTATAAATGGAAACAATATTGTTGTCATGCTGAACTCCAATGGTATATCCGGTTTTAATTGTCCAGGTGGAAAATATGACAGTACCGTCAAGGGTGGCTTTGATCAACTCATCGCGATCTGCCACCACATCTACGCCATAATGCCCTGTCGCGGGGTCAAAATGGCTGCTTATCATTCCGGTGAGCGGCGGAAAGAAGGGTATCCCCCTAACTTCTTGTGGCCGGGGAAAATCATTCCTGGCCAGTTCGTTTCTTTCAAACAGGGCTTCTTCTTCGGCCTCTTCTACCTGCGCTCGTAAAATAGAATCCTCTCTTGAACGAGGTAATTCTTCTATATCGTATGCATCTGTCTCGCTGACACTGTCAGGAATGTGATCAACAAGGTCTTTGCCTTCCACAATATTCCTGATATTCATGATGTATAGGTCCTTCTGACGCAGATCCCTCTCCAGGGAATCAGCACGCATAGATAACTCCCGCAGAACTTTCCGGGTATTAAAGTCTGCATAGCCCGGAATATACTCCCTGAGCGGGGTAAAAGCAATCAAATATATCGTGGCAACAACCAACAATATAGATATGGTGCCGGCAACGATAAATACATTGAATCGTGACAGGCGCAGATTAAGCTTTTCTTCAAAAGTATCGTCATTCATGATGATAAGGCGATACTTGTCATGAAGCTTCCGGAAGAATGATTTGTTTTTCTTTTCTTTATCCATGAATAAGCGCCTTTTAAGGCCTTTACTCCGCAAAAATAATCATTTTGTGCAAGTCAGTCATGGCATGGGGTTATTTTTGAAAATAAACAAAACCCTTATGCGTTATTAATGAAGGCAAATCGCAGGTTTTTTGATTATCCTGCAATCATAATTGTTGAGTGCCCGACACATAGCAGCCAACCACAAATGAATTTTTAACGTTATATTTGTGCTTTCTTAAATGGGAAATATGCCGCATATCACTAAAAATACCCATACGTATCGTTTATTGCTTCTTCCGCTTGTGTTAATATTGATCCTGGCGGGTTGTTCAACGCAAAAGGATGCCTTTGTTAACCGGGCTTTTCATAGCGTAAATGCCAAATATAATGGTTTCTTTAATGCCCGCGAGAGTTACAAAGAAGGGGTAGGGCAACTTAAGGAACAGCATACCGACAATTTCGAAGAAATATTATCCGTCTTTCAATACGGAACCGAGCAGGATGCCTCATCTGTTAAGAATAACATGGATGTGGCTTATGAGAAGGCCAGTCTGGTTATCAGGAAGCATTCGATGGATATCCGGGGTGAGGAGCACAACAAATGGATTGATGAATCTTATTTTTTAATTGGTAGAAGTCATTTTTTTAAAAGAGACTTTACCCTTGCTATTCTGACTTTTGAATACATTATCCGTGAATATGATACCAGGCGTAGTCACGATGCAAAAGCCTGGATTGCGAAATGTTATCACGAACAGGGACGTTATGAACGGGCTCTCCCCATGCTTGAGCTGCTTGAAAGTCACTATAATGATGGCCTGTTAAATGACAATACCGTGGCGTTGTTCCGAAAAGCATACGCAGATCACTATATACGTCAGGAGCAGTATGATAAGGCAGCAGAACAATTACAACAGGGGCTTTCTTATGTGGATGATCGTCATGAACATGCCCGTTTGACGTTTATTCAGGCGCAACTCTATGAACATTCGGGCAACAACAAGCTGGCTCAGCAGACATACGAGCGGGTGCTGGATATGCGTACCAGTCATCAAATGGCCTTCCAGGCACGCATAGGTATGGCCATGGCGTATGATGCCGGGCTGGGTGGCAGTGATGCCATACGTGCCGAACTGAGAAAGATGTTGTCAGAGGATCGCAACAGAACCTATCGCGATCAAATATATTATGCCCTGGCACAGCTGGCCCTTGAAGAGAATGACGAGCAGGAGGCCATAGAGCTGTTTAACAAGGCTGCTGAAGCAAGTGAGGAAAATGATCTGCAAAAAGGTCTGGCATTTTTGCGTCTTGGTGAGATTTATTTTGAACATCCCGATTATCAGGAAGCTACCCTCTATTATGATAGTGCGACAACCTATATTCCGCGAGGGTATGATGATTATGAAGGGGTTCAGGCACGTCAACAAATATTATCAAGCCTGGCAAGCCAGATGGAAGTCATAGAACGTGAGGACTCTCTGCAAAATTTGGCTGCCATGACGGAGGAGGAACAATTGGTTGTGGCAGAGGATATTATTGAGGAATTGCGTCGAAAAGAAGAGGAGCGAAAAGAGTCGGAAAGGCAGCGGAGGCAGGAAATGCGTGAAGCCGGTCGAACAGCCAGACAAACCCGGGGTACGGGTTCGCAGGACAGTGGATGGTATTTCTACAACACCAATGCCATGGAAAGGGGTGAAATGGAGTTCTTTAGCAATTATGGCGACAGACCCCTGGAAGACCTTTGGCGCATCAGCAATAAGCAGACAATGGCCGGTGGTTTTGACATGGATATGCCCGGTATTGAAGATATGGCGCAGGAGGAAGATACACTGGAGCTGGATGAATATGATGTGGATACCTACCTGCGGAATATTCCGAATACGGAAGAGCAAATGCAAGCTTCCAAAGACAGACAAATACAAGCCCATTACAACATGGGTGTGATCTTTAGGGAACAGCTTGAAGATCTTGAAAACGCCATCAATAGTTTTTCTGACCTTGTGAATGAATTCCCGGGTTCGGATAAAGAACTGTTTGCTTATTATTATCTGTATAATCTCAATCAAAATAGAGGTAATTATTCTGAATCAGAGCAGATAAAAGATGAGCTGATAAGCAAATATCCCGATAGTGAATTTGCCAAAATACTCGGAGATCCGGATTATGCCGATCAGGCCCGGGAGAAACAAAATCAAGCGCAGCAACTTTACGAAGAAAGTTATAATGCCTTTTTTAACGGCAGATACGAGGTGGTCAGAGAGAACCTTCAGGCCATTGATACCCTCGAGGTATCCCGTGAGTTGAAAGCCAGATTTGTGTATCTGAATGCTTTGGCTTATGGCAAAGAAGATGATCAGCCAGCGTTCAGGAATCTGTTGCAGAATATTATTCAGGAATATGACGACACACCCGTACACCAGCCAGCTTCTGTATTGCTTGCCTCCATGGAAGCATCTGAAACCGAAATGGCCGAAGATGGGGAAACACCGGCCACAACTCCTGAAATGCCCGAAATAGAAGACATTGAGTCTCCATTCACTTATGATCCTGAAAACGTTCATTTCTTTGTTTTGCTTCTGGATGTCAATCAGCACGAAGTTGCCGGGATCAGTAGTCGCATCTCTGATTTTAATGAAGAAAGATATGCTGATAATGATCTGACAGTCAATAATGTTTATTTTGAAGATGATAAACAGCTGATCACCATTATTAACTTTGAAGACCAACAAAAAAGCCTTGATTATTACAACGAATTGTTGGATATGACAGATATGGGAAATCCGGAGCAGGATGTTTTTGAGCCATTTGTGATTTCTGTTGACAATTATCCGTTGCTTTATCAGGATAAAGAGTTGGAAGCGTATCGCCGGTTTTTTAATCATTATTATCTCAGGCCCTAACGCCAGGTATTCGCATTTTTTTTTATTTTTGCTCAAAGCAATCAAATACATTAGCCAAAGATTGTGTCACTATCTTAATCTATATTTATAATGTCAAAACAAAAGGAACCGGATCATACAGCAGTCAATCTTGTTGGTAGCGGAACTACCATTAACGGAGAAATCTCATCAAAAGGCGATATTCGGATTGATGGTAAAATAATAGGGGAAGTGCGTTCGGAAGGAAAGGTCGTTATTGGAGATACAGGAGAAGTAGAAGGTGAAATTTTTTGTCTGAACGCCGATTTTTCCGGAAAGGTGAATGGGAAAGCCGAAGTTGGTGAACTCCTGAGCCTTAAAGCATCCTCGGTTTTTTGGGGTGATATTGTTACCAATAAGCTTGCCATAGAGCCAGGTGTCAGTTTTTCCGGCACTTGTTCCATGGAAAAGGACAAAGCTCCTAAACAGCACAAACAAACTGACAGCAAGAAAGCTGAAAGCGCCTGATAAAGCATGGTGATAAACCTAAGGGCATTTACGGTAAGATTAACCCTTTTTGCTGCTGTTTTAATGATAATAGCTGCCATCCTGGCATTTGTGCTGCCCCAACATTTTATATCAGCTGTTTATTGGTGGTTTATCCCTTTTTTTTACCTGGTTGTTCTGCTGTCAAAACTTTTGCTGAACAGGCTTTCTCAAAATAAGTCGAACAATTTCAATTCGCTTTTTTTAATGATCACTGCCTTCCGTTTTATCCTCTATATCGGGGTGTTGTTACTCTATACCTTTAGCTATCCGGGAGATGCAGTTACGTTCATCGTGACCTTTTTTGTGTTCTATTTTGCCTTTACGATTTTTGAAGTCACCTCTCTTTATCAGGACCTTCAGAAGAAACATAATATCTGACCACAAATAAGCGTAACTAAGAGTAGGATATAAGCGTAACTAAGAGTAGGATAAGAATCTGATTAAGCCGGATTTTGGGCAATAATTCCAAAAAAGGCCTTCCAACGCATATGGATAGTCTGAAGATATCATGTGTTTCCTCCTTTCTGCCTTTAACGATGGTGGTTGTGTTATATATGGTATCAGGTTTAGGTGCAGCAGCCAGCGAAACAACTTCCGCTGATAATGAAAAGCAGCAAAACAACACTGTGGATATTCGTCATTTGATTGTTGATCACGCTCTGGATGCGTATCAATGGCATCTGTTTGATGTCGGTAAAAAAAAGATATCAATTCCCCTGCCCGTTATCCTTTTTTATGAAGGTGGTTTCTATTTTTTCTCCAGCCATCATTTTCATCATGGGGAGTCTTCTCACAAAGGTTTTCACATTGCGGAAGAGGGTCCGCGAAAGGGCCGTATCATACCGGTGCTTGATGATGGAGTTACACCCGACCCGAATGCGTCATTTGTATACGATTTCTCGATTACCAAAAATGTGGCAGCCATATTCTTCTCTTCCGGTCTGTTATGCCTGATTTTTATAAGTGTCGGTCGCCGCTATCGTAATGCCTCTTCAAATAAAATCCCTGGCGGGTTAGCGGCTTTTTTTGAGCCGCTGATCCTTTTTGTGAGGGACCAGATTGCCATCCTTGCCATCGGCCCGCATCGATACCACAAGTTTATGCCTTATTTGCTGACGGTATTTTTCTTTATCTTTCTGAACAATTTACTGGGACTGGTTCCGTTTTTCCCCGGAGGCGCGAATGTGACCGGAAACATCAGTGTTACTTTTGTGCTGGCCATGTTTACGTTTTTTACTACGCATTGGTATGCCAATAAGGCTTACTGGCGACACATGTTTAACATGCCGGGCGTCCCCTTCTTTTTGAAACTGCCGGTTCCCATCCTGCCGGTTATTGAAATTGTCGGGGCGTTCATTAAACCATTTGTGTTGATGATCAGGCTCTTTGCAAATATAACGGCCGGCCACATGGTGATCCTGAGCATTGCCTCCCTCATTTTTGTTTTGGGGTCTGTGAGTGCCATTCTTGGATTTGCTATTTCGCCCGTTACGGTTTTATTTTTAATATTCCTTAATTTTCTGAAAATACTGGTTGCCTTTTTGCAGGCCTATATATTTACCATGTTTAGTGCATTCTTTTTTGGGATGGCTGTGCCTGAAACAGACCATTAACCCACGAATTTAAATTTCATAACTATGTCAATATTATTTGTTTTGCTCAACACTGTGGATGTTGCCCACGAATGGATGAAGCTGGGTGCAGCATTAACTGCCGTAATTGCTGTTTTTGGAGCAGCTTACGGAATTTCTGCTATTGCCCGGAGTGCCATTGATAACATCGCCCGTCAACCCGAAGCCGGTAACGACCTGCGCTCCTCCATGGTGGTAGCGGCAGCCCTTATCGAAGGGATCACGTTTTTTGCGTTGGTGATCGTGCTGCTGACTTTGTTTGTGTAGCTTCTGCAGCGCCTGTTGCCGGTGTTTATAGGTGGTTCGAAGCCTTTCGGGAACTGTGAACTGTGAACTACCGTAATGACAG
>CAYMDX010000050.1:8940-13741 GCA_964389125.1 uncultured Bacteroidales bacterium
AAGTGAACTTCGTGTCCTCTGCTGCCTTTGTGGTGAAAAAAATAACCACGAAGGCACAAAGAAGAGACACGAAGATGCGAGAAATCCTGAAGGGATGAAACCATTGTAGAAATAAAGAGGAAACTTTTGATATTTCGACCTTTCGATCAAATATACACTTAAAAACGCACAGAAAAAATAGCTTATGGAACTGTTAATGCCCGGACTGGGATTGATATTCTGGATGACCATTGCTTTTGGTCTGGTGCTCTATATATTAAAGAAGTTCGCGTGGCGACCTATTTTACAGATTCTGAATGAGCGGCAGAAACAGCTGGACAAGTCATTTCATGATGCCCGGAAGATAGAAGAGGAAATGCAGCATCTTGATAAGACGCGTACTGAGAAGATGGCCGCCGCCGAAAAAGAGCATGAAGCCATTATTGCCAGGGCGCGTAGCCAGGCTGATCAGATTGTGGAAGAGGCAAGAGAAAAGGGCAGGGAAGAAGCACGGCAGATAACGGATGAAGCTGAACGAATTGTCGACAGTTACAGACAGCAAGCCATTCAACAGGTAAAAAACCAACTTTCTGCCCTGTCACTTGATATAGCGGAGAAAATCTTACGGGAAGAATTTAGTGACCGCGAACGGAATGCCAGGTATGTCAATAAATTACTTGATGAGGTAGGTACAAATTAATTCGACGTTCCATATCAACAAAAAAACATGCATCAGGATAGGCAGATATTGTATAAACGCTATGCCCGGGCGCTACTCTCCCTGGCAGTGGAGCATGATATCCCCGATCGTTCCTATGTTGATATGAAGTTCATATCTCAATCCCTGGAAAGCAATTCAGAGCTTGTCATATTTTTGAAAAGCCCGGTTATTCCGGCAAGCAGGAAACAAAATGTGATCCGTAAAGTGTTTGGCCGGCAGCTACACCAGCTGTTTTTACAGTATTTGCTGATTATCGTTCGGAAGCAGCGTGGGCATATGCTGGATGGAATTGCCAGGGCCTACCTTACCGTTTATAAACAATACCGGGGCATCGAGACAGTTCGTATTACTACTGCCGTGCCTTTGGACAATGCCCTCCGGGAGCAGGCATTGAAGGCAGCCAGGCGCTTGACCTCCCGCCGGATTGAATTTGAAGAGTCAGTAGATCCGGATGTCATCGGCGGTTTTATCCTGGACCTGGAAGACCGGCGGTATGATGCCAGTATCAAACGAAAGTTGTCCAGGGCAAGAAGTTATTTGCACATTGATAAAACAGATTTGTATGTCTGATATAAAACCTTCTGAAATATCGGCAATATTACGTCGTGAGATGGCCGGTTTCGAGGCTGAAACCGAACTTGAGGAGACGGGTACCGTCTTACAGGTAGGTGACGGCGTGGCCCGTGTATATGGACTGACCAATGCCTGGTCCGGCGAAATGATCCGGTGTAATGATGAAGGGTTGACGGGGGTGGTCTTAAACCTTGAGGAGGATAATGTCGGGATGGTATTGCTCGGGGATTCCCGAAACCTGAAGGAAGGGGATATCGTTAGTCGTACAGGCCATATTGTTTCAATAAAGGCTGGTGAGGGCCTTGCCGGTCGGGTTATTGATACCCTCGGGCGTCCTGTAGACGGCAAAGGGCAGGTGGAAGGCGAGCTTTTTGAAATGCCGCTCGAACGCAAAGCGCCCGGTGTGATTTACCGGCAGCCGGTAAACAGGCCGTTACAAACCGGTATTAAGGCTATTGATGCCATGATACCGATCGGCAGGGGACAGCGGGAGCTGATAATTGGTGATCGCCAGAGCGGGAAATCAACCATTGTCATTGATACCATCATCAATCAAAAAGAGCATTATGATAATGGGGATCCCGTCTATTGTATTTATGTCGCCGTTGGGCAAAAGGGTTCGTCAGTGGCCAATACGGTGGAACAGCTGGAAAAACATGGGGCGATGCCTTACACCATTGTTGTGTCAGCTTCAGCCAGCGATCCGGCGGCCCTTCAGTTTTATGCACCATTCGCGGGAGCCGCTATTGGCGAATATTTCCGTGATACGGGTCGCCATGCCGTTGTGATATTCGATGACCTGTCAAAGCAGGCGGTTGCTTACAGGGAGGTGTCCCTGTTACTTCGCCGGCCGCCGGGACGTGAGGCTTATCCTGGTGATGTATTTTACCTCCATTCGAGACTCCTGGAACGCGCCGCCAGGATAATCTCTTCTGATGAGATTGCCCAAAACATGAATGATATCCCGGAATCCATCCGCGGAAAAGTAAAAGGCGGAGGCTCACTCACGGCCCTGCCATTGGTTGAAACCCAGGCAGGCGATGTTTCCACCTATATACCCACTAATGTGATCTCCATCACTGACGGTCAGATATTCCTGGAAACGGCGCTCTTTAATGCCGGAGTGCGACCCGCCATCAATGTTGGTGTATCTGTAAGCCGTGTGGGCGGTAATGCCCAGATGAAAAGCATGAAAAAGGTAGCCGGTACCCTGAAAATTGATCAGGCACAGTACCGTGAACTTGAAGCCTTTGCCAAATTTGGCTCCGAAGTGGACCCGGCAACGCAGGAAATACTCGACAAAGGGGTCAGAAATATGGAAATATTGAAACAACGACCGCTTCTCCCCATGCCGGTCGAGGAACAGATCGTCATCCTCTATTGCGGCACAAAAGGACTTTTAATGGATATTGCCAGGTCGGATATTCAAAAGTTTGAGGAGGAATTGCTGCGATATATGCGTAAGCACTATCCGGATACCTTGACAGACATTCGAAAAGATGTCTTGGAAGAGAAGGCTGCAGAGGCTATTCGTGAAGCTGTTACCCATGTTAAAGAAAGTTTGCACCCCGGCGGAGAAGCAAACCCAGGCGAATCCGGTCATACACAATAAGTAATTATGTCCACGCAACAGGAGATCCGTAACAGAATTGCCACAGTGCAATCAACCCGGAAGATTACCAGCGCCATGAAGATGGTGGCTGCCTCCAGGCTGCGTAAGGTACAAAACCAGATCATTCATCGCCGCCAATATGCCGGGGTGCTGAAACAGGTTCTGGATGAGGTCATAACAGCCCCTGACGAGCAAGCCAGGAATGTCTATGTGGCTCCCCGTTCCGTTAAGGATGTGATCGTAATCAGTATTGGCTCCAACAGGGGCCTTTGTGGACATTACAATACCTTTCTTATAAAACACACCCTTCGTGAGGTTCAAAAGCAAAAAGATGCAGGCAACAGGGTCAGGGTAATGCCCATCGGGAAAAAACCCGCTGCTTTTTTTGAAAAGCACGAGATAGGGTTACTGGCAGGCAACCACGATATTCCGGAGAAAGTCAGTTATGAAACGGCAGCCGCATTTGCAGAGCATATCATGGAGTTGTATCTCAAAGAGCATTGCGGACGCATCCTTTTGGTTTATAACCGTTTTCATAATGCGGTGGTGCATACCCTGACTACGGAGCAAGTGTTGCCGGTTAAGCCTGATGAAATGACAACACAAACCGGAAACAATCAGCATTACCGTGATCCCTCGGTGATCATGGAACCAACACCGGATGAGGTTGTGGACTATCTCACCGGGCAATTTATAGCTCATAATGTTTACCGGATATTGCTGGATGCATCGGCTTCGGAGCACGGAAGCCGGATGACCGCCATGCATGAAGCTACTGATAATGCGGATGAACTAATCAGGTCGCTTACCCTGACCTACAACAAGGTACGACAGGCAAGCGTTACCCGGGAGATCATGGATGTGATGGGTGGTGTGGGAGGAGGCAATTAAGCATGCTCCACACAAGGCTTATGGCTGGTTTTTTACCTGGATGATACGTGCCATGATGCTGATGGCAATCTCTGCCGGCGTTTCGCTGTTGATGGCCAGCCCCAGGGGAGCTTCCACCTTTTCCAGTTGCTCATTGGTAAATCCCTCCGCACGCAGGTTCTCAAAAATGGTTTTTACCTTTTTCTTACTGCCGATCATACCCAGAAAGGGCAGGGGCAGGGGTAACAGTTGTGCAAGTATGTCCTGATCGCTCGCATGTGCCACTGTCATGATGGTTACAAAGGCCGATGACGGATGCGCTATACTTTCTAAGGCTTTGTTATAATCAATGTGTCGTTTCTGATGAGCGAATGTGTTGTTGGTCATGGTTTGGAGGTCTTTGCGATTATCCATCACCACAACCCTGAAGCCGGTCATGGCGGCCACTTCACTCATGGGAACACTGATATGACCGCCACCAAAAATATAGAGGGTTGGGGGCGGGGTTAAGGTTTCGGTATAATGCCAATGATCTTCGGCAATCTCCGTTTGTTCCCGGGTAGTTTTGTCATGCCGGGGATCACTGTGTAACCCTTCCGGTGTCAGCTTAAGCCAACACTCATTCCCGCTTTCCAGACATTCGATCATAGACCGTATTGTCGGTTCGTCTGCCTGATATAAAGGCACGAAAGCGTGTATCTGTTCTCCGGCACAAATGAGTCCGGAGGCCTCTTCACCAGCCTCTGGTGAATGTACCTGGCGCTTAAGAAAAGCAGTTGAACAACCGTCTTTCAACTCCCGGCGGGCGAGGTTTGCCATTTGAAACTCCATGACGCCCCCACCGATGGAACCGCTCATATTCCCATCGGGATCCACTGCCATTTTGAAACCCGGTTTGCCCGGACTGCTGCCTTCAATCTTGATAACTGTCACCAGCATGACCGGTTTCCCTGTGGCCAGACGTTTTTGAATAAAATGCCAAATTTTCATATGTTTATATTTGCGTTACTATTTGTAATTCAATGTTTTGTGACTCTGTAAAGGTA
>CAYMDX010000051.1:0-13610 GCA_964389125.1 uncultured Bacteroidales bacterium
AAACTGGATCAGATCATCTATTACGAACGTTATGTGGTGATCAACCCCGGTGCCAAGTCAGATGAGCTTAAGTTTATGGATTTCCTTTCGGAAGAAGATTACTTTAATGCTTTGGAATCGCTTCCTGTGGAAAACCAGATGCTGGATGAGGATGACCCCAATAAGTTTGTTGCCAGGATGGGGGCAGATGCCCTGAAAGAACTGCTCAGTAAGCTTGATTTGGATCAGCTTTCCTATGACCTTCGTCATAAGGCCAACACAGAAACTTCCCAGCAGCGCAAGGCCGACGCCCTGAAACGTTTGCAGGTGGTTGAGTCTTTCCGCGACTCTCAGCAAACCATCGAAAACCGGCCCGAATGGATGATCGTCGACGTCGTACCGATTATCCCGCCGGAGCTCCGTCCCTTGGTGCCGCTGGATGGCGGACGTTTTGCCACCAGTGACCTGAACGATCTTTACCGGAGGGTGATCATCCGTAATAACCGTCTGAAAAGACTTGTCGAGATCAAAGCCCCGGATGTGATCCTGCGAAATGAAAAACGAATGCTGCAGGAAGCCGTTGACTCTCTGTTTGATAACTCACGGAAGACAAATGCCGTCAAGACAGAGTCAAACAGGCCGCTTAAGTCCCTGTCTGATAGCTTGAAAGGTAAGCAGGGCCGCTTCCGCCAAAACCTGCTTGGTAAACGTGTCGACTATTCTTCACGTTCTGTGATCGTGGTTGGACCCGAGCTGAGCATGCATGAGTGCGGTATTCCAAAAGAGATGGCTTCCGAGCTTTTCAAACCCTTTATCATCCGTAAGATGCTCGAGCGGGGGATCGTTAAGACGGTAAAATCAGCCAAAAAGATTGTCGACCGCAAAGATCCCGTTGTGTGGGATATCCTGGAGAACGTTCTGAAAGGTCATCCCGTGCTGCTGAACCGTGCACCTACATTGCACCGTCTTGGTATCCAGGCTTTTCAGCCTAAACTCATCGAGGGGAAAGCAATTCAGCTTCACCCGCTGGTATGTACGGCCTTTAACGCCGACTTCGACGGTGACCAGATGGCAGTCCACTTGCCACTGGGAAATGCAGCCATCCTTGAAGCACAAATGCTGATGCTGGCCTCACATAATATTTTGAATCCGGCTAACGGTGCACCAATTTCCGTGCCCTCTCAGGATATGGTCCTCGGACTCTATTACCTGACCAAAGGTCGTAAGAGTACCAAAGAACATCCTGTGAAAGGGGAAGGGCTTACCTTCTACGGACCCGAAGAGGTATTTATCGCTTATAATGAAGGAGCTGCCGATATGCACGCCGTCATCAAATTACGTGCAAAAGTTAAAGAAGGTGGCAAACTGGTGGATAAGATCGTAGAGACAACCGTCGGCCGGGTGGTATTTAACCGGGTCGTCCCTGAAGAGTACGGGTTCGTTAACCAGTTGCTGACCAAGAAAGCCCTCCGGGACGTTATTGGCGGCATCATGAAGGAAACCGGTATCTCGCGTACTTCCAAGTTCCTTGATGACATCAAAGACCTTGGTTTCTATATGGCCTTTAAAGGAGGTCTGTCATTCAACCTGGGTGATATTATCGTACCCGAAGAGAAACAGATCCTGATCAACCAGGCCGATGAACAGGTTGAAGAAGTGCGCGGTAACTATAGCATGGGCTTTATTACCAATAACGAACGGTATAACCAGATCATCGACATCTGGACCCATACTAATGCCAAGTTGACCAAGGTGTTGATCGACAAGACAACAGCCGATAACCATGGCTTTAACCCTGTTTATATGATGCTGGACTCCGGAGCCAGGGGGTCGAAAGAGCAGATCCGACAGCTGTCGGGTATGCGTGGTCTGATGGCCAAACCCCAAAAGTCCGGTGCTAAAGGCGGAGAAATCATTGAAAACCCCATCCTTTCCAATTTTAAGGAGGGTCTGTCCGTTCTTGAGTACTTTATCTCAACCCACGGCGCCCGTAAAGGTCTGGCCGATACGGCTCTGAAGACCGCAGATGCCGGTTACCTGACCCGCCGTCTCGTGGATGTGTCTCAGGATGTGATTATCTCAGAGAGCGATTGTGGTACGCTTAGAGGATTGACCACAACCGCACTGAAAAACAATGAAGAAACCGTGGAGACATTGTATGACCGTATAATCGGAAGGAACAGTCTGCATGATATATTCCACCCCACATCAGGTGACCTGATTGTTGAGGCCGGTGGGGAGTTGAATGAAGAGATTTGTCAAGTTATTGAGGAATCACCGATTGAAGCCGTGGAGATTCGTTCGGTGCTTACCTGTGAATCCAAGCGGGGCGTATGTGCCAAGTGTTACGGACGAAACCTGGCTACCGGAAGGATGGTGCAGAAAGGTGAATCCGTCGGCGTTATCGCAGCCCAATCAATCGGAGAGCCGGGTACACAGCTGACCCTGAGAACCTTCCACGTGGGTGGTACCGCTTCCAACATTGCTACTGCTTCCAAAGTGAATGCCAAATACGACGGTGTCCTCGAAATAGATGAGTTACGTTCGGTGCCGTTTACAAACGAAGAAGGCAAACAGTTCCAGGTCGTGATCGGCCGTTCTGCAGAGATGCGTATTGTCGATAAGAACACCCGGATGGTCCTTACAAGCCAGAACATCCCCTATGGGGCGAACCTGTACTTCAATGATGGTGACGAGGTTAAAAATGGCGATCTGATCTGCGAATGGGATCCATACAACGCCGTAATCGTTTCCGATGTACCGGGTAAGGTCGTATACAACAACATGATTGAAGGTACCACCTTCCGTACCGACTCGGATGAACAAACAGGTTACTATGAAAAAGTGATCATCGATTCTAAAGATAAAACGCGAAACCCCTCTGTCAGTGTTGTTGACAATGAAGGGAAAGTGCAGCGTTTATATGATATGCCGGTGGGTGCACATGTTGTGCTCAATGAAGATGAAGAGGTAAGACCAGGTGTTGTCCTGGCGAAGATCCCGCGTGCCGTTGGTAAGTCAGGTGACATCACGGGAGGTCTGCCGCGTATCACCGAGCTTTTCGAAGCACGTAACCCATCAGATCCCGCTGTGGTATCAGAGATAGATGGTGTGGTTTCCTTTGGTAAGAAGATTAAGCGCGGTAATCGTGAGGTAATCATTACCTCGAAGACAAGTGATGAGAAACGTTATCTGGTGCCCCTTACCAAGCAGATCCTGGCACAGGAGAATGACTTTGTCAAGGCAGGTACACCGCTCTCCGACGGACCGATTACCCCTGCCGACATTCTTGCAATTAAAGGTCCAACCGCCGTTCAGGAGTATATCGTGAATGAGGTGCAGGAGGTATACCGCATGCAGGGTGTTAAAATCAATGATAAGCACTTTGAAGTTATTGTGCGTCAGATGATGCGCAAGGTTACCATTGAAGACCCCGGTGATACACGCTTCCTGGAAAATGAAATCGTGAACAAGGTTGATTTCATGGAGGAAAATGACAGCCACTTTGGTAAAAAAGTGGTTGAAGATCCCGGTGACTCTGCCCTTAAGGCTGGACAAATTATCACAGCCCGGAAGCTGAGGGATGATAATTCGCTGCTGAAACGGAGGGATAAGAGAGTGATAGAGGCACGCGATGCCAATGGTGCTACTGCACGTCAGCAGCTGCAGGGAATCACAAAAGCATCACTGCAGACGCAAAGCTTTATATCTGCCGCTTCCTTCCAGGAAACCACAAAAGTGCTGACAGATGCTGCCGTAAGTGCAAAAACAGATCACCTCAAAGGACTGAAAGAGAATGTGATCGTTGGTCACCTCATTCCTTCCGGTACTGGCCTGCGGGAGTATGAAAACATCATTGTCGGCTCCAGGGAAGAATATGACCTGCTGATGGCTTCCAAGTCTAAAGCATCAGAAGAAGATAAAGAAAAAACCGAAATTTCAAATCAATAACAATCTTTATGTCAGAGGACAAAAAACAGGAAAAACAGGTAAACATTGAACTGGGTGAAGAAGTGGCGGAAGGCGTCTATGCCAATCTGGCCATTATTACCCACTCTAACACTGAATTTATTGTGGATTTCGTCAGAATGATGCCCGGGGTACCCAAAGCCAAAGTGAAGTCACGTGTGGTGCTTACACCCCAGCATGCCAAGCGCCTCATGAAGGCATTAAAGGACAATATTGACAAGTTTGAGTCCAACCACGGCCCGATTAAAGAAATTGAAGGGACCAAATTGCCAATGAACCTTGGTGGCCCTACGGCCCAGGCTTAATCTGATCAATGATACCTATGCACAGGGGCTTTTCCGGAAGGAGAGGCCCCTTTTTGTATGTCACACTGCCGTCATGCTTTGAACAACCTTTTAACAGGAGCTCTTCTCTGGTAAGCCTTGCCGGCCAGACTTATCCATACTTGCCGTATGTGAAAACGATATGTTTTGTTGATGATGTCATTCGTTACTGTTCCCTCGGGTCAGGTTTCAGGGGCAGGCGGGCCATTTTTTCGATGGTGAGGGTCGGGTGGCCGAATGATTCTGTGATATTTCCTTTCAGAAGGTAGATGCCATGGCCACGAAAGGGGTATGTTCTTGCCTCTTTCGGGAAATGGACGGTGTCGAAGAAGTTGCCCCGGTAGTCAAGAAAGCAGCCGAAAAACATGGTTTCTTTGCGGGTGGTACGCACATGCTTGATGCTCACCAGCCACCCGGCCATGCGTACGTTGCGACCGGTATGCCGGAGCATGTCGCTGGCGTATATTCCCCCGCGAAAGCTTGTTTTTAGCAGGTCAAACGGGCTGAGTGACGTAGTAAAACCGAGCAGCTCTATCTCATCATAGGCATCGGAGAGGGGACTGGTTTCCGGTTCAGGCCATCTGAATTGTCTGACGGGTGTACGAAACAGACCGGGCGTAGGTTGTTTGGCTTTTCCGGTGAGCAGGTGGGCCTGCCAGAGCAGTTTGCTTTTGGGAATGCCGGTAAAGCGCAGCCCCCCTGCTCTGATCAGGATTATAAGCACCTCGCGGGTGATGTTTGTTCTTGCCGCAAAGTCTTCCAGTCCCCGGTATTGCCCATTGCGGCTGCGCTCTTCACATATCTGCGATGCCAGCTTTTGAGGCATCTGGTGCAGGTGGATAAATCCGATGTAGATGTTGTTGTGCCGGATCGTCGACAGGTAGTCGCTATTGTTGACGCATGGCGGTTCGATATTGGCTCCGTGGCGCCGTGCTTCATGAAAATAGATCTCGCTCCGGTAAAAGCCGCCGAAGTTGTTGATCACGGCGGTAATAAACTCCAGGGGGTAGTGGGCTTTCAGGTAGAGGCTCTGGAAGCTTTCGATGGCGAAGGAGGCGGAGTGGGCTTTGGAGAAGGCATAGCCGGCAAAAGACTCGATCTGCCGCCATACTTCCCGGATAAGGTTTTCGGGGTGGCCTTTTTCCCGGCAGCTTTCGAAGAAGCGGTCGATGAGGCGCTGCATCTCCTTTTTTGAACGGTATTTGCCGCTCATGGCACGCCGCAGCACATCGGCTTCGGCAAGGTTCAGTCCGGCAAAATGATGGCATATCCTGATAACATCCTCCTGGTAAACCATCACGCCATAGGTTTCCTTGAGCTGCTCTTCCATGACCGGGTGGAGGTATTTTGTTTCTTCCGGATGGTGGGAACGGTAGATGTATGCTTCCATCATGCCGGAGCGTGAAACACCGGGCCGGATGATGGAGCTGGCGGCTACCAGCCCGGAATAGTCAGTACAGCGCAGCTTCTTCAGCAGGCTGCGCATGGCCGGACTCTCCACATAAAAACAACCCAGCGTCTCACCGGTCTGCAGGAGCGTTTGCGCATCCCTGTCTTCTTTGATGCGGCCAACCTGGTGGATGTCTGTCTCTTTCCCCCGGTTTGCGCGTATAAGCTTTACACAGTCATTGATATGACCGATGCCCCGCTGACTGAGAATGTCGATCTTCTCGAAGCCCAGCGTTTCGGCGGTATACATATCCCACTGTACGGTTGGCAGCCCTTTGGGAGGCATATCCAGGGCTGAGTAACAGCAAACGGGTTCTTCCGGGATGAGGATGCCGCCGGCATGGATGCTTCGCAGATTCGGAAATTCCTGCAGACGCCGGGCCATGTTCAGCACGTGTGCCGTCACCCTGTCGTGGTGCCCGCCTGTGTCCTCCCTGGCCGCCAGCCGGTCGATCTCCGCTTTGGTGAGGCCGTGTACTTTACCCAGCTCCCGTATGGCTGACCGGTGGTGAAAGGTGGAGATGGTCCCCAGCAGAGCTGTATGCCTGGATCCATACCGCTTGAAAACATAGTCGATCACCTGGTCGCGATCCCGCCACGAAAAATCAATATCAAAGTCGGGTGGCGTTGAACGCCGGGGGTTGATAAAGCGCTCAAAGTAAAGGTTCAGCTCGATGGGATCCACGTCGGTGATACGCAGACAGTAGGCCACAATGCTGTTGGCGCCGCTGCCGCGCCCCACATGATGAAAGCCCTGTGACATCGAATAGCGGATAATGTCCCAGGTGATGAGAAAGTAAGCGGAGAATCCCAGCTGGTGAATGATGTGCAGCTCGTGTTCGACACGCCGGATGGCTTCCTGGTGTTGCCTGCCGTAACGGTATTTCACACCGTCCATGGCCAGCTTCCTGAGGAGTGCTTTGTCATCGGCCGGGTGGCCGGTAAATGTCTTTTTGTTTTTTAATGTGTTGAAAGAGAAGTCGATGCTGCATTGATCCAACAGCTTTTCCGTGTTATAAAGGATGTGGGGAAAGCCGGTATACTGTTGCTTCAGTTGTGCGGGAGTCAAAAAGACCTCGCCCGGAGATGCTGTATGGCTGTTTTGCAGCTGGCTGAGAAGGATGTTCCGGTCGATGGCGCGCAGGTGGCGATGTAGGTCGTGGTCGGCCCGGGAGGAGAAGGTTATCGGATGCCAGGCTACCAGCTTATCCTGATTGTTATGCTGAACGGTAGCGGGCAGGCGATGCAGCTCACCGGCTTTTATGCCGATATATTCATTCGTGCCGGGCTGTTCCGGCGTATGGTTACCAAAGGGATATATAGCCACCGTGTGCTCGCACACCGGGAAACGGTGGGGCAGGGGCGTGCCTTCCATGTGGTGTTGGCTGAGAAAGGCATTCAGTCGGCGAAAGCCTTCGGGGTCACGTGCCAGCACGATATAGCGCAGCTGATCGCTGCAGCGAAGCTCCATGCCGGCCACCGGCCGGATGCCATGCTGCCTGCATTGTTGCACAAATTCAGGCATGGCCGTCACGTTGTTGATGTCGGTCAGGGCCATCCGGGTTACCCCATGCTGTGCAGCACGTGTTACCAGCTCTTCGGGCGAAAGCGTTCCATAGCGCAGACTGTAATAGGTGTGGCAGTTGAGGTACATGGCTGTTCAGGTTTTTCTGTATTGCCCGGCGGCACGCCCCAGTATGCCGGGACCATGTTTGATGCGCATCCTGTCGACGGCCTGGTAGAGCCTGGCGAGCTCAGGGGTTTCCTCAAACATGTTGAGCTGCTGCACGCCCCTTATCAGCCGGCCGAACTGTATGCCTACCAGTCGTATACGCATACGCCGGGTGTAGAGCCGCCGGAAGAGCTCCTTGCAAACCGGGATGAGCGTATGATCAAAAGCGGTGTAAGGCAGGCTCTGTTGTAACGTGTGGGTGTCGAAGTTGGCATAGCGGATCTTTACCGTCACACGCCCCGTAAGCTGCTGATGTTTGCGGAGCCTGAAAGCAAGCTGCTCGCACAACCCTGTCAGTACATGATTGATATGGCTGATGCTGATGGTGTCGTTGTCGAAGGTTGTCTCGGTGCTGATGGCTTTTTGTTCGCGCCAGGATTTGACGGGGGCGTTGTCGATGCCGTTGGCACGCCGCCATATCTCCTGCCCGTTCTTTCCCATCATGCGCTCCAGCACCTCCGGCGGGATGTGCCGCAGCGTACGAATGGTGGCAATACCCATGTTGCGGAACTCACGGTATGTCCCGGAGCCTATCATCGGTATCTTACGGATGGATAAGGGATCAAGGAATGGCGTAACCGAACCGGGCGACACATGTAATGTTCCGTTTGGCTTGGCTTCGCCGGTGGCAATCTTGGAAACAGTTTTGTTCAGCGACATCCCCATGGAGATGGGCAGGCCTGTCTCCCGGATAATGGTGTCCCGCAGATCGATAGCCCAGCGTGACTCCCCAAAGAAACGCTCCATGCCCGTGATGTCTACATAATGTTCATCAATAGAGGCCTTTTCAAACAGAGGTGCCTTGTCGGCAATGATCGAGGTCACCAGGTCCGAGTATTTTGCGTACCGTTCCATATCACCCCGGATATAGATGGCGTCGGAACACAGCTGTCGTGCCATCTTCATGGGCATGGCCGAATGCACACCAAACTGCCGGGCCTCATAGCTGCAGCTGGCCACCACCCCCCGGTCACCCATACCTCCGATAATGACCGGCCTGTGATGAAGACGGCTGTCACGAAGGCGTTCTACCGACACAAAAAAGGTGTCCTGATCCAGGTGTAAAATGCTGCGGTTGTTGCTATCCATCAAAAAATATTGTTTGTGTTGCCTGTTTTCAAAAAAACATGTACATTTGACAAAAAACTAATCAAAAAACTGTCTATAATATAATCAAAATTTGCAAATTATTACTGTATATCCGGAATAGTCGTTGGACATTTTGTTCTGTGGCCGGTAGCTTCGGACTCCAATGACCCATACGGGTTCAATAAATCTCTCAAAGTCAATGCTATGGATTATTTCAGATCAAACATCAAACTTTTACGAAAGCGCCGGGGCCGCACCCAGGATGATGTGGCGTTTTCTCTGGGGTTGAAGCGTTCTACCCTTAGTGGCTATGAGAATGGTGTGGCACAGCCCGGTTTGGAGACCCTGATGGCCTTTTCCCGTTATTTTAACGTATCTATCGACACCCTGGTGAAGACCGACCTGGCCTCGCTTCAGGAGAGTCAGTTGATGCAGTTGGAGCGGGGCTACGATGTTTTCCTTACCGGTGGTAAGCTGCGGGTGCTGGCCACCACGGTGGATCGCAACAACGAAGAGAATATTGAGCTGGTATCGGAAAAGGCCAAGGCCGGCTATCGGTCGGGCTTTGCCGATCCGGAGTTCATCAAGGTGCTGCCCACCTTCCAGATGCCTTTCTTATCGAAACAAAAAAAATACCGTACCTTCCAGGTGTCGGGCGACAGCATGTTGCCCATCCCGGAAGGTGCATGGGTAACATGTGAGTTTGTGCAGAACTGGCACCTGATACGTGACCGCCATGCCTATGTGGTACATACCCTGGACGACGGGGTGGTGTTCAAGGTGCTGGAAAACCGTATCAAGAAAGAGGGGCGCCTCAGGCTGCATTCCCTGAATCCGGCCTATGAGCCTTATGATGTGCATGTGAACGATGTCCGGGAGGTGTGGAAGTTTGTCAACTATATCAGTGGTGAGATGCCCGACCCGGAAACCTCGCAGCAGGAGCTGGGCCGGCAGGTCAATCGCCTGCGCAAAGACGTCGAAAAATTGAAAACAGGCCAAAGCCAGGAAGAGTAACCCGCTATCGGTTACCCTTCCGGTTTTGTCTTGCAGCGACTTCGGTAAATGATATACCGGAACAGCCCGGTAGTTCAATGGCTACATTTGCCCTATAAGCTCTTTAAACAGGAGGGTCATTTTGGCGGATGCGGCAGCACCCTGTTTTTGTACCTCCTCATGACTGGTGGGGCCCTCAACAGGTTCCGCCAGGTTGGTGATCACGGATATGCCAAAGCATCGCATGCCGGCATGACGTGCCACGATTATCTCCGGAACGGTCGACATACCAGTGGAGTCGGCACCCCAGATGCGGAACATCTTGTATTCGGCCGGTGTTTCAAGGGTCGGACCCGGGCTGCCAATGTATACACCAGTCTGGAATTTGATTTTATGGTCATTGGCGATCTTTTTGGCTTTCGCAATCAGCTCAGGAGAATAAGTCTTGCTCATCTCCGGGAAGCGAGGCCCCAGCTCGTCAATGTTGGGACCCAATAAAGGATTTCCGGGAAAATGGTTGATATGGTCGCGGATGATCATCAGGTCACCTACCTCAAAAGCCGGATTTAAACCACCGGCCGCATTGGATACAAGCAGGGTGTGTGCCCCCATCATGTGCATCACGCGGATGGGAAAGGTAACTTTTTGAAGCGAATAGCCTTCATAATAATGGAAACGGCCCTTCATGGCCATTACCTGTTTACCCCCCAGCTCGCCAAAAATTAATTGTCCGGCATGCCCTTCTACCGTCGAAGTTAAAAAGTTGGGGATCTCTTCATACGAAAAACGGTGTGTTATGTTGATCTCATCGGCCAGGCTGCCAAGCCCGCTACCCAATACGATCCCTACCTCCGGGCTGCTGCCGGTCTTGTCCTTTAAAAAGGCCGCTGTTTCTTTCAGTTGTTCTATCATAGCATGGATTATTTTTGATGTTATGCTAAAATAATAAATTCTTCGCTTGCGGTAACCCCATGTATGGTTCCCTTCAAGAAAAATGTAGCATGTAAAGCGTAAAACATGTCGGAGGACATGACAGGTGTTATGCAGGTGGGCTGTCATCAATAATTGTTATTTTTGACAAACAAAAACACAAAATATGGCTGATATGACGGATGACCTGATGCCGGTATATGTTGACACGCTTATTGAAGACGGGCTGGTAGTGACCATGGACGGTTCCTACCGGGTTTTTGAACGTGGTAGTGTTGCCATTACCGGTGATGAGATCGTGGAGGTCGGACCTTCGGAGGAGCTGAAAACCAAGTATGAGGCCGGGCGACGTATTGATGCCCGCAACAGGCTGGTGATGCCCGGCTTGATCAATACGCACACCCACTCGGCCATGACCATCTTTCGTGGTTTTGCCGACGATATTTCCCTGAAGCGGTGGCTGTACGACCATGTTTTCCCTATGGAGAGCCGTTTCATTGAGCCGGAAAATGTTCGTGCCGGCACGCGCCTGGCCATTGCGGAGATGCTTTTGTCGGGCACCACTACCTTTAATGACATGTATTATTATACCGATGAGATGGCCCGTGTGGTGGATCAGACAGGGATGCGTGCGGTGCTGAATGAGAGCCTGATCGACTTTCCCGTGCCCAACAGTTCTTCTCCGGATAAAGGACTGGCTTTCACCGAAAAGATGCTTGACCATTGGAAAGAACATCCCCTGATCAATATCGGAGTAGCTGTTCATACCCCTTATACCGGGTCCCCCGACCTTATACGGCAGGCCCGTGCCATGGCCGACCGGCACGCTGTCCCCTTTATTATCCACCTGGCTGAGACAAAAGGCGAGTTTGATGAGATTATGGAAAAGCACGGTGTGTCTCCGGTTGAGCTGCTGAACAACCTGGATGTGCTGGATAACCCCACCATGGCCGCGCATTGTGTGTTTCTTACCGACAGAGATATAGAGATTCTGGCCTCGAAAAGGGTAGGAGTGTCGCATAACCCCCAGTGTAACATGAAGCTGGCCAGTGGTGCTGCCAGACTGCCGGAATTGCTGGAGGCTGGTGTGAACGTTGGCGTGGGAACCGATGGCGTGGCCAGCAACAATGACCTCGACATGATTGATGAGATCCGGTCCATGGCTTTCCTGCACAAGTTTAACAGCAACGACCCCACAGTCGTAAGTGCCAGAGAAGCCGTTGAGATGGCTACCATGGGTGGTGCCCGTGTGCTGGGTCTCGACCGGCAGATTGGCTCACTGGAGAAGGGAAAGAAGGCCGATTTGATCCTCCTGAATATGGATAAACCCCATGCCCACCCATTGTATAATATCTACTCTCTGATCGTCTATAGCATGCGTGGCGCAGATGTGGAAACGGTTATGGTGAACGGCCGCTTTCTTGTGGAAGATGCCAGGCTGATGACGCTCGACCTTGGACGTTTATATGATAAGGTGGAAGGTATAGCCCGGCAGATCCGGCAATACGGCGAGCAAATTGGTATATTTTCAGCACAGCAGGCCAATTTAAAGCAGTAGGAAACAGAAGCCTTTCGGAGAACAGATCAGCTTGTATGCTTAGTATTCTGTTTTGTCCTCCATGGCGATCCAGGTGTCAAAAGGCTTTCGGGCGATGTCGCTTTTCACCTGCTGTTTCGGGATGGTGCGTTTCTCAGCCGGCAGGCTGAGCTCTTTGTAGATAAATGAATCATCAAATCCGGCCTTTGCAGCATCATCACTTTGGGCGGCATAATAGATCCGGCTCAGACGGGCCCAGTAGATAGCGCTCAGACACATCGGGCATGGCTCACAACTGGTATAGATCACAGCCCCTTCCAGACTAAAATCACCGATACGCTGACAGGCATCCCGGATGGCCATCACCTCGGCATGCGCCGTCGGATCATTGATGGTCGTCACCCGGTTCACGCCCCGGCCAATCACCTCTCCATCTTTGACAATTAATGCACCAAATGGGCCGCCCTGGTAGTTTTCGGCATTCTTAGCGGCCATCTCAACGGCCTCATTGACAAACTCCTGATGCATTCTACTCATAATTGTTTTATTTATTCATGACAAATCTATAAAAAAACAGGTTACCATGGGTAAAAATATCCTGAATTGATGCGTCAATCTATGCGCTTTAATCAAAGCATACGAATTATACTATATTTGCATATAAATAACAAGATTTGACTTTGTACGATTCTGACATAAAGGAGTTTCTGGATGAGAAGGCAGACGAATACAATAATCCCGATTTCATTGAGACGGATCCCATTGTTGTGCCTCATCAGTTTACGCTAAAGGAAGATATTGAAATAGCGGGGTTTTTAACGGCCTCTATCGCCTGGGGGAAAAGGGAGACAATCATAAAAAATGCCTTCACGCTGATGGAACTGATGGGATACGCCCCCTACGATTTTGTCATGAACCACCAGGCGCATCACCTTGAAAAACTCGATCATTTTGTTCACCGGACATTCAATGCTACGGATGTTCAATTTTTTGTCAGGGCCATCAGGCATATCTATAGCCATAAGGGCGGTTTTGAATCTGTCATTGCAGATTCAGCCTCTGAAACGTCTGTAATTCCGTCCTTAAGCAGTTTTTATACGGTTTTCTTTTCATTACCCCATCCGGCCCGGACTCGTAAACATGTCTCCAATCCCGAGAAAGGTTCTTCGGGTAAGAAAATGAATATGTTCCTGCGATGGATGGTAAGAAATGATACCAGAGGCGTTGACTTCGGTTTGTGGAAGGCTGTATCACCTTCTGTTTTGTCATGCCCGCTGGATGTTCATACCGGCAATGTGGCACGAAAACTGGGGTTGCTGACACGAAAACAGAATGACATAAAGGCTGTTTGCGAACTCGACAGCGCATTGCGGGCGATGGACTGTCACGATCCTGTCAGGTATGATTATGCCTTGTTTGGACTGGGCATTTATGAACACTTCTGACGTTTTGTATGTTTTCCTATTGAGTCGATAGCTTTCGGGTAACACTATCCGGATGGTTCCTGCAGCGCACCCGGATATTTGTTGTACCGGTTGCCTGAAGTGATGAGTAGCTGGAGAAGAAGCTCGAAGCTCGAAGCTGGAAGCTGGAAGGAAGAAGAAAAAAG
>CAYMDX010000052.1:0-13493 GCA_964389125.1 uncultured Bacteroidales bacterium
CCCCACGATTTGCCGAAGAAGAAGCGGGCCACGAAGTTTTTCACTGCCGGTGAGGGTTTGTCGAGCCACCTCCGTTTGCTCATAACCATTTTGTAGATCTTCATGCCATACCGTTCCGCACGGCCGGGTATCCCCATCCTGACAGCCTGCCTCCGGTTGTGCAGCAGCTGATGATGCAGGTCTATGCCGACCGGACAAACTTCCGTGCATTTCCCACACAAGGAGGAGGCAAAAGACAAATGCTGGTATTCCCGAAATTGTCCCGACAGATGGGGGCTGATCACTGCCCCGATCGGACCACTGTATACGGTGCCGTAGGCATGGCCGCCGATATGTCTGTACACCGGACAAACATTCAGGCAGGCGCCGCAGCGGATACATGCCAGGCTGCGACGTTGGGGGATCTCCGCCATAAGCCGGCTGCGACCATTATCCAGTAAAATGACAATCATCTGATCGGGGCCGTCCTTCTCATCACTGGCGCGGGGTCCATTCACCAGCGTGTTGTAAGCGGTCATATTCTGGCCCGTGCCATGTGTAGCGAGCAACGGCCAAAACAATTCCAGGTCTTCAACATTCGACAGCACTTTTTCAATGCCGGCAATCACAATGTGAATCTTTGGATAGGTCATCGTCAGCAAGGCATTGCCCTCATTTTCGGTAATGGCTACCGATCCTGTGCCGGAAACCAGGAAATTGGCACCGGTAATGCCCGCCTGTGCTTCCCGAAATTTTTTACGGTGACCCTCCCTGACGAACGCCATGATGTCTTCGGGTTCAGCTTCTTCAGACAGACCAAATTTTTTGTGAAAAATGGCGGCTACATCTTTTTTGGAAAGATGCATGGCAGGCGTAACAATGTGGTAAGGGCGTTCGCCGGAAAGTTGCACGATATACTCGCCGAAATCGGTTTCAAGACATTCGATACCGTTTTTTTCCAGAAAGTCGTTCAAACCGATCTCTTCCGATACCATCGATTTGGATTTTACGACCCGCCGCACGTAATGATAATCGAAAATTTCAAGTATGGCGCGTCTGGCCTCATGCATATCACCGGCCCAGATCACCTTACCCCCCCTTTTGGTGAAATTATGCTCAAAGGCTTTCAGATGGTCTTCCAGACGTTCAATCACCTGGTGGCGCCGTTGAGCCGCCCGGCGCCGCGCCAGCTCCAGATTTGCAAACTGCTCTTTCCCCCGGGCGAAGGCTTTTTCATATTGGGAAACATTATAAGCAATGGTCGCGCGCAGCTTCCGGTCTGAAGCCATCACCTCACTATCATCAAGAAATTGCTGATGCGCAGAAGATAAATGCTTCCTGCTCATTGGATTCGTATCTTATTGACCCTTTGTAAATGCCGTCCACCCTCAAATTCCGTATCAAGAAACAAACGTACAGCCTCCAAAGCCGGCCCTTCTTCAATATAACGAGCAGGAAACGCCAGTATGTTGGCATCATTATGAGCCCTGGCAAGACGCGCTATCTCAGGCTGCCAGGATAATGCCGCACGTACACCCGGATGTTTGTTGGCAGTCATGCTCACACCATTACCACTGCCACACATGATGATACCATAATGAAAGTCGCCGGCCTCTACCCCGGCAGCCACAGGATGAACATGATCCGGATAATCTGCTCCCCGATCTGATTCCGCACCATAATCCGTTACCAATATCCCCTCATCCTGCAAATACGCCTTTATCCGCTCCTTGAGCCAAAACCCGGCGTGGTCGCTGCCTATGGCTATTTTTAACTGTTCTCTTACCATTGTTAATAACTTATTTTTGATGCCTTGTTAAATCTATATATCAAATATACAGTATAAAATTTGTAATCGAATGAGTTAAAAGATTAAATTGCAGGTAAACTATATATATGAATACGAATTTAGGGTGTGATTGGCAATTAGATACGAATTATTAACAAACAACCCTGAAAAACTGCCGGTAACTTGTTAATATTTTTTAAAAAACAACCCTTGCATACATCGATTCATTGTATACTTAAAAAATTTTGGGAATTTTCCAAATTATTTTGTTCAATAAATGATCCAAAATATCAACACTAAATTGACAAAAATCAACTACTACTGCATGGTGAATACCCAGTGATTTATCCACATAAACAGGTATCCACAATTTGTTAATAATGATTTTAAATTATTGATATTCAATATTTTTTTACATCTAAGGTTTGTTATTATCCTGTTAACAACTACTGATAACTCACTTTATCAAATAAATAAAAAACAAAATACCAACAACGTCAACAGCCTGATGAATGACTATATTTATTTTTAAATTAATCTTTAAATATACATTCGTCAAAATTGAAAAAGTTTGTTTGATTATTTTCTGATTGTTATGTGTTTAAATTTTGTGTACCTTTGAAAATTAATTCATTGTAGGTACAAAAACATCATATTGCAAAAAAAACTGCAACTGAAAATCTGGTAAACACAAAAAGATATGGCAAAAGTAGAAATTCTCATTGTAGAAGATGAAAGCATTGTCGCTAAAGATATTCAAAATCTGTTGAAGAATATTGGCTACCATGTGACCAATACTGTCAATAGCGGCGAAAAAGCGATTAAGGAAGTTGAAGAAAACCGTCCCGACCTGATCCTTATGGATATTATGCTTAAAGGAGCTATGTCTGGTATCGAAGCCGCGAAAAATATCCGTGAGCGCTTTTCCATACCTGTGATCTTCCTTACTGCCTACGCAGATGACAATACCCTGAATAAAGCGAAGATCACTGAACCGTATGGCTATATTATCAAACCTTTCAAAGAGAAAGAGCTGCAGACAACCATCGAAATGGCGCTCTATAAATATGAAAAGGATGAAGAGGTAAAAAAGGAAAGGGACCTGTATCACTCTTTGATCGAAAATAAAGAATCCCAGGATTCCATTTTCGTGCGTGCCGACTACCGCCTCAACAAAATCAATTTTGATGATATTTATTACGTAGAAGCCCTGAAAGATTATGTCGTCATCAATACCGCCGACAATAGCTATACCACGCATACCACCATGAAAGAGATGGTACGGATATTACCCTCTAAAGATTTTGTACGGATTCATCGTTCCTTTATCGTTAATCTAAATAAAATCTTTTCCATTAAGTATCCGGACCTGGTCATTGAAGGCAAAATGAAAGTGCTGCCCATCGGTGGCCTGTATAGAAAAGAGCTCTATAGCCGGTTAAACCTCATCTGATCAATGTGATTAAGAAGAGATTACAGGTAATTGAAAAAATACTTCATTCAAGTTTTTGATTACCCGTAAGATTATTCCAAAGGAAAAGGAAACAATATACACCGTATTGTTAGGTCAAACTTACCTTATACGGTGTATTTTTTTGTGCTATTCAGCGAGTTCAAAGTCCAGTTCTTTCTTTATAAGGTTGGCTCGTTTTATACGGATCTGTATGGGGAAACCTAACTTGTATTGCTTCTTGGTATGATAACCTAATACCTGAAAATTATCTTCATCCAGATAGTAGTAATCATCACCCATATCGCTCAAGCGGATCATGCCCTCACATTTATTTTCCTTGATTTCCACAAAGATACCCCATTTTGATACACCTGAAACCAGACCTTCATATGTCTGTCCGACATGATCGGCCATATACTCCACTTGTTTGTATTTAATGGAATCGCGCTCGGCTTGCTGGGCCTTTCGTTCCATCTCCGAGGAATGAACGCACAGATCTTCATAAGTATCTCTGTTGGCGGATTGCTCCCCTTTTTCATAGGCATGTAACAGACGATGTACCATCATATCCGGATAACGGCGGATAGGGGATGTGAAATGGGTGTAATGATCGAACGCCAGGCCATAATGACCGATATTTTCCGTTGAATATTCCGCCTTGGCCATGGTACGCATGGTGAGTGTTTCAATGAGGTTCTCCTCTCCCCTGCCCCGCGATTGTTTCAAAACCGTATTGAATGATTTTGACATGTCCTTGCGGGTCTCTGTCTTGATTTTATAGCCGAGCTTTCCGACAAATTCCTTAAGATGGTTTAGCTTTTCAGGATTCGGAATATCGTGCACACGGTATACAAAGGTTTTCGGTTTTCTCCCCTCACGGATCTTACCAATTTTTTCAGCCACCGAGCGGTTGGCCAGCAACATGAATTCCTCAATCAGCCTGTGGGAATCATTCTGTTCCTTGAACAATACCTCAAGGGGTTTTCCATCATCATCCAGTTTAAAACTTACATCCTGACTGGCAAAGTCAATGGCTCCCACACGCATTCGTTTCTCCCGTACCTTTTTCGCAATATTGTTTAATACCGTAATATCATCAGCATGGTCACCACTGCCCGTATCTATGATTTCCTGTACTTCCTCATAATTAAAACGTCGGTTGCTGTTAATGATGGTTTTGCCAATCCATGTCTTAAATACCCTGCCACCGCTGTTTATATTCATCACTACTGAATAGGTCAGTTTGTCTTCATCGGGCCTGAGCGAACAAACTTCATTAGACAGTTTTTCCGGGAGCATGGGAATTGTTCGATCAACAAGGTAGATGGATGTTGCACGGTCCTGGGCCACCTTTTCCAGCTGACCATTGGGATGCACATAGTGGGTAACATCGGCGATATGAACACCTATTTCCCATGTTTCTTCATCAAGCTTTCGGATGGATAAGGCATCATCAAAATCTTTTGCCTCTTCGGGGTCAATAGTGAATGTGACGGTCTTGCGAAAATCCCTTCGGTTATCAATTTCTTTTTGAGAAATGGTTGTAGGGATCTTAGCGGCGGCTGCTTCCACAGATTTATCAAAACTTGCCGGAAGGTTATATTCCGCCAGGATGGAATGCATTTCAACATCATTGTCGCCGGGATCGCCCAGAATCTCAACAACCTCGCCAAAAGGATTTTTCGATGGCGGTGTCCATTCAATGATTTTCACGATGGCTTTCTCCCCTTCATGCGCATTGTGTACCTTATCAGGCGGAATAAAAACGTCCACCGGATTGGCTTTGTTATCAGGTATCAGGAATGCAAATGATCCGGTGCGTTTAATCGTACCAACCAAACGCTTTTTTGCCCTATCAAGGACTTCCACAATCTCGCCTTCCGTCTTCTGGTTTTTTCTTTTGGGAAACAAACGGACCCTGACAAAATCTTCATTTAATGCATAACCCGTGTTGTTTGAGGATATACGAACATCTTCAAGAAGATCATCGGTGAGCACATAGGCTTTTCCGGTTTGCTTCATATCCACCCTGCCTTTGATAAACTGACCGATATGTTTCTTCTTTTCCAGGTAAGCCGGATTAAGCTTGAATTTTCCTCTGTATGCTTCTATCAACAACCCTTCCTTGGTCATAGCATAGAGCAGGCCAGAGATAAATTTTTTGTTCTCCAACCCCTCGTCTCCCAAATATTTGGCAACCTGTTTGTAATTCATTGCCTGACGAGGTTTTGACTCAAATAATTTGAGAACATTTTTTTTCAGTTTTTCCTTGATCTTCTCTTTTTTTGATCCCATTAGCCTTTTCAGATTATATCTTTAAATATAGATTGGAATATACCTTAATACTGGTCGCACAACCGGCGCTTTTAAGAATTTTTATCAATCCAACCATAGGAATTTTCGTAATTTTATAGGTTGATTTGCAACAGTCATATAACTATTTTGTAATATACTATTAATTTTGACTGGTACTGCAAATACGGCTTTACACCACAGTGATATTCATACAAAAATACAAAATTGATGGAGGTATCTTGCAATGCCTGATAAACTTAATACGCTTCTCAATAAAATTGACCGGTTTATACGGCGATATTACCTGAATCAGTTAATTCGCGGTGTTCTGTTTTTCCTTGCCGGTCTGCTGGTATTATTCCTTGCTTTTATAACGATCGAACACCTTGGTTACTTTGGTCAAACCGTTCGGTTTATACTGTTTTATTCATTTATCCTGTTCAATGTTTTTGTGCTGATAAGATACGTGATTATTCCACTCATGGGGATGATTCGGCTCGGAAAGCGTATTAACCCCATGCAGGCCGCCAGGATTCTTGAAAAACAGTTTCCTGAAGAGATAAATGACACCATCACGAACGTGTTGCAGCTGAAGGATTATCTGGAAAAAAATCCTGGAAATGCCGCACTTATCATGGCCGGTATCGATCAAAAGGCCGAGAAGGCCAATATCGTACCTTTTCAGAAAGCTATTCCCCTGAAGGGGAACCTGCGTTTCGTTCCTTATGTCGTCGTTCCCTTGGTTTTCTTTGCTGCCTTCTATCTCTTGCAGCCTGAATTTATATTGGAACCAGCTACGAGAATTGTTCAATATGATGCCCATTTTGAACGGCCCCGACCATTTACGTTTGCCGTCGAATCCCCCAAAGAAACATTTAAGCATGACGATTATGAGCTACATGTTGTAGCAGAAGGCCGTGTTAGTCCTACCGAAGCCAATGTGATTATAGATGGGAACGCCTATATGATGAACCGTGAAGAACGTGACCGGTTTAGTTATACCATGAGAAATGTGCAGGAGGATGTGCAGTTTTATATCGAATCGCAATCATACCGTTATGGTCCGTTCAATGTGGCCGTTTTTGAAAAGCCATCCTTTAACCATTTTCATATAGCAGTTGATTATCCCGACTATACCGGACTATCGGATGATACCTTCAGTAATATGGGAGATCTGTCGGTTATACGCGGCTCAACAGTTAAATGGACCTATTTTACCAATGCTTCCGGACAATTACAGTTTTACAAAGAAGGCGACAAACTGGATACCGAAAGGGTTAGAGAAGGAGAGTACCAGACTACCACAACTGCCGATCAATCCTTTGATTATACGGCCTATGCGTTCAATGAAGAACATGGACGTGGTGATAGTTTATCCTATTATGTTCAGGTTACCGCTGACGAACATCCACGTATCTCCGTTGAAGAGCACCGGGACGATGTTTTAGAGGCACATCTGTTTTATAGGGGAAACATTGAGGATGATTTTGGTCTTTCGCAGTTGAAATTCCATTACCGGATCCTGGATCAGCAACAAATTAACCAGGGTGATGATGTTCCATTTATGGAAGAGACGATTTCGATCGACACCAGCGTTAGAAACCAAACTTTCAATCACCATTTCGATCTTTCTTCGGTGTATATTCAGCCAGGAGAAACCATAGAACTCTACTTTGAAGTGTTTGACAACGATCCGATTAATGGTCCGAAATCTTCATCCAGCCGGTTATTTGCCCACTATATTCCTACCGAGGAAGAAATTCTTGCCGAACGGCGGGAAAGCGAGGAGCAGATCGAAGAAGGCCTGAGAGATGGGGCAGGGGAAGTTCGTCAGTCGCGCGATGAGGTGGACAACCTGAGAAAGGAATTGCTTGATTCAGAACAGATGGGCTGGGAACAACGGGATATGTTTGAAGAGCTCCTGGAGAAACAAAAGGAGATGGAACAGAAGATGGAAGAACTGTCCCGACAGAAAAAGGAATCAGAGATGAAGTCTGAGCAGTTCATGGATTCCAGTGAAGAAATGCGTCAAAAGCAGGAAGAGCTTCAGGATTTGTTTGATGAAGTTATGACCGATGAAATGAAAGAGCTATTTGAGCAACTTCAGGAGGAGCTTGACAACATGGATCGTGATGAGATGTTTGAGCAACTCGACGATATGGATTTTGAGCTTCAGGACATGGAGCGTCGTATGGATAGGGCGCTTGAGATGTACAGACAGTTTGCCATGGAACGATTGCTCGACGAAAGCATCAATCGTTTACAGGAATTGGCTGAGGAACAACAAGAAATTATGGATGATACCGGTGAAGCAGAATCCGGCGAAGAGGTTGAAGATGCACAGGAGCAGCTACAAGATGCTTACGACCAGGTAAAAGACATGATGGAGGAGTTTCGCGAGACCAATGAGCAGCTAAGCATGCCTCATGAGCTTGATGATACGAAACAGCAGGAAGAGGCTATTTCAGATGACCTGCAGGATGCATTGGAGCAATTGCAACAGGATGGTCCGCCACAGGACGCCATGCCGTCCCAGCAGGATGCCGGAAGCAAGATGCAGGAATTGTCGGAAGGGTTACAACAGATGCAGGATAACCTGTTCCAGGAACAGTTGGCGGAAGATGCCCGGGCTATTCGGACCCTGCTTGAAAATCTGCTTCGTTCCAGCTTTGCGCAGGAAGACCTGATGCATGAAACACGTCAGGCCAATACCAACGATCCCCAATTTGTTGAGTTCATCTCCGACCAGCGCAAAATACAGTCTGATATGGAGATGATTGAGGATTCACTGGTCGCACTTAGTCAACGACAGATGGCGGTTAAGTCATTTGTCAACCGTGAAGTTGCTGCGCTTCAACGTGAGATGGAAAGGGGTATAGATCTGATGATCAATCGAAGAAGAAATCGTGCCACGAACCGGCAGCAACTGGTTATGACACATACCAATAACCTTGCGTTAATGCTCAATGAAAGCCTGCAAGATATCGAACAGCAGATGGCGATGGGGCAGGGCATGAGCGAAGACATGCAACAGGGTGAAGGAGAACCCTCTTTCCAGAACCTACGCGATATGCAGGAACAGCTGAATGAAATGTTGGAACAGTCACGGGATGGCCATGAACCCGAGATGGGTGAAACCGGAGAACCTTCCATGTCGGAAAGTGAGCAGATGGCACGTATGGCCGCTGAACAGGAAGCCATACGTCAAAAACTCAAAGAACTCACAGACCAAATGAAAGATCAGGGAGAGGAGGTTGATGAAGGTCTTGGAGAACTTCAACGTGAGATGGAGGAAAGCGAATTGGATATGCTTCGTAAGGAATTGTCATCACAGACGATGGAGCGTCAGGAAAGAATTTTAACCCGGCTGCTTGAGCACGAACGTGCTGAAAGACAGCAAGATCAGGAAGACAGGAGGGAAGGAACGACCGCAGAAGATTACGATTTAAGTAACCCTGAGGAATTTTTTGAGTATAATAGGGAAAGAGAAAGAGAAATCGAAATGTTACGAAGTATGCCACCGGGACTCCGGCCATTTTACCGTTCATTGGTTGAAAAATATTTTCTTCATGTAGAGTAATATGAAACAGAACTATTTAACCCGACAACTTACGCTTTCTGCAGATATTGAAGAGCTGCCTCGTCTTGAGGCTTTCCTGGATAAAATATGTAATGATTACCATGTGTACGATGAGTACTATGGAAGTATTATGGCAACAGGTCCAACCATGTTTGAGCTTTGGCTTGAGCATGAAGGAAAAGATGATGAAATTTTTGACCTGTTGTTTATGTCAAATGCACAGGGGTTGTTTTTTGCCATCAGGCCGGGCAGTACCTTTTTAACGCTTGCTGCCCTTATTGACAGGCATAAAAAAATTGAAGGTGATCAAGAAAAAGGCCTTGATTCTATTATGATGGTAAGCCTTCTTTCTGATGATTTGGAATTACAGCCTGACCAGGAAAGAATCAACATTGGATTTTTCATCACCGGAATTAATGAATCACTCACCAACCAGCGGATTGAGTTGTTGGAGAAATATTTTTCCTCTTTGGTCAAAACAAAGAATGTATAATGAGATGGAACCGCAACCTGACATCGCATTTTACAATGAAAGCCTGACCGATCCCGGAATCGACGAAGGACATGACCGGAATTGGATCATTGAAGCGCTTGATCGGGAGGGACAGCAAGCCGGAGCGATAAATGTTGTTTTCTGTGATGATGAGCCATTACTGGAGATGAATATCCGGCATTTGGGGCATCATGATTATACGGATGTCATCACCTTTGATTATACGGAAGATTTGGATCTCCTAAGTGGAGATATATACATAAGTGTAGAAAGAGTATCGGAGAATGCCCATCGTTTTGGGGTCTCTTTTTCTGAAGAGCTATCCAGGGTCATGATTCATGGTGTGCTTCACCTGATTGGTTATCGGGACGATACGGAAGCTGATAAAGAACGTATGCGTTCCCGGGAAAATTATTACCTATCTTTGCTGGCTTAATCAGCCTATTTGAACATGATTTTTCCCAGGTATGATATTGTTGTAGTAGGAGGGGGCCATGCCGGATGTGAAGCAGCAGCAGCTGCCGCGCGTCTTGGCTCGAAGGTGCTGTTGGTTACCATGAATTTATCAACCATTGCACAAATGTCGTGCAATCCTGCCATGGGAGGCATTGCCAAGGGACAGATTGTTCGTGAAATTGATGCACTGGGCGGCCTTACCGGTATTATCACGGATCATACGATGATTCAATTTCGATTGCTGAATCGAAGTAAGGGCCCGGCCATGTGGTCGCCAAGGGCACAAAGTGATCGTCATCAGTTTTCGCTTCAATGGCAGCAGACGCTTCAGGCTATCCCCAATTTGGATTTATGGCAGGATCAGGTTACCGGGATTGAGGTTCAGGGCGATAGTATTAAGGGAGTTACTACACGATTTGCCGGAACTATTTTTTCGGATGCCGTAATTATTACCAGTGGTACATTTTTAAATGGTACTATTCATATTGGTACAAAGCAACTGGAAGGCGGCCGGTTAGGAGAGTCCGGTGCCGGAGAGTTAACCGCTTCCATACAGGCTTGTGCTATTTCATCCGAAAGGTTAAAAACCGGCACCCCTGTCAGGGTGGATGGACGGTCAATTGATTTTTCCAAAATGACCGAACAGAAAGGGGATTCGTATCCCGGAAAATTCTCCTTTTTGGATACACCGCCACTGACGAATCAGTTAAGTTGTTATCTGACATATACCAATGAAGCTGTGCATGATATTCTCAGGGAAGGATTTTCGGATTCACCGCTTTTTGCCGGACGTATTCAGAGTAGTGGTCCACGGTACTGTCCGTCCATCGAGGATAAGATTGAAAGATTTTCCGAACGGGATCGCCATCAGTTGTTTGTGGAGCCAGAGGGCAGGGATACTGTAGAATACTATGTAAATGGGTTTTCTTCCAGTTTGCCTTTGGAAATTCAGTACAAAGCATTACGACATATTCCCGGATTTGAGCAAGCAACGATTGTTCGCCCGGGGTATGCTATAGAGTATGATTATTTCCCGCCAACACAGTTACAGTATTCATTGGAAAGCCGAAAGGCAGGAAATTTGTATTTTGCCGGACAGGTCAATGGTACGACCGGCTACGAAGAAGCCGCTTGTCAGGGTTTAATGGCCGGCATAAATGCGCATCGGAAACTTTCGGGGGATGATCCGCTCATTCTAAAGCGATCGGAAGCGTATATTGGTGTTCTGATTGATGATTTGGTCACAAAGGGGACCCGTGAACCGTACCGGATGTTTACCAGTCGGGCCGAATTTCGTATCATGCTTCGCCAGGATAATGCGGATCAGCGACTCACCCGGCTGGGTTATACCATTGGTCTTGTTGATGACCATCGTATGGAAAAGCTTCAGCGAAAAGAGACATTAATTCAGGAGATTGGTCAATATCTCCAAAACACCAATGTCAATCCGGAACGTATAAACCACTATCTTGACAAAGCCGGGACGTCGCCACTACAACGTAAAACCAAACATGCAAATCTTTTGTTACGTCCGCAAGTGACTCTACCAGAGCTAGTTGAAAATGACCCTGGTTTACAAGACTGGCTTTCTCATTTTTCACAAGACGCCCTCTTTACAGAAGCGCTTGAATCATTGGAGATACAGACCAAATATGCTGGTTATATTGAGAAAGAACAAGAGAATGCTGCCAAGATAGACCGTTTGGAGGACATTTCACTCAACAAAGATTTTGATTATTTATCGATGAAGGGAATCAGTATGGAAGCCAGGGAGAAGCTCCAGGCTATTAAACCGGAGAATATTGGTCAGGCCTCGCGAATTAGTGGCATTTCCCCGTCAGATATTTCTGTGTTGCTTGTATACATTGGACGATGAGACCAAATTATATATTTTGAAACATTGAAAGCAAAATTGTTCCACGTGGAACAATTCCAATAGTTGTATTTCATTCTTTAAGACATTATATGAATTGCACATAGCAGGATTTTGACATACAATCCGATGTGGATTAATAAACCCAAACTATGCAACCCATTAAAATCTACTATTTAACCCTTTATACCTTGTAACATTGGATCCACTGAAAAATGTAATTTTATCACGAAACAAACAGATACAAATTGATATATTGATTATGAGCCGTTTCATTAGTGTCCACTAAAAAATTTGTAGGCCTCTAATGACAAAAAATTGTTTTGCAAGTATCTGTATATAGGTTTCTTATGTTTTAAATAGGATACAGTTATGTTTTGTTTTGATGGTTTTTATTTCAAATCGTTCCCATTGAGAAAGTCCTGGTAAACGAGTAATATCAGGCTTTTTGGGTAGTCAAATACCACATAAAGCAGACACTAAAGGGAATCGTTTGAATATAAATAATCATACAGAAATTGAAAAAAACACGTTTCAGAGCTGACATACATTTAAGCCTTTTGACATTTAGACCTTCCGACCTAAATAGTATATGAAAACCATATCAAACTGCCCTTTTTGTGGGAATTCGAACCAATTACCGGTATACCAACGATGTCGGGATTACCTGGTATCGGGAGAGGTGTTCTCCATTGTGCGGTGTATCGACTGTGACGTGCTTTTAACCAATCCTCAGCCTGATTTTGGAAATGAAGCCTCCTCTTATTATGATTCTCCTGATTACATTTCGCACACTGATCACCGGCGTGGTTTTTTGGATAAGGGTTATCATGTCGTTAAGAGATTCATGATTAGGCGAAAAAGTGCTTTTTTAAAGAAGTTATTTGCTGGTGCTAAACCCAGGTTATTGGATGTTGGTTGTGGTACAGGTGCATTTATTGAGGCTGCACAAAAGAGTGGATTTGTAGGGGAGGGGCTTGAGGTTGACAGTGTAGCCCGGGAGAGGGCTCAACAAAAAGGGTTACCTGTTTACGCACGGATTGACGAACTTGTTGCTGATGAAAATGCTAAATATGACTTCATTACCCTATGGCATGTTTTGGAACACATACATGATGTGTCAGAAGTATTGACCATTTTGAACAATAAATTACAGCCTGGTGGTTTTCTGGTGATCGCCGTTCCGATGCACACCTCGCTGGATGCTGCAAAATATGGTACTTACTGGGCAGCCTGGGACGTCCCGAGGCATCTGTACCACTTCAATCGCCAATCGCTTATCCATGTTTGTCAAACGCACGGTTTTACTTACCACTCAAGGAAAGGACTTCTGTTTGATAGTTTTTATGTTTCCATACTCAGTGAATACAACAAAATCAAGGAAAAACAAAACAGGGTTAAACGTCCGAAAATCCCCCCCACCGCCCGGATCATCCTTTTTGTTGAAGCCTTTTTTACCGGTTTGTTCTCCAACCTCCTTGCTATGGCAGGAAAGCGCCCCTGGTCCAGTGAAATCATTGTTTTTAAACGGTAAAAAAAGCTGGAAGCTCGAAGCTGGAAGCTGGAAGGAAGAAG
>CAYMDX010000053.1:0-13250 GCA_964389125.1 uncultured Bacteroidales bacterium
GATTTGTTTGCGGAAGGGCGCAAAATATTTCTCTAAATTATCCATGACAGGGAATTTTTATGCAAATGTACACGTTTTGCCTTGACCCTGGCCCTTTAAGCTTTAAGTTTTAAAAACCCTCACTGTCAAACCGCTGGAACCTACAAAAGGGTATTTGTGGCTGGCAGTTTGTAATCAAAGCGACTTACATTAATGTACACCATCTTCAATTAATCATCATATTTTTACGTAGTTCACGCGTTTCGCGTAGTCTATTTATGGTGCGGCGTGCCTGGTAAAAATCCAGGGTCTGCTGTCCATCAGAAAATGCCTTTTGCGGACATTCATGGATTTCGATAAGCACACCATCGGCTCCGGCCATTACAGACGCCAATGCCAGGGGCTCCACATAGTCACGAATCCCCACTCCATGCGAAGGGTCACTGAAAACAGGTAAATGACTTTTGGCTTTTAAATATGGGATGGCATTTAAGTCCATGGTATTTCGGTAAGCATTTTCAAAAGTACGGATGCCTCTTTCACAAAGAATAATATTTTCATTGCCATTGGCAAAAATGTATTCGGCGCTGGCAAGGAACTCCTTCAATGTGCCTGACATACCCCGTTTCAATATAACCGGTTTATCAGCACGCCCCAGTTCGTCCAGAAGGTTAAAATTCTGAGAATTTCGCGTTCCTACCTGAAAAACATCCACATAGGGATACATCTGTTCAATTTGAGAGACCTGCATTACTTCGCTAACTACTTTAATACCGGCCTCTTTGCAATGGGAGGAGAAAAATTGTAAACCTTCAATGCCCAACCCGCGAAAAGCGTAGGGTGATGAGCGGGGCTTGAAGATACCTCCTCTCATAAATCCTATATTGTTTTCTTTCAGAAAATCTACGGTCTTTATTACCTGCTCCTCACTCTCTATGCTGCAAGGTCCCATTATAATGGTGAGGTCTTTTCGGGAGATGGCTTTCCCATTCTCAAAAGCAATCTCTGAATCACATACTTTCCATTTTCTGGAAACAAGTTTGTTTTCATCTGGCACGATATGGGTGTCCTTGACTCCGGGCAGGTTACCAAAATGGCGGATATCGGTTTCCTTTTTACCCTGACAAATGATATAGGCAGCCTCCTGAGTTTCTACCAGGCTGTGTGTATATCCGAACTGCGCCAGCTTGCTGTAAATTTTATCAAGCATGTGGGTGTCACAGTTTTTTTCCAATTGTATTAGCATGATTTATATTTTGTAATTGAAATGTTGAGGTAAAAAAATAAGCATTAACAACGAATTAATAATCCATTAGCAATTCTGCGACCAAAGCATCCAAAGCACTTTCCACGGTATTATATGAGGCTAGTTTTTTAAGAAAAGCTGAACCACAGATTCCCCCGTTAAAATGCTTCCAGGCTTGTTGCAGGTTTTTTGCGTTTGAGATACCAAAACCCGCTATTAGAGGGTTTTTCAATTGCAGGGAGCAAATTCTGTCAAAGTAAGCTTCCTGTGTTTGCCCGAAAGTCTTTTGTTCCCCTGTGGTGGCAGCAGAGCTTACCACATATATAAAGGCGTTGGAATGACTATCCATAAGCCTTACCCGTTCATCAGATGTTTGCGGGGTAATCAAAAATACCGGACTGATGTTTCGTTTTTCAAATAAGGGTTGATATATTTCCTGATATTCGGCCAGAGGCAGATCGGGTAAAATAAGGCCGGATATGCCTCTCTCTGCGGCATCGTCCAGAAAACGCTCCACTCCATACTGAAGTACCGGATTCAGGTAGCCCATAAGTAAAAGCGGTATCTTAGAATCACCCTGTATTTCCTTCAGCTGCTTCATCAAAAGGGGAATGGTCATGCCATTTTCGATAGCAGCCATACTGCTTTGCTGTATAATGGGCCCATCGGCCAACGGGTCGGAGTAGGGCATCCCCACTTCCAGGAAATCTATCCCTTTGCTTTCTGCTGCTTTGATTATGGATACAGTATCATCCAGTTTTGGGAAGCCAGCTGTAAAAAATAAAGACAACAGTTTCTCCTTCTTATAATTCAAAAGTTCTTGTAATGCGTTCATGTGTTTAAAAAATGTTTCTGATAAGTTTCCAGGTCTTTATCTCCTCTTCCACTAAGGCAAAGTACCACAATATCGGTATCCTGAAAAGAGGTTTTGTACATGGCAGCTATGGCATGAGCTGATTCCAAAGCCGGAATAATACCATCACACCGGCTGAATCTTAGGGCGGCATCCATTGCTTCGAGGTCGGTGATAGCAAGATATTCGGCCAAACCTTTTGTATACAGGCAGGCATGCATGGGGCCAATGCCCGGATAATCAAGACCGGCAGAAACAGAATGTGCCTCTTGTACCTGTCCGTCAGAAGTCTGTATCAGAAGAGTTTTGCATCCGTGAATAATCCCCGGTCTGCCTTTGAAAATGGTGGCCGCTGTAAGTTTTGACCCGACTCCCTCTCCTGCTGCTTCTGCTCCTACAAGGCGGGTACTTCCATTGCCAATAAAGTGGAAGAAAGCTCCTGCTGCATTGCTGCCACCTCCGGCACAGGCAAACACATAATCGGGAGCCTTCTTGTTTTCTTTTTTCATGAGCTGGGCGGCAATCTCCTCACTGATGATTGATTGCAAACGCGCCACCAGATCAGGGTAGGGATGCGGCCCTATGGTGGAGCCAATGAGGTAGTAAGTATCCTCAGGATGATTAATCCAGTGACGAATGGCTTCATTGGTCGCATCTTTGAGACTTTTACTACCCGAATCAACAGGGATAACCTGAGCGCCAAGCATTTTCATTCTTAAAACATTTGTTTGCTGACGGGCCATATCCTTACTGCCCATAAAAACAGTACAGGGAATTTTAAGCAGCGCACACACAGTTGCAGTTGCCACACCATGTTGTCCGGCGCCCGTTTCTGCTAAAACCCTCTGCTTTTTAAGATGTTTGGCAATCAGTGCCTGTCCTGTTACATTGTTAAGCTTGTGAGCACCGGTATGGCAAAGATCTTCCCGTTTTATATATACGCGTGCCTTAAGCTCCTTTGAGAGATTTTCTGAATAAAACAAAGGGGTGGGACGACCCACATAATCTTTAAGTAATGCATGAAAATCTCTTTGAAAATCTGAGCTTTCCAGTATATTCAAATATTGACTGCGAAGCTCCTCCACATTTGGATAAAGCATTTCGGGGATGTATGCTCCGCCAAAAGCGCCATAATAACCTTTACTGTTCGCTATGTTGTGCATAAGGATTATCGAGTTTATCTTTAAAACATTTCACCAGTTCGGTATCTTTTAATCCAGGCTGGGCTTCAAACCTGCTGTTAATATCCACGCCATACAGATGGGGCAACTGCATGTGCGGAATCAGATGTGCATGTTCAGGTGTAAGCCCACCACTCAGGAAAAAAGGCTTTCCTAAAGGATAGGTCTTCAATATTTCATGGGGAAAGGCAATCCCATTTCCGCCGGCCTTATCTCCTTTGCTATCAAACAGAAAGTAATCACAAACACCATCATAGTGTTTTAAATCGGCAGGTAAAGCATCCCAAACAGGAAAAACTTTTATGACAGAGACCTTTTCACTCATCAACATGCAGTAGTCCGGGCTTTCAGCACCATGCAACTGCACAAGATCAAAATCATATTTATCAACCAGTTGCAATACATGCTCTAAAGGCTTATTAACTACTACCAAGACCTTGTTGATGCTTTTGGGGATTTGTTTCAGTGGTAGCGTATCTGCAATGTAGCTTATATCCCGTGGTGAAGAATCGTGAAATATAAAGCCCATAAAATCAGGGCGCATGTTAGCAATCTCCAGGATGTTTCCTGCTTCATGCATCCCACATACTTTAAGTCTGTATGTTTTATTTATCCTTTGCATGTCATGTAATTTAGTTCATGCACATCATTTACAATCTTGTCGCGTCTGGTCAATTTTGCATCAATACTGTCTTAGTCATGCTCTTCATAATCAACAACTTCTTTCTTTTTAAGCCTGCGGATAAAAAGCCTGCAGGCTTTGCCGGGGTTGGCCTCACGCATAAAGCGCTCGCCCATGAGAAAACCAGAAAACCCCGCCTGTTTGAGTTTTTGTGCCACCCCGGGACTGGCAATCCCGCTTTCCGTTACCCGGGTAATACCGCTGGGCATTAAATCAGAAAGCTTAAAACTGGTTTCCACAGCTACTTCAAAACTTTTAAGGTTGCGGTTGTTGACGCCCACTAAAACTGCATCAGGGGGCAGTTTGTCGAGGCTTTCTCGCTCGTGTACCTCAAACAACACTTCCATCTGCAGCTCTTTTGCCAATGCAGAAAGCTTTTTCATTTCTTCGGGTGTAAGGATTTCGGCAATGAGCAATACTACATCAGCACCTATACTTCTTGCTTCTATTAACTGATATTCATCCAGAATAAAATCTTTACGGAGAATAGGGCAATAGTTGTTTTTGCGGGCAGTAATTAAATCCTGGTTGCTGCCCCCAAAGTATAGGTTGTCAGTAATTACTGACAGCGCTGATGCCCCGGCCTGCATATATTCCAGGCAAACCCCGGCCGGGTCTGCGTATTCGTTTATCATCCCTTTAGATGGGGATTTCCTTTTGAATTCAGCTATGATGCCTGACAGGTCTTCCCGGGAAAGATAGTGCTTCAGCGACACGGGTTTTGCTGTAAAATAGGGGCTTCTCTCCAAAAGTTTTATGGGGTAAAGCGCTTTGTTTTCGTTAACTTCTTTTCTTTTCCAGGCAACGATTTCTTCCAGTATGTTCATTTTTTATTGCAATTTGATCAGGTCATATAGTTTTTGTAAAGCCTTTTTGGAGGTCAGGGATTCGTTGGCCTCTTCCACAGCTTCTTTCAGACTAATACTTTTTCTGTAACAATGTACTGCCAGGGCAGAGTTGGCTACGACGGCATCATTTTGTGCTTTCGTACCTTCTCCCTGCAATATTTTCAAAAAAATGGCAGCAGCATCTTCCACGCTTTCGCCCCCATAAAGTTCTTGTGGCATCAGGGTTTGCATGTCAAAATCAGCTGCTCTTATCAGCTGCTCTCCCTCTGGCGAAAAAATTCTCGTGTCGGCAGTCAGGCTTACCTCGTCATAACCATCGAGGCTATGTACCACCCGGAACTCCTTTTCTTCGCTCTGCAACAGGTAACTGTAAATGCGTCCGGTTTCCAGATTAAATACTCCGCTGGATTGATAATTTGGCATGGCTGGATTAACCAGTGGTCCCAGGATGTTAAAGAAGCTTTTAATTCCCAATTGCCGCCTTACACTAGCGACGGCTTTCAACGCCGGATGAAACAGAGGAGCATGCAAAAAGCATATGCCGGTTTTTCCCAGCTCCTTTTTCAGTTTGTCCTCTTCATTGGAGAATTTGTAGCCCATATGCTCCATGACATTGGAAGACCCGGAAGTGGAAGAAACGCTATAATTGCCATGTTTTGCGACTGGTATTCCGGCACCCGCCACCACAAAGGCGGACAAGGTGGAGATATTGAAGGTGTTTTTGCCATCGCCTCCTGTGCCACATAAATCTATGGCATCGCCATTGTTTAGCTGAGGCTTTATGGCAAGCTCCAATAGAGCTTCGCGAAAGCCCAGCAGTTCATCCAGACTAATGCTGCGCATAATTAAAGCAGTTAATACAGCTGCCATCCGGGCTTCATTAAGTTGTCCGTCGGCTATACCATGCATCAGCTGATATGCTTCCCGGCGGTCGAGGGTAAGGGATTCCAGAAGTTTGTTAAGAAGGGATTTCATTTTCCAGGTGTTGGTTTCGACATCAGGTGTCAGGTCTTATTAATGATATGACTGATACAAATGGCAATCATAAAAACACACATCCAATGCCAGTTAATACGCATATTGTCAATTTTCAAACTAAAACTTTTTTAACCAGTTAAAAACCATATCCTTGCCATTAGGCGTAAGAATGGATTCGGGATGGAATTGTACACCGCAGACATCATAATCGCGGTGTGCCAAGGCCATAATTTGCCCGTTCTCATCCACAGCCTCTATTTTAAGGCAACCCGGGAAATTATCCTGGTCAACCACCCATGAATGGTATCTTCCAACCTCCGGTTTTTCTGGTATCCCATCAAAAAGATAATGGGCAGGTTGAAAAATATCGATGGGCGTCGGTATCCCATGATAAACCCTGGAAAGATTGGTCAGTTTTCCTGCAAAAACTTCTCCTATGGCTTGTTGTCCCAGACAAACACCCAGAATTCGTTTGCTTTTGTAATACCTTTTAACTACATCCAAAAGCAATCCAGCTTCTGAAGGTACTCCTGGTCCGGGCGAAAGGATGATTCCATCATATTTATCTATGGCATCCAGACCTATCTGGTCGTTGCGATACACTTCTATATTATGACTACCGAATTCCTGCGCATAGTGCACCAGGTTATAGGTAAAAGAGTCGTAATTGTCAAAAATCAAAATTTTCGCCATTTTATACAGAATCGTTTGTTGTGTCTTTGTTTGTAGTTGAATCTGCCCGTATGATAGCTTTGCGCAGTGCTGAAATTTTTCCGTTTACCTCATTAAGCTCTCCTTCCGGGCTGGAATCGACTACTACTCCTGCACCTGCCTGATAGTGAAGCGTTCCGTTTTTGCTCATAAACGAACGTATCATAATAGCGTGATTCAGAGAATGATCAAAACCCATGAATCCGATGGCTCCCCCATAAAAGCCCCGGGCCTTTCTCTCATATTTGTCGATAAGTTGAATGGCCATGTGCTTGGGGGCTCCGGAGAGGGTTCCGGCGGGGAGGCTGTCGGCAAAAAGGCGGTAGAGTCGTGATTTCTCATTAAGCGTTCCTGTTACGGTAGAAACCAAATGTATCACATGAGAATAGGTGTGCACTTCACGGTAACTGTCAACCATCACATCATATGCATGCCGGCTCAGGTCGTTTCGGGCCAGGTCTACCAGCATGGCGTGCTCCGAATTCTCTTTGGGGTCAGTTAAAAGTTTTTCTATCAGGCGTTGGTCGCTGCCAGGTTTACCGGTTCTGATTACCGTGCCGGCGATAGGGTTGATGGTAGCCTTGCCATTGCCCACCTGCAGCTGTACTTCGGGAGACGAACCAAATAGTTTGAAATCCAAATAATCGAAATAAAAAAGATAGGGCGATGGATTGATCGAGCGCAGAGCACGATACACATTAAACTCATCACCTGTAAAATCCTGCTGGTATTTTCGGGATAAGACCAACTGGATGACATCACCCCTTGCACAGGACTGAACGCCCTTATTTACTTGCTCTTTAAAGTCCTTATCGGAGGTGAGTATCCTTTCTTCATCCCTGATCCTAAAAGGGAAAAAGGTGTTGTTGCGATTTGATATAATAGAGAGTACATCGCTGCTGATGGCGTCTTTCCCTTCCGGCAGGATTTCGGTTATGCTGATGAGGCTGTTAAAATGATTAAATGCAATTACTACCTGATATAAATCATACTTCAGCAAGGGAATGGCGTGTTCATGCTCCGAAAAAGGACTCTTGAGGTTTACATTATCGAATCCATTTACCGCGTCGTAAGAGGTATAACCGAACACTCCCGGCATAATTCTGGTATCTTCCACCGTAGGCTTTGGTAAAGACTCCAGAAAGTCATCCACCATATCCGGAAGCTTCAAAAGGTCGTGCCATGGATGTATTTCAGAGCTGCCATCGGGTCTTGTGATCTCATATTGCTTTTCTGTGGCCGTGATGCCTGCAATGGGTGTAATACAGATATAAGAAAAGGCATTTTGCCGTGAACTGTAATCGGTGCATTCCAGCAAAAGGCATTGAGGAAAGACATCGCGCAACCTGAGATATACTCCAACAGGAGTATGGGTGTCACCGGGAATATGGGTTGTTTTTACCTGAAACATCTTTTTTGGTTTATGTTTTTGCAAAAAAAAAGCCTGCTTGGGTGTCAAGCAGGCCTGAGAACGTATTTAATACAGATTATTCGTACACACATCAGATTTGACCGTAGCGCTCAACACACGAGTTGGGAAGGATGTGCCACCACCAGCAAAAAGATATGTGATATGTCTGTATCATGATTGTCTTGTATTTCAAGGTGCAATAATAAGCACTTTTTTTTTCTTACAAAAACGAATGTTTGTTTTTTTATTGATTTTTTCAAGGCCCGGAGAATAAATATATGGTAACTTGTTTATATAAAGATACATACATTGATTTGCAGCAAAAGGAATAATTACCAGGTAACCAGATTATATGTCCTTTAAACAATAAACAAATCCACTTTTGGTGTTGGATAATTCGGATTTGGCAATGTTCACTGCCTATGAGGGTTCAAGATCAGGTGGGATCATGTTAAGGGAGATCGAGAATTCTTAAGGATTTTGTACCTTTGGTAATTAGGTTGCAAACAATATAAATGATGGGTTGTAAAAGATGGCAACTACCATGTTGTTTGGAATGGTTTTTGAATTGTCAAAGTAGTTTACGGGTCAGTCCCATTCTTAAAAAATTGAATAAAATGCAATTAAAAAACACACATGAGTTTTTCAAGGGGTTGTCACTGTTGCTGCTCGTTTTTATATTGTTCCCTGCAGATGGCTTAAGCCAGTACTTTGGTCGTAACAAACCCAGCTATACCCGGTTTGAGTTCAAAATGCACGAGACTCCCCATTTTGATATTTATCATTATTTTGAAGATGATTCTATTCCGGATTATCTGGCCAATACTTATGAAAAATGGTATCTAAGACATCAGGAGATCTTTAAAGACACCTTTGATACCCGCAATCCAATTCTGATGTATGCCAACCACCCTGATTTTCAGCAGACAACGGCTATTCAGGGAATGATCGGGGTTGGTACGAGCGGGGTAACAGAGGCTTTGAAAAACAGGGTGGTGATGCCGGTACTGGAAACAAATGCCCAGACTGACCATGTTATTGGCCATGAGCTGGTACACGTGTTTCAGTTTCGTAAGATGTTCCTGGATGACTCCCTTTCCATGAATTCCATTCGTAACTTGCCTTTATGGCTGGTAGAAGGGATGGCCGAGTATCTTTCTGTTGGGAGTGTCGCCCCACATACAGCAATGATCATGCGAGATGCGGTTCTTCAGGATGATATTCCTTCCCTGGAGGATATGTCAAAGGGATATCAATACAACCCCTACCGTTACGGGCATTCCTTTATGGCCTTTGTGGGCCGTACCTGGGGTGATTCTTTAATAGCGCCGTTGTTTTCGCAGACCGCAAAGATCGGTTATGAGCGTGCCCTGGAAAGGGTTGTCGGGCTGGGTGCCAAAACCGTTTCCAATGTGTGGAAAAATGCACTGGAAGAGCACTTCAGCCCATACATGGCCGACAAAGACACTACGAACATCGTAGGGGACAGAATCTTATCCGCTGAAAATTCCGGTCACATTAACATTAGTCCCTCAATCAGCCCTGATGGGGAGATGGTGGCCTTCTTCTCAGAACGGGACCTCATATCGATTGATTTATTCCTGGCTGATGCACAAACAGGGGAGGTGAAACGTAAGCTGGCAAGTTCTTCACGTATGGGGGATATTGATGGGTATAACTTCCTTGAATCCAAAGGAACCTGGTCTCCGGATGGGAAAAAATTTATCCATGTGGCCGTTAAACAGGGCAGAAATCAGCTGGTCGTTGTTGACGTGGATAGACCGAGGTTCTCGGATGAAATAGAAGTTCCGGGGGTCCCGTCCCTGAATAACCCTGTTTGGTCACCAGATGGGCAGTACCTTGTTTTTAATGGCCTGGTCGATGGACGCCCTAACTTGTTCAGGTTTGACCTGGAATCCAAAGAAGTAACATGGCTTACCAACGACAGGTATTCATATGTACACGCTTCTTTTTCACCGGACGGCCAATACCTCGTTTTTGCAACCGACAGACCTCAGTCCGCACAGATAGACGATGAGCTGAACTTGCATATGAATCTTGGTATGATGGATATGGAAGATCCTTCAGGCTCGATTACAGTGTTCGATGTATTTCCCGGGGGAGAAAACCTTAATCCAGTTTTTTCGCATGATCAACAGGGGGTCTATTTCCTTTCTGACAGGGATGGATTTCGTAACCTCTATTATTATGAGCTGGAAACAGGCGTTGTTAACCGTCTGACCGATTATTATACCGGAATAAGCGGTATAACCCACAGGACACCGTCTATTAGTGTGGCCCGCGAAACCGGTGAAATTGTTTACAGCTACTACAAAGATGGCAAGTATAACATACATCGGGCCGATCCTTCTGAGTTCGACAGGGTGCAGGTAGATCCGTCCGAAGTCGATAAGGCTGCAGCTTTACTGCCGCCGCGACAGCGTCAGGTACCTCCTATAGTGGATGCCAATCTTGGCGTTGATAAAAAGGAAGGTGTGTTACCTACCGATTCCTTTGCTGAAAAGCCGTATGACGCCCGCTTTGGACTTAGTTATGTGGGTGGATCAGGCGTTGGTATTGCAACCAATCGTTTCGGTACCGGGATGGCCGGCGGTGTCAGTCTGCTCTTTAGCGATATCATTGGCGACAATCAACTGTTTGCCAGTCTTTCTATCAACGGAGAGATATATGATTTTGGCGGGATGGTAAGCTACCTTAACCAAAAAAGCCGGATTAACTGGGGTGGGACAGTTTCACATATTCCCTTTTCTTTCGCGACGCTCCGTTTTGTGCAGGACACCATAGTAACTGATGAAGGCCCGGTGGAAGTAGACAATATGCAGTTGGTTCAGCAGCGCACATTTCAGGATCAGATCGCCGGATTTGCCTATTATCCTATTTCAACCACACGCAGGATAGAGGTAGGAGGCAGCCTTGCATGGTATTATTTTCGCCTGGATGCCATTAACAATTATTATCATCAGGGGATGATGGTCGGACAGGATCGTGAAAGGCTTGATGCTCCCGATGGCTTTAGTCTTCAGCGAGTAAACCTGGCCTATGTGGGGGATAACTCCTACTTTGGTATGGCTTCTCCAATGGCCGGTTACCGTTATCGTTTCAGCGGAGAACGAATGTTTGGCGAAGTAAATATGTACAACGTGACAGCCGACTACCGGCACTATATCCAGGCAAGGCCGTTTACGTTAGCCATTCGTGGTATTCATTATGGCCGTTATGGTCCGGAGGCCGACAACGATTTGTTCTATCCGCATTACCTCGGATACCCCGGCTATGTGAGAGGTTATGACTACTCAACACTTGGTCAGATTGAGGAAACGTTTGATGATGCTTTCGGGTTTCAACAGTTGCAGGGGACACGTGTGTTGCTGGGCGGATTTGAGGTACGCATGCCTTTTACCGGTCCTGAAAGGCTGGCCCTGATCCCAAGCAGCTTTTTCTTTACTGAACTGGCATGGTTTATAGATGCCGGCGTGGCATGGACAGGAGAAACATCATTGACCCTGGATGCCTCAGAAGCCAGTGAACCCGGTAAACGTTTCCCCTTGTTCAGTACTGGTCCATCACTCCGCATCAATCTGTTTGGTGCATTGATATTGGAACCCTACCTGGCCTTTCCTTTTCATACCAAAGGAATACAGGAGGGTGTATGGGGACTTAACTTCCTGCCGGGATGGTAAAGGCAAGCCAACGGGACCACAAAAAAACCTGCTATCGGATTACGACAGCAGGTTTTTTGTACATTGTTGGCCTCAACATTTACTCGTTTTCCAGCTCTTCGCCTTTTACTTTTTCCATGGCATCTGCCAGCGAATCATCTTTGGTGTAGAAGCGTTCCCATTTGCTTTTTGGATCCGGCTTCGTGGACAACGAAACGACGATTAGTGCGATGATGGAGGCAGTGGCTGCCGGCAAAATGATGTATTGTTCATTAAGCAGCTGGGTGCCATAAAAGCTCGTTAATATAGAGTTGGCTATTGTAATAAGCAGTGTCACGCCCATACCGGTGGCAATAGAGGCCACACCACCGGTCACCGTGACACGTTTCCAAAGGAATGCGGCCAGCAGTGCCGGTGTAAGCCCGGCTCCCACCATGGTGTAGGCTGTTAGCGCCATTGCCAGGATGGTTTCAAACTGTGTCAGGATGAGGTAAGCAAGCACCCCTAACAGCACGACCATCATACGTTGGAATACCACAATCTTGTCAGGGTTGGCATTGCGGTTGATAAACCGCTGGTAGACATCGCGTGTGAGATTGGTGGATGGCACAAGCAGGAAGCTGTTTCCCGTTGAGGTGATAATTGCCACGGACGCCGCAAGCAGTAATAATCCACCCCATAATGGTAAGCCTACCTCGGTGCTGTAGCGTGCCGTGTGCAGAATGATACGTTCGGCATTCTCGCCGGATAAGAACATTTCGTTTGCATGATCCAATACGTTGAAGTGGCTGAAAGCAAAAATGGCCAGGGAAGCCAGTGCTGTCTCAACAACAATAGTACCGGTTACCCACCATACTACGGCCGATTTGGCTGCTTTCTCATTTTTGGCAGAAAAGAATTTCTGGTACATGTTCGACTCGCCAAGCAATAAGAAGAAGGGAGGTAAAAAGATTCCCATGGCCCAGAAGAAATTGTTGTCACCAAAAATCTGAAAGTGAGAGGGGTCAAGGGTTGCTGTCAGGTGTTCTGCACCCCCGATGTGAAAGTAAACAATTGGAGCGGCCACCAGCATGGCCACTGTAATCACCGCACCATTAATGATATCAACCGATACGATGGACATCATACCGGCAAATGCGGTAAAAATGACAATGAATCCGGCGGTGAGCAGCACACCCTGCCATTCAGGGATGTTGGCCACAAGATCAAGAACGAAACCACCGGCTTTGAACTGATACCCTACAATGGTTGTATAAGCAACGACGATCACGATAGTACCCAGGATTCGTGCCCATTTATTGTACCGCAGCTCCAGGATGTCAGGCACCGTGAATTCGGCAATGCGCCGCACACGCGCCGCAAGGAAAAACACGATGATAATGCCTATCCAGGCGCCGGCAGCCATCCATAACTCAGAAAAACCTACGTTGGCAGCAAGGCCTGCACCAGCCAACAAGCTACCCGAACCCATCCAGGTACACAGCAATGTGCCGACCATCCTGGCAGTGGACACCGAACGCCCCGCAACCATAAAGTCTTCCTGGTTCTTTACCATAAAACTCTTGTAAATGGAAATACCCATCAATATTACAAGATACCCGATCACAACCCATAGGAATATCATAAATAGTGTATTAAAGGTTAAAATTATTTTTCGACGCGAGCAAAGGTAAAAATTTTT
>CAYMDX010000054.1:0-13001 GCA_964389125.1 uncultured Bacteroidales bacterium
CGTCTTCACATCGCCGTAATCCCCAGCGTGGCAATCCAGACCCTGACACCTTCATTTTCCAGAAGTTTTCCGGCGCAGGCCTCCAGGGTGGATCCTGTTGTCACCACGTCATCTACCAACAATATACCTTTGTGCTGTAATGCTTCCGGCAAGGGTGTTTCAAAAACAGCCGACACATTTTCCCAACGTTTGAAGCGGCCTTTTTTTGTCTGGCTTGATGTTTTCTGCTTACGTATTAATAAATCTGTATAGATTGGAATATTTAGAATATCAGCGATCCCCCTTCCAATGATCTCGCTTTGGTTAAATCCCCTGGCGCGCTCTTTGGATGGATGTAACGGCACCGGCAGGATACAGTCGATCGCTGCATACATTGTTGAGTCTTTCATGGTTTTGCCAAGCTGCTCACCAAGAAAATGGCCCAGAGGCACATTGCCCCTGTATTTGAACTGATGTATCAAACGCTGTACGTTCCCACCTTTTTGAAAATAATATAGCGAAGTACCGGTTTCCAATGGAAATTTTCCCCAGAAAATTTCGGTTAGCCGGTTCTCTTCTTGAGTTTCAAAGCCGGTTTTAGGCAGGTTGACCCGGCAGTCATCGCATAGAAAGGTCTCCCCCGTGAGTAAAAGTTGGCCACAAGCACAACAGGTTTCCGGATAAATGAGGGCAAAAAAATGCTTAAAATATAAAAGCAAGCTCTTTGTGTAAGGCATTCAAATGCATTTAAAAAAAATATAAATTTGCACTGAGCAAACAGAACATGGTTTTTGTAACCTTCAGTTCTATAAAAATAGGGAATAGGTGCTCTATGATGAACATCTGTTAAAGCAAAAAATGCTTTTGGTTATAATAATTGTATAAGCGGTAGTGTCAGGGTAATACATACCACCCCGATTTTTAAAAATATGTATTGTTAACAGCATAATATCTGCAAAATGGAAGCAAAAGAAAACAATCAGGAAAATAAGAAAAAAAGAAATGATAACATATACCGGGTTACGATAGCCATATTGGGCGTCCTGGTTGTGTTGTTGGCTGTTCTATGGTTCACAGGCCGGCAGTCGTTGCAGGAGATGACAAAGGAAAGGGAGGTTGCCCGGGAACTGAATGAATCCCTTCAGTATGAGCTGGACTCGGTACTCGACGACTACCATGCCACACGGGCGGAATATGATAGTATTCTGACCGATAAGGACAGTATTATTCAGGATAATGCAGAAGAGATCCGGGACCTTATCAGGCGGCAGGAAGATTATTACCGCATTCGTCGTCAACTCAATGCACTGCGCGACGTGACACAGGAGTATGTACATGAGATCGACAGCCTCTACACGGAGAACAAGGTGCTGAAGGATGAAAATGTCCAGATGCGCGAGGAGATCCAGCACGCAGAGCGTCGCACGACAGAGCTCTCTGAAGATAAGGAGGAGCTGGAGTCCAAGGTAGAAGAAGCGGCTGCGCTGCGTGCCTATCAGATTGAACCCACACCTTTCAGAATACGTGGGCGTGGCCGGGAGTCCGAGACTGATCGTGCCAGAAGAGTGGAACAGATACGTGTTTGCTTCCTGCTTGGAGAGAACCCCGTTACCGAGCCGGGGGAACGCAACGTGTATATGCGTATTGCCGACCCCGATGGCAACATTCTTCGAAAAAGCGACAGCATGGAGCATGCTTTTGTCCACCACGGAGATACCCTGCAGTTCTCAGTAAAAGAAACCATTAACTATCAAAACGAGCAGATGAACACATGCCTGACCTGGCAACGGATTAACGAATTTGAATCGGGCGTGTATGGTATTTCTCTTTTTTCCGATGAATTCAGGTTGGGAGAAACTGCCCTGGAGCTGCGATAGCTAAGAGTTACCCTTTACCATGATCATCAGGCACCAGGAACCCCTGGAAAGAGAGGAGGCTTACAAGCAGCAAATCAAAGACCTTGAAAATAAACTTGACCAATACCGTCAGAGCGAATGCGCTCGCCGAACCCGGGGAGCGTCAGGTGTTCCTTCAGATTATAGATCCCGAAGACAATGTGCTAACGGCTGATCCACCTTTAACGTTCACATTTGACGGGGAACAGTTCGATTATTCCCTTCTGTATGAATTTGACTATCAGAATGAAGACCTGGAGGTTTGCGCAACATATGACCACGAACATGACTATTTGAAAGGAAGATACCAATTGGTGCTGTTTGGGGATGATTTGCAGTATGAACCGCGCTACTTTGACATGCAATAGGTTGCCACAGTTTGCTACTTAATTACCAGGCAAAAACCATATGCTTTCGGAAAATCTTTATTTTTGCATCTGCTATTACGGAATGGTAAAGATGTAAAAAACAGACACGCATGAATATATCTTATAACTGGCTTAAACAATACGTTGACTTTTCCGAAGACCCGGAAGAGTTGGCGGAACTACTTACCGACAGTGGGCTTGAGGTGGAAGGTCTGGAAAAGTATGAAGCCGTGAGAGGCGGATTAAAAGGGGTGGTGACCGGGAAGGTTCTCTCTTGTGAGCCGCATCCCAACGCGGATAAGTTGACCCTCACCAGTGTGGATGTCGGACAGGGAGATCCGCTGCCCATCGTTTGCGGTGCCCCCAATGTTGACGAAGGACAGAAAGTGCTTGTTGCCAGGGTGGGTACAACATTGTATCCCGAGAACAGTTCCCTGGAAATAAAAAAGGCCAGGATTCGTGGTGAGGTATCCGAAGGCATGATCTGTGCTGAGGACGAACTGGGCCTGGGCGACTCGCACGAAGGGATTATGGTGCTTCCTGAAGATACGCCTGTGGGTGTATCAGCATCCCAATACTTTGAGCTTCCGGAAGACTGGGTCTTTGAAATCGGCCTTACCCCCAACCGCATTGATGGTGCTTCCCACATTGGCGTGGCCAGAGATATTGTGGCCGTGCTGAATTATCATAAACCGGAGCAAAAGCGGCATATTCACTGGCCTGATGTATCGTCATTTAGCCCGGATAACCTGAAGCAACCGGTTCCTGTTTATATCGAGGATCCTGATGCATGCCCCCGATACAGCAGCCTGACTATCAGTGACGTTTCTGTCAAAGAGTCCCCCGAGTGGCTGAAAACAAAACTGAAAACGCTTGGGCTGAAACCACTGAACAATGTGGTGGACGTGACCAACTTTGTGTTGCACGAAATGGGACAACCCCTGCATGCGTTCGACCTGAAAGCCATCGATGGAAAACGTGTGACCGTTAAAAAATCCCCTAAAAACACAAGGTTCAAAACCCTGGAGGAAGAAGAACTGGAGCTAACCGGCAATGATCTCATGATATGCAGTGATGCCGGACCGATGTGTATGGCCGGTATTATGGGCGGGGCAGGCTCCGGCGTTAAAGAAACCACCACCGATATATTTTTGGAAAGCGCCTGTTTCAACCCCGTGACCATCAGGAAATCAGGTAAGCACCATGGCATTAGATCCGAAGCGTCATTTCGTTTCGAACGGGGTACCGACCCCGAAATAACCATTTATGCCCTGAAAAGGGCTGCCATGCTGATCAAAGAAGTAGCCGGCGGAACAATCTCCTCCGATGTGCAGGATACCTATCCCAACAAACAGACACCGGTAAACCTTCAACTCAACCTCGATTATGTGCACAAGATCATCGGGAAAGAGCTGGGCCCGGAAACCATTCGTTCCATCCTGCACGACCTTGACTTCCACATAACCAGTGAGGGAGACAAAATGCTTGCCCTTGAGGTCCCCCTTTACCGGGTTGACGTTACCCGTCAGGCTGATGTGGTGGAGGAGATACTTAGGGTATATGGATATAACAACATCGAAGTTCCCTCCAAGATGTCTTCTTCCATTGTTATTCAGTCCGGCCCTGACAAGGAACAGATGCAGAATGTGATCTCTGACCTGTTAGCCGCCAGGGGGTTTAATGAGATTATGAACAACTCCCTTACAAAAGCTGCTTATTTTGAGGATCAGGGCTTTGACCCCGGGGCATCGGTTCCCATTGTGAATCCCCTTAGCCAGGACCTGAATGTGATGCGGCAATCGCTGGTCTTTGGTGGTCTCGAGTCTGTTGCCTATAACAAAAACCGCCAGATTCACGACATGAAGCTTTATGAGGTTGGCAATGTGTATGTGAAAACGGCGCCGGAAGATACCTCCGGAACCCTTCCGGGCTATCTGGAAAAAACCCTTATAAGCTTATTACTTACCGGTAACCGGCAACCCGAAAACTGGAAAGCACCTGACACCAAAGTGGACTTCTTTGATGTAAAAAGTGCCGTGTATGCCATTATTCGCCGCATGGGGATCCCACAAAGAAGCTTGACGGTCAGGGAAGTGGAGGATGATCCGCTCTTTGTGTTCGGACTGGATTTATTGGTGAATGGTGAGTCCCTGGCAAGGATGGGCCTGCTTTCGCCGCAAACAAGAAAAAAGTGTCAGGTAAAAGAGGATGTCTGGTATGCCTGTCTGGAGTGGGCGATACTTGTTAAACTGTCTGAACAGCAAAGCCTTACCTATACAGATGTTCCCAGGTACCCTGAGGTTCGGCGTGACCTGGCACTGCTTCTTGACAACAGTGTGCGATTTGCTGACATTGAACGCCTGGCTTTCAACACCGAAAAACACCTGCTGAAGCAGGTAAATCTTTTTGATGTGTATCGTGATGAAAAACTGGGAGACAACAAAAAGTCTTATGCCGTAAGCTTTGTCTTTCAACACGAAGACAAAACCCTCACCGACAAAGAGGTTGATAAGGTGATGAACAAGCTGACAAAGGTTTATGAGCAGAAGCTTGGTGCCAGCCTTCGCTGATTATCTGTGATGTGTACGCTACTCCGGAGGCGTTTCCGGGCTCTTCCACATGTTGCTGACCGGGATCAGCGAAGCCAGAACCCCGATACAGAACACGGTAGCTGCCACCAGAAAGAGGTCGGGGGTTTGTACTTCAACCGGGTAAGCATCTATGATGAAAGCGCCTTCAGCTTGTATACCTATCAGTCCATAGTGCATCTGCAGTCCGGCGATAAGCCCCCCAAGCAGAATGCCGGCAATAGCACCTCCCAGACTGATGAATACTCCCTCGAGCATAAAGACCTGGTTGATGGTTTTTCTGGTGGCGCCCATGCTTCGTAAAACGGCAATATCCCGCCTTTTCTCAATAATCAGCATGGTCAGGGAGCCAATGATGTTGAATGCGGCGATAATCAGGATGAAGGTAAGGATGAAAAAGATAGCCCATTTCTCTGAACGCATCACCCGGTACAGGAAGTCCTGTTGCTGCAGTCTGTCTTTTACTTCGTATTCAGGGCCCAGCAAGGCCTGCACTTCCTTTTGAACGTCGGCATGGTTAACGCCGGCCTGAAGGCCTACGATCACCGACGTGACTTCGTCATCATAATCCAGCAATCTACGCATCAGACGTAACGAGGTTATGACGTACTCCATGTCGTATTCAGCCTGCACATGGAAAATGCCGCTGACAAATGCGGAGGTGGATCGAAATGCCTGTGCGGGATGCAGGCCGGCTGTCCGCCCCCGGGCAGGAATATAAATGTCAACCGGGTTCAGAAGATCATGGACACTGGCATTAATGACGTTTGCCACGCCCTGACCAGGTATCAGGAAGTTTCGCTCATGCCGCTCCAACTCATACTCGCCACGGGTGAGCAGCGTGTCTATACCTGTAATGTCTTTATAGGCTGCATCCACGCCGCGCAATGTCACAAGATGCTGGCGTTCCCGATGGGTAATCATGCCGGACTCTTCCAGAATCTCGCTGTAATTGACTACCCCCGGAACCTCATTTAGCGACTCTTCCGGAAAGTCTTCCATGGAAAATGTCTTCCCCTCGGCAAGGGTTATCTCCAAATCGGGATGGAAAGCATTAAACAATGACATGATAACCCGCTCAAAACCATTGAAAACCGACAATACCACCACCAGCGCCATCGCTCCAACCGCAACCCCGGTTACCGACACCAGGGTGATGACATTAATGGCATTGTGTGTTTTTTTGGCAAACAAATAACGCCATGCTATGTAAAAGGGAAAGCGCAAGATGTTAATGGTTTTTGTTGTTTTTCCAGGCCTTTACCAGCAATCCGGTTCCTGATTGATGGTCGCCGGTTACATCTGCCCGGTTTAATAATAATACCAATGGCATGATCAGCAGGTAATACACGGGCAGCAGTATCATGAAGAACCTTGACAGGCTGAGCATCAAAATGGGATATTTCATCGACAGACGCCAGGCAATACGCCCCGGCTTGCCGTAAGTATACCTGCTTTCATAAGCCCGGAACCCTGCCTTTGCAAGTTTGGATTCAATGTCTTGTATCCCGTAACCATCCCTGACATGTTCTTCAATAAAAGAAGCATCATCATGGTGATGAACATCACTGCCCCCCTGGTCAGAGGGTGTGCTGATCAACAGCATCCCACCCGGCTTCAGGGAACGAAAAAAATTGTTGAATACCTGCTGGTCATCTTCAATATGTTCCATGACATCTACGGACAGGATAAGGTCATAGGATTCCGGCTTTACAAAAACAGTAAGATCCTGTTGCTGAAAGTCTGCATTATCGGTACCGGTACGGTTCAAAAAGGTCTGACAATGTTTTATTTCTTCGCTTTTGATGTCGATACCAGTAATATGCCATTCGGGGTTTTTGCGGGCCATATACCAGGTATATTGCCCAAAACCACTACCGGCATCCAGTACTTGTACGTTGGTTTGCCCCTTTCTGGCGTGACCGAACTGTTTCAGGGCGCGGTGGACATGCCAGGTGCGCAGCAGCAGGATGTCAAGCAATCTGTAGAACAGTTTTACCGTAACGGGACTTCGATAAAAGAAACGGCTTAAGCTGCGCTTGATCGGGTCGTATTGCATGGACTGGCATTTACTTTTTCAGCAAATTTTCGATATTATCAATATAATCAAGGCTGTCATCCACATGAAAACGCAACTCAGGAACCTGGCGAAGTTGGTTTTTTACCCGGTTGCCCAACTGTTTACGAATTTCTTTGCCTTTCATTTCCACCTGACTGAGTACCTCGTTGGCATCTTTGCCAAAGATGCTCAGGTATACCCTGGCAATAGAAAGATCACTGGTAACCTTCACCTTGGTAACTGTAACCATGGCGCCGGGAAACCAGTCCCTGCCAGATATTTGCAGGATCTCACCCAGGTCTTTCTGTACCAGACGGGAAATACGGTGCTGACGGTTTGTTTCCATAGTATGCAAAGATACGATAATTGCAACAATTTGGATGCCTTTGCCACTATTGCGTTAGATGCTAAATCGTTAACCGGCAAAAAGCTGACCAAAAATTTGGCGGCCTTGTCGGTTTATTGTACATTTAAAGGATCAATCTATCCTTAGTAAACGTGTCTAACCATTTAAATCCATCACCTATGACAACACCGGCTTTTTCTTACCAGGAACCCTTCCCTTTAGGGCCAGATCAGACATCTTATTACCTGTTAACCCGTGACCATGTTTCGGTCGACACCTTTAACGGGAAACCAATTTTACGTGTAGCGCCAGAAGCACTAACCCGTTTGGCTTATACGGCTTTACGTGACACATCCTTTATGTTGCGTACCAGCCACATTCAACAGATGGCTGACATCCTGAATGATCCCGAAGCCAGTGAAAACGACAAATATGTGGCATTAACCATGTTGCGGAATGCTGGGATCTCTGCGGAGGCCGTTTTGCCCTACTGTCAGGATACGGGAACGGCTACCATCATCGGCAAGAAAGGACAGCAGGTTTGGACGGGTGGTGGCGATGCAAAAGCCCTTTCGAAAGGCGTATATGATGTTTACACCAATGAAAACCTGCGCTATTCGCAAATCATCCCGCTTGACATGTATACCGAACAGAACTCCCGTACCAACCTGCCGGCGCAAATTGATATTGCTGCCGTGGATGGTGAAGAATACAAGTTTCTGCTTATGGCCAAAGGAGGTGGTTCTGCGAATAAAACAGCATTGTTTCAGCAGACCAAAGCCCTGTTGAATCCGGAAAAGCTGGAGGCATTTTTGACCGAGAAGCTGAAGTCGCTTGGTACGGCCGCCTGTCCGCCTTACCATGTGGCTTTTGTGGTTGGAGGAACTTCAGCAGAAGCTACCCTGAAAACGGTGAAGCTTGCCACGGCCAAATACCTGGATGAACTGCCGGAGCAAGGCAATGAGGGAGGACAAGCTTTCCGCGACAGGGAAATGGAAAACAAAGTATTGAAAGCAGCCCAAAAGCTCGGTATCGGCGCCCAGTTTGGCGGTAAATATTTTGCCCTTGACATACGGGTGATACGCCTGCCAAGACACGGCGCCTCCTGCCCGGTAGCTATGGGTGTTTCCTGTGCTGCTGACCGGAATATCAAAGCCAAAATTAACAGAGATGGCATCTGGATTGAAAAACTGGAAGATAACCCGGGACGTTTTATTCCTGAAGCGTACCGTGACAAGGACGACAAAGCCGGTGCCGTGAACATCAACCTGGATCAGCCCATGGAGAAGATCCTGCAGGAACTTTCGAAACACCCGGTAGGTACCCGCTTGTCATTGACGGGGACAATCATCGTTGGCCGCGATATGGCGCACGCCAAGCTGAAAGAACGTTTGGACAATGGTGAAGATCTGCCGCAGTACATCAAGGATCATCCGATCTATTATGCAGGTCCGGCAAAAACGCCCGAAGGGATGCCTTCAGGTTCATTTGGGCCGACCACCGCGGGCCGCATGGACGCTTATGTTGACCTGTTTCAAAAACATGGCGGCAGCAAGGTGATGATCGCCAAAGGTAACCGCAGTGAGGCCGTCACAGAAGCCTGCAAAACCCATGGCGGATTTTACCTGGGTAGTATCGGAGGGCCGGCCGCCATCCTGGCGCAGGAAAACATTACGGATGTTGAAATGCTTGAATATCCCGAACTGGGTATGGAAGCCATATACCGTATTCAGGTTAAAGATTTTCCGGCTTTCATCCTGGTCGATGATAAAGGCAATGACTTTTATCGCCAGTAACTGATAACCCTCTATTTTAAACCGAAAACACAATCCCTTCTAAACCTGAACAAAAACAAATGCAAGTATGTATAGAAAAGAATATGATTCGCTGGGTGGTGTTGATGTCCCTGCTGAAAAATATTGGGGTGCCCAAACACAGCGCGCCTTGCAGAATTTCCGGATCGGGGAGGAAAAGATGCCGAAAGAGGTTATATATGCCTTTGCCATCATCAAGAAAGCATCGGCCATTGTCAATCATGAGATGGGTGTGCTTCCCGAAAACATGAAGGATGCCATTGTTGGGGTGTGTGATGAGATTCAGGCAGGCCGGCTGGATGATCACTTCCCGTTACCGGTATGGCAAACGGGCAGTGGCACACAAACCAACATGAATGTTAATGAGGTGATTGCGAACCGCGGCCATGAACTGATGGGTGGTACGCTCACCGACCGGCAAAAGCATCTGCATCCCAATGATCATGTGAACAGGTCACAATCATCGAATGATACCTTTCCAACGGCGATGCATATTGCCGCTTATGGTTTTATCAGGGATCACACGTTGCCCTCACTCCAACAGTTGCACGATGCGCTGGCGGATAAGTCCCGGGCGTTTGGGGATGTGGTAAAAATCGGGCGAACACATTTGATGGATGCCACGCCATTGACATTGGGACAGGAGTTTTCGGGTTATGTGTCGCAGCTGGCGCATGGCATGGAATCTCTTGAATATGGACTGGAGCACCTGAAAGAGCTTGCCCTCGGAGGAACAGCCGTGGGGACCGGGATCAATGCTCCGAAAGGCTTTGACAAGGTCGTTGCGGAAACGATTGCCGGACTTACCGGACAGCCATTTGTTACCGCTCCCAACAAATTTGAAGCCCTTGCCGCTCATGATGCTGTTGTAAAGGTGAGTGGGTCTTTAAAATCGCTGGCTGTCAGCCTTATGAAAATTGCCAACGACATCCGGTTGCTTGCTTCCGGGCCTCGTTGTGGTATTGGAGAAATAGTCCTGCCAGCCAATGAGCCCGGTAGCTCTATCATGCCGGGTAAGGTAAATCCCACGCAGCCAGAGGCACTAACGATGGTTGTGGCCCAGGTTATCGGGAATGATACTGCTGTTGCTACGGGTGGCATGAACGGCCATTTTCAGCTTAATGTCTTCAAGCCGGTGATGATCTATAACCTGCTTCAATCTGCACGGTTAATGGCCGATGCAGCTGTCAGTTTTGCCGGCAATTGTGTTCAGGGAATAACGGCCAATCCGGCACAAATTGAGCGGCATCTCAACAATTCGCTGATGATGGTTACGGCACTCAGCCCGCACATCGGGTATGACAGTGCGGCGAAAGTTGCCAGGATTGCCTATGAAAATGACATGACCTTGAAAGAAGCCGCCCTGCAATTGAATTTGGTTAGTGAAGAAGATTTTGACCGTTGGACAGATCCCGGGAAGTTGGTATAAAAAAAGTCCGGGCCTTCAATTGGCCCGGACTTTTTTTATAGAGTATATTATCTGTTACGTTAATACTTCCACAGGTCGAGCTCCATGTTCCGGATCTCTTCTTTAATTCTTTCAGCTTCAAGCAGTTGGTCTAGCTGATCGTCAAGGTACTCGCTGATCACCCTGTTATCGGGTCTTTCTTCACGATAAACGGTGGCATCAAAAAAGCGGCGGATGAAGAAGTCATCGAAAGAGGTTTGTTGTGCATCATTGCGGCGATTGAACACAGGTGTATTGGCCATCATTGGCCGGGCGTCTTCAAAAGGAACCCAGAACAGTGTTTCAAATACGTCAAGAAACTCACCGGTTTCCTCATCTCTTACCAGTCTGGCAGGAGCAATGCCGATGATACGGACATCCATCACGCCACGTCGGCTGTCGACAAACCATTCTTCTTTGATCCGGAAGATCAGTACTTCCTCTGGGCTAAATTCGATAAATATGGTTTCTTCTTCAGTTTGCCCCTCGGGTGTATATGTTTCTGCCCTTCCCAGGTCATCAAAAAGTGTTTCAGGATCCAGCGGTTCTTCGCGGAAGCTGTCATCGTCCACGTCATAAGCACGAATTTCGCCCTCACGGATACCGTCTTCCAGCAGCTGCATCAGACTGCGATTGTTGCCGGTGGGTCTTTCCGGAAAATAGAGCGGTTGGTTGATGGTTTGGCGAAGGTCGATATTTTGCCAGATCCTTTTTGACCATAAGATGTCCGCTTCCCTTACATAAGGAAGTTTTACGGGTTCTCTGCCTTCTACTGCTTCACGGTCGTAGAAGCTATCATTTGGCCTTTCACGTTCCTGTTCCTGTTCCTGTGCTGTCATGGTTATTGGGGCAAGCAGGCACAGTGCGATAAAAAACATCAGGTATTTTGCCATGGTTTTCTCCTGTTTATTGTCAGGTTATCAGTTTATTGTAAAAGCAATGGCGCCCAGGTTTCTGGTTGTTCCGTCTGCGCCGGGTTCTGTGGTTATGCTGCGGAAAGTAACCTCTTGTCCGCTTCTTGCATTATTGATTATGCGAATCATTTCATCAGTAAGGCGGTCGCTGTTATCCTGGCGAAAACGCCTGAATTCACCGGCTACAACAGTTGTCATTTCAAAAGACCCAACACGGAAATCCATGTCGAAGTCAAAACGTTCCATGCGGGCGGCGATCCTGCCCACCTGCGTTAACACTTCACGGTCAATGCGGCCTTCTCTTCGGTTGGCAATATATGCTACCGGGTCGGGGACTGTCCGGGCGCGGAAATGGCTTTGACTCATTTGCTGTATTTGACCACCAACACGTGCATCAACTGTGACTGTCACATCCTGCGTTCCCGGTTCAACATCAACGACATAGCTGCCATCGGGTTGCTGAACAAGCTCAGCACCCGCCGAAATGCTGGGAATCAAATCTTCTGAAGGAACACCGGGGGCAGAAATAGATACGGGGTTGTCTACACCAATATAAAAGACGTTCATTTTGGTTGCCGACACAGTTGCTGTTGGTCTTTCCACAGTATAATCAGCCGTAAAGGAGTGTTCCTGGACGACACCTGCGGGTGTTGTAACCCTGATAACGCCGCTATGGGAACGCATCCCGGCGCTGGTCGCCGGAATCCTAAGTTGCCCAACACCATCAGATACCGGAACGCGTCCGACACCATCCACGATTACCTCCGGATCTTGTCGTGTGTCATAGGCAGCCACAAAAACATCCGCTTCATAGTAGTCACCTTCCATGACGATCTGACTCCGCGGAACCACCCTTGCCGCGATCTCGTCAAAGCGGAAATCACCTGCATGGATGAGATCCTGAAGCATGTTGACCGCATCAAAATGGGCGTTCCGTACCTCTGTAATCAGGCGGTTCAAATTTGTAGCCACGGCAACGGAAATCACCCGGTCGAAGGTATATTCCTGCCAGCTTACCGGACGGTCCTGAACATAATACGTGTCCTCCACTTCCAGTCCCATCGTGATAGTCTGGTCATGCTGGTCAAGGATGCTGTCAATTTCGCTTTTAAAATCAAGGATTTTGTTTTTTAATAAGTCAGCGCGGCTAAAGGTGCTGCCGGGGTTATCCCTTACCTGTTCTTCAAGCCAGAATCTGGAAGAAATACTGTAGTTGTCCTTACGGCGTGAATCTATAAGGTCCATGGTGTCGGCATCTTCAAAGGTTGTATTGTTAACCTCTGCCAGCATCTGGGTTCTGTTCGTCAATATAAAATCTACCAGAGAGTCCGCCAGTTCCTTGATGTGGTATGCTTCGCCATAAAAAGGCTGTACATATTCTTCTGTGTGCTGCGCCTTTGTCGATTCGAACTCTGCGTATATTTCGTCTACCTTGGCCTCAAAGTTTCTGTTTGTATCTTCTATACTCCTGTTTATTAAAGGAAAAGAATCAAGTACCTCAACAGACACATTAAGGGCCATCAGCGCCAGAAAGATCAGGTACATCAAGCCAATCAGCTTTTGCCTGGGGGTTTGTTTTCCACCTGCCATA
>CAYMDX010000055.1:0-11027 GCA_964389125.1 uncultured Bacteroidales bacterium
ATGCTGTTTACATGCGAGCGTCTGCGAGAAAAAATAAAACCTAATGAATTATAGTTATTAACAAAAAACATACGAATGAAACGAACGATTTTTGCTTTTTCCCTGACTATTTTGACCGGCATGGCAATGTGGTCATGCCAGACACCCCCGGATGCTATTTTTCCGGACGGGGATGAGGTTTATGGCCTGGCAACCCCGGTGCAACTGGAAGGGGATACCACCCCGGTGTATTTGACCGACTACTTTGTGGGCGGTTCCGAAACCCTGATAGACTCCGTGACCGGTCATGAAGGGTTTGCCTTCCGCCTGTCCCGCGATAAGCAACAGCTGGAAGTGATTCCCGAATCCAACTTTCTGCCCTGGCTTTCAGAAATGAAGGTTTGGATCGATAATGCGCCATACAGCTTCATCCTGCAGCGAAGCAGGAAGGAACGATTCACATTTGAATTTGACCCGCAGGGTGAAAACTATCGCTCTGTGGCACTGCGCGGTGAGATGACAGACTGGCGCCCCAAATCGCTGGATATGATCGATGGCGTGTGGCAAACAGACCTCGAGCTGAACCCCGGAAGGTACGAGTACCTTATCGTAGCTGACGGCAGCGACATGGTTGACCCCACGAATCCTAAAAAAGTGGACAGCGACGTTGGTGGCCAGAACTCCCTGCTGGAAGTCGGGCAGATCAGCAGAGAAGGCACCCCCAAGATTTATCCGGAAAACCATAGAAGGTATACCGTACACCTTGATATGGAGAACGACCCGCAAGAGGTGTTTGCGTTCTGGGAAAATTTCCGCCTGCCGGAAGGGTTGGTTACATTTGTCGACGGACAGATCCATATCCGGTTACCCGGAGATGCCATGGAAGAGCAGCGAAGCTATTTGCGCGTCTGGAGCTACAATGAGGAAGGTGCTTCGAATGACCTGCTGATCCCGCTGGAGTATGGGACACCGGTAGAAAGCCCCGACCAGCTTACCCGGGAAGATAAGGAAACCACCATCCTCTATTTTATGATGGTTGACCGCTTCAACAATGCCAACCCCGAGCGGGACGACCCTGTTGATGACCCGGAGGTGGCCGATCGTGCAAACTTTCATGGCGGCGACCTGGATGGCATCAAAGAACAGGTCATGGAAGGCTATTTTGAAGAGCTGGGCGTTAATACGGTATGGATGTCACCCATTACACAAAACCCGATGGAGGCCTATCTGGAGTTTCCCGAACCACGCCGGAAATATACCGGCTACCATGGATACTGGCCTGTGACCCTGACAACCGTCGACCATCGTTTTGGCTCCGAAGAAGTTCTGCATCAGCTGGTGGATGAAGCACATCAACGTGACATCAGCGTGATGCTCGACTTTGTCTCCAACCATGTGCATGAAAACAACCCCATCATACAGGAGAACCCGGATTGGGCAACAACGCTTAACCTCCCTGATGGCCGGAAAAATATCAGGCTGTGGGACGAACACCGTCTTACCACCTGGTTCGACACCTTTTTGCCCAGCCTCGATTTTACCAACCCGGAAGTGGTTGAACTCATGTCGGACAGCGCCTTTTTCTGGATCGACAATTATAATATGGACGGTTTTCGCCATGATGCCACCAAGCACGTACACCTCGACTTCTGGCGAACGCTCACCAAACAGCTGAAAGAAGATTACATGATCCCCAATGACAAACGATTGTTCCAGATCGGCGAAACATTTGGCAGTAGGGAATTAATTGGAGAATATGTTGGCAGTGGCCTGCTTGACGGACAGTTTGATTTTAATCTTTATTTTGATGCCCGCTCGGTATTCGCCCGTGACGATGAGTCATTCGAGATGCTCGATTACAGCCTGCATCAAAGCTTTGATCATTATGGCTTTCAAAACCTGATGGGCAACATTACCGGCAATCACGACCTGCCACGTTTTATTTCCCTCGCCGGCGGAGATCTTGGTTTTGATGAAGATGACACCGAACCTGGCTGGCAGCGCGAGATTGGCGTCGGAGACCCTTCAGGATACAACAAGCTGTCGCAGATCACCGCCTTCATCATGACCATCCCGGGCATCCCGGTTCTTTATTATGGCGATGAGATCGGATTGCCGGGTGCCAGTGATCCTGATAGCCGCCGCCCGATGAAATTTGAGAATCTGACAGAAAGACAACGCCAGACCCGGGATAAAGCAGCTAAGCTCGCTAACCTGCGCGGCGATCACCTCGCATTCGTATATGGCGATTTTGAAACCCTCGAGGTTAGTCAGGATATCTATGTCTACAGCCGCTCCTACTTTGGTGAACATGCCCTGGTGCTGTTTAACCAAAGCAGCGAAAGCAAAGCCGTTGATGTTGGCTTGCCTGATAAGATAGTCAATACATCCTGGGAGGCCCACTTCGGCCATGACTTTGTTCTTAATGATGATGTGATGGAAATGGAGATGGAACCCTATAGTTTTGAAGTGCTGACCGGGAACTAAACAAATTATTCAAATACCGTTCTCCGGATGTCCACTTCGAACGTTCAGCCGGGAGACTTCCCGATCAGATCTGCATGACGATGAATTGGTTAAATAGAAAAATAATTTACAAACAATAAACAACACGCAAACCCATGAAAAAGAAGATGTCATTTTTAACGCTATTATTGGTTTTTGCCCTCTCCACGGGCCTGTTTGTTGCCTGTGAATCCGCTCCGGAAAGCGAAGAGGTGACAGTTAGCACCGTCGATCATCCGGAGTGGAGCATCAATGCCAACATTTACGAGGTAAATACCCGGCAGTACACCGCCGAAGGCACGTTCGATGCATTTGAAGAACACCTTGACCGCCTTGAAGAGATGGGTGTCGATATTCTCTGGTTTATGCCTATCCAGCCTATTGGCGAAAAAGAGCGTAAGGGTACGCTGGGTAGCTACTATTCCATTAAAGACTATACGGCCATCAATCCTGAGTTTGGTGATATGGATGACTTTAAACGTATAGTGGATGAAGCCCATGAACGGGGCATGTATGTGATCCTTGACTGGGTGGCCAACCATACTGCATGGGATCATTACTGGACAGAAACCAACCCCGGTTACTATGAAACCGATGAGGAGGGGGATTTTTTCCCGCCCATCGAGGATTGGTCCGACGTCATCCAGCTGGACTACAGCAATCCGGAACTGCGTGATGCCATGGTTGAGCAGATGCGCTTCTGGGTGGAAGAGGTGAACATCGATGGTTTCCGCTGCGATGTAGCCGATTATGTTCCGACAGATTTCTGGATTCGCACCCGTGGCGAGCTGGAAGAGATTAAGCCCATTTTTATGCTGGCCGAAGCTGAAAACCCTGAGCTGCATGAGCATGCTTTTGAGGCCGCCTACGGCTGGCGTTTCCATCATATCATGAATGATATTGCCGCCGGGGAGAAGACCGTCGAAGCGATAGACGAATACTTTTTTATTGATGATGCAGATGGGTTTCCGCACGGCTCATACAAGATGTATTTCATCACCAATCATGATGAAAACTCATGGGCCGGTACTGTTTTTGAACGCCTTGGTGATGGTGTGGAGGCCTTTGCCGTGCTGACAGCAACCATTCCGGGTACTCCCCTGATCTACAGTGGTCAGGAAGCCGGATTGGATCACATGCTGGCGTTTTTCGAAAAAGACCAGATCGACTGGAGTGAAGTTGTGTATCATGACTTTTATAAATCCCTGCTCACCTTGAAGTCAGACAATGAAGCTCTCTGGAATGGCGCATATGGTGGCGACATGGAGCGTGTCTACACCGACAATGACGAGCAGGTGTTTGCTTTTGTTCGCGAAAAAGGGGAAGATAAGGTGTTTGTGGTATTGAACCTCTCGGATCAGGCGCTGGATGTTGATCTGTTTGGCGACGATTATATAGGCAGCTATACGGAGTTGTTTGCCGGGGAACAGCATCTGTTTGAGGCAGGGGAAAGTATGGAGCTGGGACCCTGGGATTATAAGATTTTTGTGAAATAAGGAAACGAGATCACTTTTTGTCGATTTAACCGGAATTGTCCGGCCGGAACACCTTGTCTATTCATTGGCAGGGTGGGTCGGCCGGATCATACTCATCTGATCGGCCACACATTTTTATACATAAACCCGTTGAGAAACATGCCAAATGACAAAGAACAAAAAAATGAAGCTGGCGGGTCTGCTGACAGATCTGCGTATTTCGAGCACCTTTTTCAGAGTGTGCCGGCGGGTGTAGTGCTGCTTGACAGGGAAGACCGAATAATTGATTGCAATACATGGTTTACGGATCTTTTTCATTATGCTATTGAAGAGGCCCGGGGCCGTAAGATTAATGACCTGATCGTGCCTGAGCATCTTCAGAATGAAGGTGAAGAAACAACACAACAGGTTGCAGCCGGTCAGTCTGTGTTTTTTGAAACTGTTCGCAAGAAAAAAGATGGGGAGCTTCTGTATGTATCTGTTTCCGGACAGCCCATTTCGATTAATGAGGGTGATATATCTGTTATTGGGGTTTACCAGGATATTACCGACAGGCGACGTGCCGAAGAAGAACTTATCGAGAGGGAGGAGAACCTGCGGGAGCTTAATTCGACAAAAGACACATTTATATCTGTCCTCTCGCATGATCTGCGAAGCCCTTTTACATCTATTCTGGGCTTTTCGGATATTCTACTTGAGAATATTGAACATGCGGACAGACAAAAGATCCACAAACAGGTTGAAATCATACGTGATCAGGCATCCACAACATTAAGGCTTCTTGACGACGTTTTATCCTGGGCGAAGGTGCAATCGGGAAAGATGCTGTATAACCCCATCCCGATCGCGTTTCCGGTTGTGTGTTCTGCAGTGCTGGATAATTTACGTGCCTATGCCGAAGAGAAAAATATCTGTGTTGACTGTTCTGAGATGTCAGATATTGAGTTGTTTGCCGATGAAAACATGTTGCAGGTTGTGTTGCGGAACCTGATTTCCAATGCCATTAAGTTTACGCCTTATGGTGGTCGTGTTCAGATTGCCGCTTCAAAAGAACAGGGTTTTGCAAAAATTACTGTGTCAGACAGTGGAATAGGTATTGATAGTTCCAACATTCCCAAATTATGGGATCTGACCCGTCATCATTCTACTGAAGGAACTGCCGGCGAAAGGGGTACGGGTTATGGCCTGGTGCTTTGTAAAGAGCTTGTGGAAAAGCTCGGGGGCAACATATGGGCAGAGAGTGCTCCCGGAAGAGGCAGTGACTTTATCTTTACGCTGCCCCTTTCATAAACAGCGCCTGAACCGTAATATTTTTTATGCGGATGCTATAAAAGCTTTGATGCTATATCAGCAAGGTATTGGTTTTCATTTCCTTCATATAATGCACAAAGAAGAACCTTCCCTGAAAGGATTCCTGTGGCTTTTGCACCCGGATTTAGCGAAAGCGCAGCCCCTATCCCAATTAAAATAATCTTTCGAAGCGGAAGCGTATTATCCTCTTCAGATAACCTTAGCAGCATGGCAACTATCCACATACCTTAGCCGTATTCTCCTGTTTGCATATTGGTGGCCGGCAGGGTTCTTATCCCAGGAAACTCAGCAGGATACCCGCAGCGATGGCACTGCCGATGACGCCTGAAACGTTTGCCGCCATGGCATGCATGAGCAGGTGGTTGGTTTTGTCATAATCCAGTCCGACATGCTGAGATACCCGGGCACTGTCAGGAACAGCTGAAACACCCGAGTTTCCTATTAGCGGGTTGATCGGATTATCTGCCGGGGAGAAATAGTTCATGATCTTGGCGAAGAGCACACCGCTGAAGGTGGCAATAATGAATGCCGCAGCTCCCAGACCAAAGATCATCAGTGATTCACTGGTCAGGAATACCGTTGCCTGCGTGGAAGCGCCCACGGTGAGCCCCAGGAAGATGGTAACAATGTCCACCAGGGAGGATCTTGCCGTTTCGGCCAGGCGGTCTGTTACGCCACTTTCTTTCAGCAGGTTGCCGAAGAAGAGCATTCCCAGCAGCGGCAATGCTGTCGGCATGATAAACGTGGTGAGCAGGATACCGACGAGCGGAAAGATGATCTTCTCCTGCTTGGGTACCGCCCTGGGAGGCTTCATGCGAACCACACGCTCCTTCTTGGTGGTCAGCAGCTTCATGATGGGTGGCTGAATCACCGGCACAAGCGCCATATAAGAATAGGCGGCGATGGCAATCGGACCGATAAACTCTGGAGCGAGCTTTGATGAGAGGAAGATGGCGGTGGGGCCATCAGCACCTCCGATAATGGCAATGGCGCCTGCCTGCTCGGGCAAAAAGCCCAGATACAGCGAAAATGCATATGCCGCAAAGATGCCGAACTGAGCGGCAGCGCCAAGAAGTACCAGGCGTGGTTTCGACAGTAGTGATGAGAAGTCGGTCATCGCCCCGATACCCAAAAAGATGATGGGCGGATAGAGGCCACGCTGAACACCAAAGTACAACATGTTTAGCACGCTTCCCTCTTCATAGAGGCCTATCTGAAGGTCAGCCTCCATGTCGAACGGGATGTTTCCGATGATTATACCAAAACCAATGGGGATAAGCAATAAGGGTTCATAATGTTTGGTGATCGCCAGGTTGATAAAAAACAAGCCAATGGCGATCATGACAATATGCCCCCATTCAAGATTCGCAAAGGCGGTATGGCCTACAAATTCTAATAATTGCTCATAAACGAAACTAAAAAAACTTATGTCCATACGTCACTTATTCTCCAATTTCTATTAGGGTATCACCTTCCATAACTGATTGTCCTGGTCTGACGGGGATAGACACGACTTTGCCATCCTTGTCGGAATCGATGTTGTTCTCCATCTTCATCGCATCCAACATCATCAGTTTTTGTCCGACCTTTACCGTGTCACCTTCGTTCACCATGATCTTGATGACGGTGCCGGGTAGCGGGGACTTGATTTTGCCGGTGGGGGAAGCCGGGGTCTTTACGCCCGTGCCTTCTTCCGGCTTCGCCTTGGAAGGCGTCTCAACCCTCGAGCGGACAAGCTTGGGCGTTTTGGCCGGTTGAATCGCCTTGTCCACTTCAACCTCATAAGCTGACCCATTTACTTCCAGCTCAATAAGGGTGTCTTCCACATTCTTGATATGGACTTCGTATTCGTTGCCGTGAATGGTGAATTTATACTTGCGCATGTGGTTGTGGTTTTATTGTCTTGCCTGAATTGTGGGCATTTATCAGTTTATGTCTGGTTACCATTGATTCAGATTTCTTAGTCCGTAGATCTTTGAACTCCACGGTGAATATGTTCTTGACACTTTTTTCATGGTCAGAACGGTGTTTTCGTAATCGTGCAACTCCGAACGATACAGGTGGATGGCGGCAGCAATAGCGGCATTGATTTCACCCGTCAGGTCAGATGCGGCATCGGTGTCGCCCGCGCCCTCTTCCCCCGCTTTTGCAGGAGCAGCGTCCGGTGATGTTTTTCTGAACATGGACCGGAGCCTTTCTTTAAACCTGGGTGTAAAGAATTTTGGGGTGTTGGAAAAGATGACATAAGTCAGTATCAATATTGTAAATACAATGCCCATCCCGAGCATGGCCATGATGAATCCATGGGGGTCGTGCTGCGCAAAGTCATTTGCCGTTCTTGCTGCTTCCTCGTTGTTTTGTGTGGGAATGACCGACAAAGGGATGAATAAGATCATGGTAATCACGGTTTTTACAATGGAATATTGGTGTGTTTCTTAGGCGGGAGGACATCCTTCTTGGTCGCCAATGACTGAAGAGCCCTGATCACACGGAAACGGGTGTTACGAGGCTCAACCACATCGTCAATATATCCGTATTTGGCAGCTACATAGGGTTTGGCAAACTTTTCCACATATTCGGATTGACGTTCCTCCAGGAAGGTCTCTTTCTCCTCTTCGGTTTCCAGTTTTTTGATTTCCTTGTTATGCAACACTTCTATGGCGCCCTTGGGTCCCATAACGGCAATCTCTGCCATGGGCCATGCATAGTTGATGTCTCCGCGAAGGTGTTTCGAGCTCATCACACAATAAGCGCCTCCATATGCTTTTCTGAGGATGATGGTCACTTTGGGAACGGTGGCTTCTCCATAAGCAAACAGCAGCTTGGAACCGTGGGTGATGATACCGCCATATTCCTGGGTGGTGCCGGGAAGGAAGCCGGGGACATCGACCAGTGTGACAAGGGGGATGTTAAAAGCGTCGCAGAAACGCACAAAGCGGGCCGCTTTTCTGGATGCGTTAATGTCAAGCACGCCGGCGAGGTAGTTTGGCTGGTTGGCAACGATACCGACTGACATACCGTTGAAACGTGCGAATCCCACCACGATATTTAGTGCGTATGTGCGATGTACCTCCAGAAACTCACTGTTATCTACGATGGAGTAAACAACATCTTTGACATTATAAGGTTTGTTCGGGTTTTCGGGAATGATGGTGTTGAGTCCCTCATCCAGCCTGTCAATAGGATCATCACATGGCTCCAGAGGTGGGTCTTCCAGGTTGTTTTGCGGCAGGAAGCTCATCAGTTTGCGCAGTATGAGAATACCCTCACGTTCATCGTCGGCAATAAAATGGGAGACGCCCGACTTGGTTCCATGCGTCATGGCGCCGCCCAGCTCCTGTTCGGTTACCTCCTCTCCGGTGACGGTTTTGACCACTTTGGGGCCGGTTACGAACATGTAGCTGTTTTCCTTGGTCATCAGGGTGAAGTCGGTGAGAGCGGGCGAGTAGACAGCGCCGCCGGCACAAGGGCCAAAGATGCCACTGATCTGGGGCACAACACCGGACGCCATGATGTTGCGCTGAAAGATCTCTGCATAACCCGCCAGGCTGTTCACGCCTTCCTGGATGCGTGCTCCTCCACTGTCATTAAGGCCTATAACAGGTGCACCCATCTTCAGGGCTTTGTCCATTACCTTGCAGATCTTTTCGGCATAGGCAAGCGACAGTGAACCACCAAAAACAGTAAAATCCTGGGCAAACACGTATACAACACGACCGTCAATCGTGCCATAGCCGGTAACAACGCCGTCGGAGTAAAAATATTTGTCTTCCAGGCCAAAATCTCTGCAGCGGTGCGTTACAAACATGTCGAACTCTTCGAAACTGCCATCGTCAAGCAACAGTTCGATCCGTTCCCGGGCTGTCAGCTTCCCTTTCTGGTGCTGGGCGTCAATGCGTTTTTGACCACCACCAAGCTTGGCGAGCTCCCGTTTCTCCAATAACTCTTTGATCTTGTCTTCAAAAGCCATACGACCTGAATGTTAAATTGTTATGATTTGTTTTTGTCCTCGCAGAGCTCCATCAAGACACCGTGGGTCGATTTTGGATGCAGGAATGCAATGTCCAGCCCTTCAGCTCCCTTGCGGGGCGCTTTGTCAATTAACCGGACACCTTTCTCATCGAGGGTGGCCAGGGTATTGTCAATCCCTTCCACGGCAAATGCCATGTGATGAACGCCTTCTCCTTTCTTCTCAATGAATTTACCAATGGGCCCTTCCGGGTCAGTGGACTCCAACAGCTCCAGCTTGGTGTCACCCACCTGGAAAAAAGCCGTTTTTACCTTCTGATCCGCAACCTCTTCAACAGCATAACAGGAAAGCCCCAGTTTTTCTTCATAAAAACGTATGGATTCCTCCAAATCTTTAACGGCAATTCCGATGTGTTCTATGTGTGAGATGTTCATAAGTGAGGATTTTTGGGTCATAAAAAAATGATAATCAGGAACGTTCCGCCTAATGGTGTTAATTTTATAACAACACTTATAACCAAAAGGAAATCATTTTGTGAACGTCGCTGCAAAGATAGAAAAACTTTGTAAAACAAGTGAATAATGAGCCCCTTATTCAGCTAAGAATTTACCCGAATAAGCATTAAAAATGAGGGAAGCATCATATACCCGAAATTTATGGAGGAATATTGCCCTTTAAAGTCGGGTCAATAAAGGATAATCAATCATTTGGAACACTGCTACCGTGCCGGACCCACGACCCAGGGTAGTTCAACGTCCCAGTTTTCGCGGACCTGTATGTTTTCGGGAAACATATAAACAGGTTCCGGTTGCCGCTTTTTCAGGTAATCTCCTGTGAGCCACTCTCCATTTTCATGTATGTCGTGGATCAGCCTGACCATATAGTTGCCCTGTTGCAGGTATTCAAAGAGATAGGTGTCATCTTCATGAATGAGTTTTTGCTGCAGCACTTCTTCGTCATTGTTAAGAAGCTGCAGGATATATTGTTCTCCCGGGGCAGGCAGGCTTACATCCATGATCAGGCGGCCGTAATTTTCTAAGCTGGTGGTATTGAGGCGGGCATTCAGGGTGTCATTGGTATTTCCATAAATGTCGGTAAACGCATTCGGTAAAATGGTAAGGCTGTAGGGTGTATTCTCTTCGGGGAGTGGTTCTATTGCGGCAATCCGGCGGGCCTGGTCTTGCAGGTGAAGAGATATTTCAACGGGAATGCTGTCATGTGCAAGCAGTTGAACCTGTTCCCGGTTAAAGGTATCCAGCGGATGTTCGCTTTCGACCGCCAGGGGTTCAAAGAAAGGTACCGTCGAAGGCCTGTTATAGGTCATAGCGATGTCAAGCACCGGCTCTTCCTCCGGGTCGGGCTCCCGTCGCGGAGAACTCGGCAAAGCAATGGTGTCAAGCAGCAGCTCCTTATCCCAGACTTCCAAAAACAGGCTGTCCCTGCCTATATCCGTAAACCAGAGCTTCAAGGCTTCTTTGTCCGGTCCGAATTCCGGAATATGCCAGGGTTCATCAAAAGGCTCCCGTATTTCCCTGACATACGTTGAGTCGAACGGTATGCGAAATTCGATGTTTATAAGACCCCGCTTCTCAGACTCATATGAGGTTACCCGCTGTACGGTATCTCTCTCCCGGAAAAGATACAGGGTGTAAAAGTCTTCTGTGTCCGGAAGTGACAGGGTGTCTTGTTCTGTTTCCCTGAGGCCGGGTTCGGTATCATCCGCGCTATCAAATGCTTCTTCAGGAACTATTTCCTCCAGTGCCTCCTCAGGGGCTTCTTCCTCAGTG
>CAYMDX010000055.1:11127-12582 GCA_964389125.1 uncultured Bacteroidales bacterium
CAGTGGTTTCCTCAGGGGCTTCTTCCTCATCGGTTTCTTCGGGGTCTTCTTCGTCAAAGGTTTCCGCTGGTTTATACTTCGGTTCTGCCAGGCTGTCCAGGAAGGCGATCCGCTCATCAGGCAGGTCAAATTTCAATGTACCGCTCTGATCTTCCAGTGCGAACATCAGGTATTCACCCTCCCGCATATTGCTGATGGAGAAGTTGCCCTGTTCGCCGGTTTTGGCCAGGTAAACCGGTTGCTCCTGGTATGGCACCGAATCGTAGATGTTTTCATAAAGCATTACATAGATGCCCTCTTCCGGCTCCAGGTTTTGGGCGTTCCTGACTTGTCCGGCAACGGACAGAGAATCAACATAATCCCCTGTTGAAACCACGAACTGGAAATTTGGTATGGCATTCCCTTCCGTGATGTCGCGTATGGCATCCCCAAAGAAAAAATTATAGGTTGTTTCGGGTAATAGCTCTTCTTCTATCTCCATAACGATAGAACGTCCACGGATATTTATTTCAGGCCTTTGTTCCAGTGGCGGAGATATCAGTAGCTGCTGGCGAATATCACGGAGCCGTATAAATTCATCAAAATAGATCCGGATCTCATCTCCGGTGAAGTTGGCAGAATAATTCGGGGGCTCACTTCTGACTACTTCCGGTGGGTCTTCGTCTATGGGTCCGCCGGTGGGCGATACAACATTGGCGCAGGCAAAGAATACCATAGCGGTGATCAAGGCCGTAAGACCGGAAATAAACCTTATATGCGTAGGATGGGCCTTATTCATGATGTATCAAGCCGGAACAGTTTAGTGTCGGTGCAAAATTATCAAATTATTTGCAGTCAGCAGCGCAGCAGGGTGGTATGTGAAAGAAATTCCGCCATTTTACAGAAAAAACCGGACCCGCTGGCTATATCAGCAGGTCCGGAAAACCAAACCAAAACAGTATGAAACGAAACCTATGAAAGTTGTTATTTTGCAGGAGTAATCTGTTGGGCTTTTAATACCGAGTCAAGGTCAAATGGAAGTGGCTCTTCTTCTTCCGGTTTGGAAAACCGGGTAATGTCAAATATGATGTAGGTTGATTCGGTTAGCTCGCTATCAATGGCAGCGACTGTGTCAAAAGGGGTGGGCTCTGCAGGTTCTTCTTCCATCATGGGCATGGTAAGGGGACGGCCATCGTTGTCGTAGAAGGTCAGGGTGCGGTAGTCAGAGCTGGCGGTTGTGATGGTTACACAAAACAGGAGAATGGCGGCGGTGAAGATTGTTTGTAATTTCATGATTGTAAGTTTTATAGTTAATGACTTATTTTTATTCGCTTTCAATTTCTATATAGCGAATCTTGTGCCAAAAACCATAAATACTTATGAATCAATATATTAAAGAGAAGCCAGCAGGCTTGCTGGTGGCTGAAAGTGTACGCGAGCGGACATGTTCGTATACAAAACGAACGCTTTTGTTAT
>CAYMDX010000056.1:0-12386 GCA_964389125.1 uncultured Bacteroidales bacterium
TAGAAAGAAACCTTCACACCATCCTGTTTGTTATTCTGTTACATTTGCATCAATTTTGTGCTTACATCCTATGAATAACAAAAAGTGGAATAACCTGTTGGCCATGATCGCCATTCCGGCGCTGATGTTCCTGTATTTCAACCAGGTAGCCAACTGGCACTACCACATTACCACAGAAGGATTTATTGTAGAGCACGCCCACCCTTTCACAAACAACACCCTGCCCGACACCCCTTTTCAGGATCATGAACACAGTGATGCTGAATATCTGATGCTTGCTCAAATGATGCAAAGCATCGGGGTTGTCGTGTTTGTGTTGCTGCTGCTGGGAATACTTTTCCGGCCGGCGAAAAATCCGGCAGTCATCACGCCGGTACCCCTCCTCGCGGGCATTGACCCGGGAACCATTACCCCACGCGGCCCACCTGAATATCACCGGTACTAATCAGGACAGGTACAACATGGCTGATAGCGGCAGAACGCCAACCCGGAAAATCCGGATGTTTCAAGACCGTTCACAGGCAACTGGCATTGTCTGATAACGAATGCCGCAGCATGTTCCTGATACATTCTGGCAGTCACACATTCGCCAAAAAGCAGCAATCCGCTGTATTCATCATATCTGCAAAATAATTTCAACCAATAATAAAAACAATCAGAATGAGACGACTACATATATTCCTTATACCATTAGTATTCCTGTTAATCTCCATGACCGCATTCTCCGCAGAAAGTGAACAGCCCCGGCTTTCAACGGATGCCAACGTCTTTGGTCATGTTATTGATGCAGAAACAGGTGAGCATGTACCTTTTATCAATATTGTCGTAGAAGGTACACGGATAGGAACCATCACCGATGCTTCCGGCCACTACCTGCTTACCAACCTTCCCCTGGGAGAACATCGCCTGGTCGTGCAGGGTATGGGTTACGAGACAGTCCGTACGACCTTTGTAGCCGAGGCAGAAACAACCAGGGAAATTGATATCGAGATCCGCCCGACGGCCATCAACCTTGAAGAAGTGGTGTTTACGTCCTCTCCTACCGGCAGTGGGTTTCGTTACCAGCCTGACCAGGCTTATATGGGGGAAGAGCTTCAGCGCCGAAGCGAGGCCACCTTTGGGGAAATGCTGAACATGGAGCCGGGCGTGGCCATGCGCTCTTTTGGATCAGCACCCTCACGTCCTGTCATTCGCGGCATGGGCGGCGACCGCATCCTTGTACTCCAGGATGGCGAGCGTATGGGCGATGTGTCAGAAACATCCGCTGATCATAGCATCTCCATTGACCCGCTCTCTGCAAACCGCGTAGAAGTAGTGAGAGGTCCGGCAAGCTTGCTCCACGGGTCAAGCGCCCTCGGTGGCGTCATAAACCTGATGACTACCGATATCCCGGAAGACTGGGATCCCGGCGTGTCAGGCATCGCATCTGCCCAGGGAGCAACCATGAATGATATGGGCGCCGGATTTGGCCGTCTCTCCTACGGAGCTGAAGACTGGAGTACCACAGCCAGACTATCTTTCCGGGAGTCGGGCAACATAAACACCCCCGAAGGAGTGATCAACAATACATCGATGAGCAACTTCGACAGTGCGCTGGGCTTTGGCTTCGAACGGGACAACAGCAGAGGCGGACTCAGTGCCTCCTATACAGACCAGACATTCGAAGTACCCGAGTCACTGGATGAAGATGAAAAAGTAGAGATCCGCATGGAAAGGCTTGGAATCAGGGGAAAATATTTCCATGAACGGGACGCCCTGTTTGACAGGACAGAGCTACGGTTCAACGCCTCACGCATGCTGCAGCAAGAGTTTGAACAGGAACTGGAGGGTGATGGAAGCTGGGATGAGGAGATGGAGCTGGAGTACGACAAGTACACCTTCAGTTCAAGCCTTACTTTTGAACACAAACCCATAGGCATTGTAGACCGCGGGGCCGTCGGCCTGCACCTCTATGGTCATGAAATGGATATAGGCGGGGATGAGGCCTATACACCCGGGGAACGAAGGCTTACCATGGCTATGTTTACCTTTCAGGAGCTACCCCTTACCAACAGACTCCGCCTGCAAGCAGGCCTCCGTCTGGATTTCCAGCATTCGGCAGCCCTGTCAAATACACTTTTCCCTGAGATCAGCTCAGCCAGGAATGCCATGAACTACTCCGGCGCAGTGGGGATGAACTACAGGCCGGTCGACAATATCGAAATCGGCGGTCAGTTCGCCAGGTCTCACCGCAATCCGACCGTAGAAGAGCTATATGCCGATGGGCCTCACCTGGGTGCAGCCGTGTATGAAATCGGCAATGCAGACCTGAAAGATGAGATTGGCCATGGCGGAGACTTGTTTGTCAACTACAAGAATGACCGTATCAGCCTGGAGCTGGCCGGCTATGTAAACCATTTTCTTAACTACATCATTTTCCAGAGGACAGGCGAAACAGATGAAGCTTCAGGCTATGAGATCTTTCGATACGAAGGAGATGAAGCCAGGCTTGCCGGCGGTGAGTTCAGCATGGCCTATAATCCGGTAGAAGACCTGACCCTCAACCTGGGAGCAGACTATGTACATGGGAAAAGAACCGGGGATGAAGAAAATTACCTCCCCTTTATCCCGCCATTCAGGATGATGGCCGGCGCCGAATACAACATCGGTAGCTTCTGGCTGGGCGGGAACGTGCAAAATGTAGCGACACAAGACCGCACCGCCCCCGCTGAACAAACCACCGACGGCTACACGCTTGTAGACGCCAGGGCCGGATACCAGCTCGACTTCAGAGGCCGGCATGTGATCATCCTGCGTGCTGAGAACATCTTTGATACAGCGTACAGGGATCACCTGTCCAGGATCGAAGACAGAAACATCCACATGCCCGGCCGAAATATCAACCTGGCTTACCGGTGGTATTTCTAAATCAGACCATAAAGCTATCAGCAAAGCCCGGTTTACGTTTTGAAAAACCGGGCTTTGTTGTTTTTCACTATCTTTGTCATAAAAGCCATAACCATGCCTACCTCTGACAAGCTGCTGCTGCTCGATGCCATGGCCCTGATCTACCGGGCCTATTATGCCCTGAACCGTAACCCGCGTATCAACTCAAAGGGGCAAAACACATCAGCCATCCTTGGGTTCGCCAACACTCTGACCGAAGCCCTCAAGAAGGAACAGCCAACCCATATCGCCGTTGCGTTTGACTCCATCGCACCCACCCTGCGGGAAGCCGACTTCACAGATTACAAAGCCAACAGGGAAGATATGCCCGAAGATATAGCCGCCTCCCTGCCCTATATCAAAGAGCTTCTGGACGGTTTTCACATCCCTGTACTGGCCCTGGACGGTTATGAGGCCGATGACATTATCGGCACCCTGGCCAAAAAGGGCGAAGCAGAAGGCTATACCGTCTATATGATGACGTCCGATAAGGATTTCGGACAGCTTGTCTCGGACAACATCTTTATGCTGAAGCCGTCCCGGCGCGGAGATCAGGCAGAAATACTGGGCATACAGGAGGTTTGCGAAAAGTATGGAATCGAACGGCCCGAACAGCTTATTGACATCCTGGGCCTGTGGGGCGACGCTTCCGATAACATACCGGGCGTGCCGGGCATCGGCGAGGTAAAAGCCAAAAAGCTGGTTGCGGAATTCGGCAGCGTGGAAAACTTGCTGGAGAATGTAGAGCAGGTAAAGGATAAACGAAGTCGCGAGAACTTGAAAGAAAACAAAGAACAGGCCCTGATGTCCAAAAACCTGGCTACCATCATCCTGGATGTGCCCGTCGACATCAGCATCGACCAATTTAAACGGCAGGATCCTGATCCTGACAAGCTCGTGCCCCTTTTTGAGGAGCTGGAGTTTAAAACCTTTGCCAAAAGAGTCTTTACGGATACCGATATCGTTCCGGAAGAAAAAGGCAAACGGGCGGAAAAACAAAGCGGGCAGATCGCGCTGTTTGAAGATAACCCACAGGCAGAGAATGCGGCCGACACCATTGAAAACAAGCTGAAAGACCTGAAGGAGAACAACGATTACCATGCCCTGCAAAAGAACCAGGATATAGAAGCACTGGTAAAACGGCTAAAAAAAGCAGGTAGCTTTTGTTTCGACATCGAAACCGCCGGCCTCGACAAAACGGAGCAGGAGCTCGTAGGCATTGCCTTTGCCGTAAAACCGGGAGAAGCATTCTATGTCCCCTTCCCGGAACAACAAAAAGAAGCAGAAGCCCTTCTTACCAAATTCAAAGACCTGTTTGAAGACCCCGGCATTGAGAAAACAGGCCAGAACCTCAAATTCGATACCGGTGTATTAAAATCCTATGGGGTTGACGTAAAAGGCAGGTTGTTCGATACCATGCTGGCCCACTACCTCCTGCAGCCCGACATGCGCCACAACATGGATGTGCTGGCAGAAACCTACCTCGACTATAACCCTTTGCCTATTGAATCGCTAATCGGCAAAAAAGGCAAGTCGCAAAAAAGCATGCGCAGTGTTCCCCTTGAAACGATTACACCTTACGCATGCGAAGACGCCGACATTACGCTGCAGCTGCGGCAGGTCTTTGAACCGATGCTGAAAGAACATCAGCTGCTAAAGCTTTTTGATGAGATAGAAACACCGCTGGTTCCTGTATTGGCGGATATGGAAAATACCGGTGTTCGTATCGACCGGGATGCCTTGTCAGATTATGCCACAGTCCTGGAAAAAAGCATCGGGGAAGTTGAGAAAGAGATTTATGAGATGGCTGGTACTTCCTTTAACATCGGATCGCCAAAGCAGTTGGGCGAGGTTCTTTTCGACAGGTTGAAGATCACTGATAAAGCAAAGAAAACCAAAACCAAGCAATACAGCACCAGTGAGGAGGTCTTGTCGAAGCTTCGTGACCGGCATCCGATCGTTGAAAAAATTTTGGAATACCGGTCGCTGACCAAGCTCAAATCGACCTATGTGGATGCCCTTCCAAGACTTATTTCGGAAAATACCGGCCGTATCCATACGTCATTTAACCAGGCTGTAGCTGCTACCGGGCGTCTTTCGTCCAACAACCCGAACCTGCAGAACATACCGATCCGCACCAAAGAAGGCCGGTTAATCCGCCAGGCCTTCGTGCCCAGGGACAAGGATTATACCTTGCTGGCTGCCGACTATAGCCAGATCGAGCTACGGCTCATCGCGTCCCTGAGTGGTGATGAAGAAATGACAAAAGCTTTTCAACAGGGACTTGATATTCACGCGGCCACGGCAGCCAATGTTTTTGAGACGCCGCTGGAAGAAATCACAAAGGAGATGCGCAGGAAAGCAAAAACAGTGAATTTCGGCATCATCTATGGCATCTCAGCTTTTGGACTTTCCGAACGAATGGGTATTCCCCGCCAGGAAGCCGCCGATATTATAGCGCAATATTTTCATAAATATCCGGGCATCAAAAACTATATGGATCAGAACATCGCTTTTGCACGGGAACACGGCTATGTCTCAACCATGTTCGGACGCAGAAGATATGTCCGCGACATCAACAGCGCCAACAGCGTGGTAAGAGGTTATGCCGAACGCAATGCCATCAATGCGCCGGTTCAGGGCACTGCCGCCGACATGATCAAGATCGCCATGGTCTCCATTCATGAAAAAATGAAAGAGCAGCAAATGAAAAGCAAGATGATCCTGCAGGTACATGACGAGCTTGTGTTTGATGCCCATCAGGATGAGACAGATACACTAAAGCCGCTCATCGAAGAAAAGATGAAAACAGCCATTGACCTTTCGGTACCTGTGGTTGTGGAGATGAACAACGGTAAAAACTGGTTAGAGGCGCATTAATGGCTTTGTTCTCCAAGGGCATTCTTATAATGCTGATACCTGTCCAGGATCTCGGTAACATAATTATAGGGTTCTGAACCACGGGCATAACCATAGCGAACCACCGGATCGCGGTAATATTCCGGTTTGGATTTGTTGAGGACAAAATAATCCACATTGTCCTTCCAGATATCAGGGTCCTTGCCATACTTACGTGCCAGACGCCTCGCGTCCAGCACATGGCCGATTCCGGCGTTATAGGAGGCAAGGACAAACTTCACCCGTTCGTCATCATCCGGGATTTCTTCGGCCAACCTTGTATTAAGCCATTGCAGGTACCTGACGCCGGCAGCGATATGTTCCCGGGCGCTGGCTTCAACACCGACATCGAGAAAATCAGCGGTACCCGGCATCAGCTGCATGATACCAAAGGCACCTGCCCAGGAAACGGCCGAAGGGTTAAAACGCGATTCCTGATACGACAGGGAAGCGATCAAACGCCAGTCCCAGCCAACAATACCCGCATAACGCCTGAAATGATCATCAAATTCAGATATCTTCCCTCCGCCCAATGAATGCAGATCACTTTTGGCAATAAACACACTACGCGGGTTATGGTAATATTGATTATAGATTTCTGTATACTGGCGGGTTGACTTGAAATCATTCAGCCAATGGTTGAGGGTGTCCAGTAATTTATCGGCACCGGGGCGCACTGCCCAGGCCAAATGCTGTTTAAAGCTTACCGGCGTACCTGTGTCAATGTTCGCATAGTACATCTCATTCAACCTCGCCAGCTTCTCATCAGCCACCGTGTATTCGATCTCTCCTTCAGCCACCAGCTCTATCAACTCCTCCATGGTCTCCTCGCGCTCCACAACATAAATGGAATCCCCTATCTCATCCATCAGGTTATTGAGCCTGGAAACAAAAACCGAATTTTGTTGCACATGGACCGTTTTACCGGCCAGGTCAATCTGATCCCGGACAAGCTGTTCCTCAATCTCAGATGAATGCATATTATAATGCCGTGACGGTTTGCGCTGAACCAGCACCTGGCGGGTCTGATCATACGGTTCGGTAAATGTGAGTGTCTCCCGCCGCTCGTTGGTCACCGTAAGACTTTGTGCAAGAAGATCGGTTCCATCATCCGATACCACACGATCTATGTTTTCATGAAGATCATTGGAGACCACTACCTCCAGGTCAACACCCAAATGGGCAGCAAAATGCTGTAAAAGCTCAAGGTGGAAGCCCATAGGCTCACCACGGTATACAAAATAGTTCGTGGAGTTATAGTCCGTAGCAGCCTGTAAAACCCCACGATCCAGAATAGATTCCAGATCTTCAACTTCTTGCTTTTTTTCCGGCTCCATGACAAACTGTTGATCCACCTCAACCTCAAAACTGCGGAGCATCATGAAAATGGAAAAAATTAAGAAGGGAATGGCAACGAAGAAAATGGTCCTTTTTCGTAATATTACCATAGATTGGTGGTTTATTGGTGAAAAAAGCTTGCAAATGTACAAAAAATAGTAAAATAACAAGCTGTCGTTAACTTTTTATAAAAAACTGACATTTAGATTTTTAAAACTAACCTACTCTGTGTATTACTACATAGTCACAGAGATAAACGACAGAAAACTGGCTTTTGTTCAACAACAAATATATATTAAACGAGTTTTCGTCATAATATCTTAACATACATGGTAAGACTTAGTAACAAGTAAAGCCATTTGGTGGTATTTTGTTCATTTAAAAAAAATGGGTACGTTTGGGGTGTTGAATCGAAAATAATGGCGCATGTTTTTCAGGGATGTTATTGGTCAGGAGCGTTTTAAACAACAGTTGACGGCCAACGTGGCGCAGGGGCGCATCAGCCACTCGCAGCTGTTTCTTGGCTCTGAGGACAGCGGGGCATTGGCATTGGCGCTTGCATTTGCCCGCTACATTCAATGTACCCGGAGAGGGCAGCATGATGCCTGTGGCACCTGCCCGTCTTGTCAGAAATTTGATAAGATGGCCCATCCTGACCTGCATTTCTTTTTTCCGTCGGCTCCCAACCAGGAGCATAAAGACAAAGTGAGCAGCAAGTTGTTTTTGAATCTGTGGCGTGAACGTCTGCTGGCGTCCCCCTATTTCAAATACATGGATTGGCTTGAAAAACTTGGCATTGAAAAAAAGCAGGCGATTATCAATGCAGAAGATTGCAACGACATCATACGCGCCCTGGGCTTAAAGGCTTATGAGAGTCCTTATAAGGTTATTTTGATTTATCAGGCGGACAAGATATATTATTCAGCCGCACCAAAGCTTTTGAAGGTTTTGGAAGAACCGCCCGAAAACACCTTGTTTCTGATGGTTTCCGACAACAAAGAGGCCATCCTCAATACCATCCTGTCGAGAACACAGCTATTGAAATTACCATTGCCGGAAGAGGATGCCATTCGGCAGACGCTGGAAGAGAGGTACGGACTGGACCCGGAACGTGCCCGTCAGATAGCTTTTATTACCGGCGGTAGCGTCACGGAGGCATTACGACTGGCACACCATGGCGACGAGGAGCTGGCAGATTTTGAGTCGTTCAGAGAGTGGATGCGCTATTGTTTCAAAAACAATGTGGCCGAAATCCTGAAATGGTCTGAAAATATTGCCCAGGCAGGTCGTGAAAAACAAAAGTCGTTTTTCCGTTACGGCCTGAAGATTTTCCGCACCTGCCTGCTTAAAAACTATGGTGCTGAAGAACTCATCAGACTCGATGGCGAAGAAAAAAAATTCATTGAGCGGTTCTCCCCTTATGTGAATCACAGGAATGCATTGAAGCTCACCGATTCCTTCAACACAGCCATTCATCATCTTGAAAGAAATGCCAACCCACGGATCCTGTTTACTGAGCTGTCATTTCAACTGGTCAGGCTATTACAAATCAAGCCTCAGTAAGATGACATATTTTTGTTAATTTTGCAGGTAAAGACAGACTATTGGACAACAATCATAGCAAACAATCATTTTTGACAAGGGGCTGCCGTTGTGCACCACAACCACACACGAGGCAGCTGGACGTATTCAGCCATTCATGCAATAAGCTGGATACGTATGACTGGCTTCATAATATCAAGCCGCCGGAGGTATACCCTGCCAGCGACATTGTTGAAGTACGTTTTAAAAACAGCCGTAAAGACTTTTTCAGAAAGCCTGCCGACGTTGACCTGAGCACCGGAGATATTGTGGCCGTTGAAGCTTCGCCGGGCCACGACATTGGTATTGTTACCCTGACGGGAGAAATCGTGAAGCTTCAAATGAAGCACAAAAACGTGGATCCTGACGCGGAAGAGTTTAAAAAGGTGTATCGCAAAGCCAAAGTGTCTGATATTGAGAAGTGGGTTTTAGCTGTCAAACAGGAAGACCAGACCATGCATCAGTCGAGGGAGATTGCTGATTCGCTGAACCTGGAAATGAAGATCAGCGATGTGGAATACCAGGGAGACCGGACCAAGGCCGTATTTTACTATACCGCTGATGACAGGGTGGATTTTCGAAAGCTGATCAGGTTGCTTGCCGATGCTTTTGGGGTTCGCATTGAAATGCGTCAGATAGGTGTTCGTCAGGAAGCCAGCCGGCTGGGTGGCATTGGTTCCTGCGGACGTGAGCTTTGTTGTGCCACCTGGCTGACAAGATTCAGCTCGGTATCCACCAATAGCGCCAGAACGCAACAGCTTTCCCTGAACCCCCAAAAGCTGGCCGGACAATGTGGCAAGCTTAAGTGCTGCATCAACTACGAGCATTGCTGCTACGAAGACATCTTAAAAGACTTTCCTGATACCGCTAAAGACCTGCAAACCCAAAAGGGTACGGCAACCTACCAGAAGATGGATGTGTTAAAACAGCTCATTGGCTACGAATACAAAGATAACCCGGGTCAGATTATCATGGTTCCGGCTGAGCGTGTCAAAGAGATCATCGCCATGAACGATCAGGATCAGAAGCCGGAAGACCTTCTTTCCCCGGAAGAGGCAATGCCTGACACGGATAAGGAGAACCATATGGAAGCCAAAGCGGACGATCTTGAAGACAGCCTCACCCGCTTCGACAAGCCTCAGAAAAGCAAGAAAAACAGACGAAGCAAAAAACGGTCAAAAAACAACAAAAAAAGTCCACCAAAATAATGGTCGCCATGTCATGAGAAGAACATTCGTAAGACTTACTCCTTTTCTTCTGACTTGCCTGATCGTTTGCCGGGCCTGCCAACCTTCTGCCGTTTATCATCAACAGGAAAGCATCGATCCGGAAGGCTGGCATTACCAGGATGGCATCCTTTTTGAGGCCACGGTTGAGGACACCCTTTCGTTGCACGAGCTATATCTCGACGTCAGAAACACAACGGACTATGCTTACAGTAATCTGTTCCTCTTTCTGGAAATTGAGTTTCCGGATAACCGGACATTGACAGACACACTTGAGTGCATCCTGGCTGACAGGAAAGGGCATTGGACAGGCAAGGGTTTTGGGCATGTACGGTCGAACCGGTTTTTATTTCGTGATGATGTCTGGTTTCCGGTTGAAGGAACTTACAGATTTACCATTCACCACGGCATGCGCGATGATTCCCTTACAGGACTATCCGATGTGGGTATTCGTATTGAAAGAAAATAATAAAGCACCGGGGTGACCGTTTATTAAATCAAATCATCAAACACATCTATGCAAAAAAAAGTGTCTAAAAAACGCAAATATACCCTGATTTTTTGGGGTTTATTTGTAACCCCCGTGGTTTTGGTATTTTTGCTTTTTTTTACCATCTCTATCGGCTGGTGGGGGTTCATGCCTTCCTTTGAAGAGCTTGAAAATCCCAAAAGCAACCTGGCCAGCGAAATTTATTCTGCCGACGGAGAGCTCCTGGGCACATTCTTTATCCATAACCGATCCAACGTACAATACGATGAAATTTCTGAAGAGATGGTACATGCATTGCTGGCGACGGAGGATATCCGTTTTCGCCACCACTCGGGTGTGGACATTCGCAGTGTATTCAGGGTCTTGATAAGAAACATCCTCGGCGGGGAACGTAGTGCCGGCGGTGGTAGCACGCTCACCCAGCAGCTTGCAAAGAACCTGTTCCCCCGGCAACAGGACTTGTCAACCGCCGAAATTACAATCATTAAACTGAAAGAATGGGTCACCGCCGCCAGGCTTGAAAGGAACTATACAAAGGATGAGATCATCGCCATGTATCTTAACACCGTTGATTTTGGCAGCCATGCTTATGGCATCCGGTCAGCGGCCAAAACCTACTTTAACACCACACCGGACGCCCTCAAAGCAGAAGAAGCCGCCCTTCTGGTGGGTCTGTTAAAAGCGCCTTCATGGTATCACCCCATCAGAAATCCCGAACGCGCATTCAACCGGCGTCAGGTAGTGCTGTCACAGATGGCCAGATACCAGTTTATTTCACCTGAAAAACGGGACTCCCTCAATGCCATTCCGCCAGACATGTCAGAATTTCAGGTTCAGGACCATCATACCGGAATAGCTACATACCTGCGTGAACACCTTCGTGCCGAACTCAATGAGTGGAGCAAAAACAGGGTCAAGCCCGACGGAACCCATTATGACATTTACCGCGACGGCCTGAAAATCTATACCACCATCGACTCAAGAATGCAGAAGCATGCAGAAGAGGCTGTTGAATACCATTTGGGAGAGTACCTGCAACCCTTATTCTACAGGCACTGGGAAGACTATGAGAATGCACCTTATGACACCCTGCTTACCGACGATCAGGTGGAAACAAACATCATGAACAGTGTCAGGCGATCGGACCGTTACAGAGGTCTCAGACAACAAGGTGTTCCTGAAGATTCGATCATGGAAGTGTTTGAAAAGCCCGTGCCGATGCGTGTTTTTTCCTGGGAAGGGGATATCGATACCATCATGTCGCCCATGGACTCCATATGGTACCACAAACATTTCCTGCACTCCGGAATGATGGCGATGGAACCGCAAACAGGACATGTAAAAGCGTATGTCGGCGGAAACGATTTCCGGCATTTCCAATATGACCATGTAACAGGCAGCCGGCGTCAGGTTGGCTCGGTATTTAAGTCGTTTCTTTACACCCTGGCCATGCAGGAAGGGGAATTTGGTCCCTGCACACAGGTTCCAAACACGCCGGTAACCTTCGAGCTATGGGACGGAACACTGTGGACCCCTGAGAATGCCAGTGACGACCGGGAAGGGGAAATGGTGACCCTTCAGTGGGCATTGGCCAACTCCGTCAACTATGTCTCGGCCTTCCTTATGAAAAGGTACTCACCAGAAGCCCTGATCCGGCTGGTCAGACAAATGGGCATTCGAAGCCCCATCGACCCCGTGTATGCCATTGCTTTGGGAACGCCCGACATGTCGGTCTACGAAATCGTAGGAGCAAAATCCACTTTTGCCAACAAAGGTGTGTATATTGAACCGAGCTTTATCACCAGGATTGAAGACCAGAGTGGCAACCTTATTGAAGCTTTTGTGCCCAGACGTGAAGAGGCGATGAATGAACAAACTGCCTGGCTGATGCTTGAGCTGATGAAGGGCGTCGTATCCGAAGGAACCGG
>CAYMDX010000057.1:0-12315 GCA_964389125.1 uncultured Bacteroidales bacterium
ATAACCGCATGAAGCTATATATTAAGAATATGGTTTGTGATCGCTGCATTATGGCAGTGAGACAGGAAGCCGAAAAACTGGACCTTACACCGGTTAATGTATCGCTTGGCGAAATGCTTCTCAAAGAAGATGATATTGATGAAGGCGTATTGCAAAAACTGGATAACAACCTGGAAGCCATTGGTTTCGAACGGATCGACAACAAACGAAGCCAGCTGATCGAAAAAATCAAAAATACCGTCATTCAACAGATCCATCATTCCGCTAATCAAATGACCATCACCTGGTCCCAGTTGCTTTCCGACAAGCTGCATTATGAATACAACTACCTGAGCAACCTGTTCTCTTCAACAGAAGGCATAACCCTGGAACAATACATCATTCGTCAGAAAGTGGAAAAGATTAAAGAATTACTGATGTATGATGAACTGACGTTGAACGAGATCGCCTGGCAGCTTGGTTATAATAGTCCCGCATACCTCAACAGTCAGTTTAAGAAAGTGACCGGCATGACACCCGGACAATTTAAAAAGCTCCAGAAAAAGGACAGAAGTACCCTCGACAGGCTGTAAATTAAAAAGCTCCAGGAAAAGGGCAGAAGCACCCTCGACAGGTTGTAAATTAAAAAGCTCCAGGGAAAGGATAGAAGCACCCTCGACAGATTGTCATTTTACACGCTACGGAATAAATACACATGTCCCTTGAAAGGCTGTAAATATCATAATCATTTCCCGGAATTGTGTAATAACTAATAAAACTTAATGAGGTACCTTTATACCTTTAAATATGTTATTGTATAATCAAAAAAATTAAAGGTATGAAGACATTAGTTTTATTAGCAGCAATGATGCTCCCTGTTTTGGGGTTTGCTCAGGAAAAAACAGTTGAATTCAAAGTGAATGGCTCTTGCGGTATGTGCGAGAATCGTATCGAGGAAGCAGCGATGCTTGATGGTGTTACCAAGGCCGAATGGTCCATGAGTGATCAGTTGCTGACCATCACGTATAATCCCGACATACAGGACCTGGACGCCATCCATCAGAATATTGCCGATGCCGGTCACGACACGGAAAAAGTGAAGGCAGATGATGGAACCTACGAAAACCTTCCGGCATGTTGTCACTATGACAGGATGGAGTATGATGAAGAAACCGAAACCCCTGAAGAAGGAAACTCCTGATCTGAGCAAAAGTGTTAACTTTATAGTTAATAATGATAGTAAGGGTATGCCCTTGCGTATACTGAAAATGTACTGAATATGATCATTCGCTTCTTCCTCCAAAACAGGTTAATAGCCTGGATGTTAATTATTTTCCTCATCGGTTGGGGTGTTGCGGTCGCGCCATTCAACTGGCAGATTGATCTGTTGCCCAGAGACCCGGTACCGGTTGATGCTATTCCGGATATTGGTGAAAACCAGCAGATTATTTACACCGAATGGCAGGGCCGCTCACCCGAGGATATTGAGGATCAGATAACCTATCCGTTGACATCCACGCTTTTGGGCATTCCTGGTGTGAAAAGCATCCGTAGCACCTCTATGTTTGGCTTTTCCAACATTTATGTCATTTTCGAGGAAGACGTTGAATATTACTGGAGCCGCTCACGCATCCTGGAAAAGTTGAATTCCCTTCCGGCGGATCTGTTGCCCGGGGAGGTGACTCCCCAGCTCGGACCTGATGCTACGGCCCTTGGACAGGTCTTCTGGTACACCCTGGAAGGCCTGGACGCAGAGGGCAACAATGTGGGAGGCTGGGATCTGCATGAGTTGCGTACCATTCAGGACTACTATGTGCGCCTTGCTTTAAACAGCGTGGAAGGTGTTTCGGAAGTGGCCAGCGCCGGTGGTCATGTAAAAGAATACCAGGTGGATATCGATCCCGATAAACTGAAAGTGTACGATGTTTCCATCCGGGATATTGGTCGTGCCCTCCGGGAAACAAACCAGGAAACAGGTGCCAATACCATGGAGTATAACAAGGTAGAGTACCTGGTGAGGGGGCTGGGCTATATTGAGTCGCTTGATGATATACGCGAGACCGTTGTTGATGTTCATGATAATGTACCGGTTCGTATCCGGGACATTGCCCGGGTAAATATCGGGCCTGCCGCCAGAAACCACACCGGCATACTCGACAAAGGGGGAGAGGAAACGGTTGGCGGCGTCGTGGTCGTACGTTACGGCGACAATCCGCTAGCCGTGATCGAACGCGTAAAGGAAAAAATTGAGGAGATCAGCCCCGGCCTGCCCTCGCGTGAGCTGACTGACGGAACAGAATCCAGGGTGACAATCGTTCCTTTTTACGACCGAACCGGGCTTATCTATGAAACCCTCGGTACCCTGAATTATGCCATCATCCTGCAGATCCTGATTTCTGTCATCGTGATCATCGTGATGATCTACCACCTGCGAACTTCACTCCTCATTTCAGCCCTGCTTCCCCTGGCTGTGCTTATGAGTTTCATCTTCATGAAATATTTCGGGGTCGACGCCAACATCGTGGCCCTGTCGGGCATTGCCATCTCGATCGGTACGATGGTGGACCTGGGAATTATCATGAATGAGAATATCCTGCGCCACCTGCGGGAGCAGACTTCCACAGGCAAAAATCGCCTGGAAACCGTTTACGAAGGGGCCATGGAAGTGGCTCCGGCCATCCTGACGGCAGTGGCCACAACCATCGTGAGCTTTCTGCCTGTATTTACCCTGCAGGCCGCCGAGGGACGCCTGTTTTCCCCGCTTGCCTTTACCAAAACCTTTGCCCTGATATCCTCCCTGATTATCACCATGGCATTTATGCCTGTCCTGGCCTATCAGTTCTCCGGAAAATGGAATTTCCAGGGGTTTGGTAAATGGCGTAGACATTTGTTTGTAAAACTGGTTGCCAATGCCCTGTTGATCGCCGCCGGCGTGTATGTTGGCTTCTATGTGTTGTGGTGGGGCGGGTTGTTCTTCTTCCTGTTGGGCTTATCCGGACTGATGCAACAAATCTTTCCCAAACAGATTGTGCCACGAAAGAATTTGATAAACATGGGGATAACGCTGTTGGTGGTCTTACTCCTGCTGGCCCGCGAATGGCTGCCTATCGGTGTCGAGCGTAGCCTCTTCATTAACGTCATCTTTTTGGTATTGATTATCGGAGCAGTGCTGGGGCTTTTCCAGTTGTTCCTGCACTATTATCCCCGTCTGCTGATATGGTTTTTAGCCCATAAAAAAGTCTTTCTGATCATACCCGTATTGTTTATTCTGCTTGGAATAAATATCTGGCTGGGCTTTGGCAATGTCTTTGGTTTTGTGGCCAGGGGGTTCGACCAGGCAGGTGTCAACATTCGTTCAACCAGTGTCTGGAGCAGCCTGTATCATACCTTTCCCGGTTTGGGACGGGAGTTTATGCCGGCCCTTGATGAGGGAAGTTTTTTGTTGATGCCTACCACCATGCCGCACACAGGGATTGAGTACAACCTGGAGGTCCTGAAGGATCTTGACCGCCGTGTGGAGGCGATCCCGGAGGTAGAAATGGTTGTCGGGAAAGCCGGTAGGGCTGAAAGCCCCCTGGATCCGGCACCCATGACCATGTTTGAAAATGTCATTCATTACAAAAGCGAATACAAAACGGATGAGGATGGCCGGGAGGTTCGTTTCAAGGTGGATGATGACGGTGAATTTATCCGGGATGAGGATGGAGACCTGATTCCCGACAGGCGTGGCCGTTATTACAGACAATGGCGTGATGAGATTCAAAGTCCGGATGATATCTGGGATGAGATCACACGGGTTACGCGCTTCCCGGGACTTACTTCCGCGCCACGATTACAGCCCATCGAAACCCGCCTGGTCATGTTGCAGACAGGCATGCGCGCGCCGATGGGTGTGAAAGTCTTCGGACCTGACCTGGAGACGATCGACGGTTTCGCAACGGATCTGGAAGCTGTCCTGCAGGATGTACCAACCATAAAAACACCTTCCGTATTTGCCGACAGGGTTGTAGGAAAGCCTTATCTTGAAATCGATCCCGACCGTGGTGCCCTCGCTGAGCATGGTGTGCGGATTGGAGATTTTCAGGCAGTGGTGCAAACAGCCATTGGCGGGATGGCCATGACCACGACCGTCGAGGGCCGGGAACGCTACAACGTCCGGGCTCGCTATGCACGCGAGTATCGTGACTCACCCGAGGCACTTGAGGATATCTGGATCGATACACCAGGCGGCTATAAGCTGCCTTTGAAAGAAGTTGCGGAGGTTACCTATCGCCGCGGACCGGGAATGATCCGCGGAGAAGATACGTTTCTGGTAGCCTACATTACCTTTGATAAGGAAGATGGTCATGACGACTTTTCCGTCGTCCAGCAGGCATCCGATATCATCGACAATCGTATCGAATCAGGCGATTTGACCGTACCGGAGGGGATAAACTTTCATTTTTCCGGGAATTATGAGAACCAGATGCGCGCAGAACAACGCCTGATGCTGGTTGTTCCGCTGGCCATGCTTGTCATCTTCCTGATATTGTACCTGCAGTTCAATTCGGTACCGGTATCCCTGATGATTTTCAGCGCCATCATCCTGGCATTCTCGGGTGGCTTTCTGATGCTGTGGCTCTATGGTCAGTCATGGTTTATGGATTTTTCGGTCTTTGGAGCCAACATGCGTGACCTCTTTCAGATGGATGTGGTGAACCTGAGTGTCGCCGTGTGGGTCGGGTTTATTGCCCTCTTTGGCATCGCTACCGATGACGGCGTTCTTATTGCTACCTATCTGAAAAATAGTTTCCGAAAGAACAAACCATCCACCGTCAAAGAACTGCATGATACCATACTGGAAGCTGGTAATAAGCGTGTCAGACCGGCCCTGATGACCACAGCAACCACCTTGCTGGCCCTGCTGCCCATCCTGACATCCACCGGACGGGGAGCCGATATCATGATCCCCATGGCAATACCTGCCTTCGGCGGGATGACCATCGCCATCATTACGCTTTTTATGGTGCCGGTGCTCTACGCAGTCTGGAATGAATACCTGATGGGAAAACCCGAAAATAAAACGTAAATGCACGCAATATACGCACCAATGTGATGAAGCACCTAGCAAAGCGATATAGGATCTACCAGGAAGGTAATCATAAAGAAAATAACTTATAAAAGCATGAATATAAGATTCATCCATCAGATACGTCATCTCAACAGGATCAGTTTTCGTGTGGCTGTGGCTGCCTTTGTGCTGTTTTTGCTGCCCGGGATGGCCATGACCATACAGGCGCAGGTATATCCCGACCAATACCTGGATATGGCAGTTGAAAACAACCCTGGCTTGCAGTCGAAACAATCCGTTTACGAGGCTTCACAGCAGCAGATACAGATAGCTTCCGCCCTGCCTGACCCCGTGTTGTCCGGGGGTATCTTTACCCCACCTATGGAGAGACTCATGGGGAACCAATGGGTTGATGCTGGTGTTATGCAGCACTTTCCATGGTTTGGTACCCGCCAAAAACAATCAGAGGTCGCACAGAAAGCCTCAGAACGCAGTTACCAGGAATATCGCGAAACCAGAAACAGCCTTTTTCTGGACATTACAGATCAATGGTTGAATTATTTCAAAAAAGACAAGCAAATCGAGATCATTGATCGCTATATAGCTCTTTTACAGGACAGGGAAGCGCTTATCTATGCCCGCTATGAAGGCGGTCAGCAAACCCCCGGGCTGGCACTGGATATATACCGCCTGGAGATTGAGATGGCCAACTTGTTGAACCGCCGGGATAAACTCAATGAAGAAAAGCTTTCCCTGTTGCGCAACTTTAATATTCGGATTGGCAGACAAGCGGAGGCCGTGATTGAAATACCTGACACCCTCCCTCAAACAGCAGATCGTTCCTATCAGGCTGATGCCGGGGAAAAGGTCTTTTCCCAAAACCCGAAATACAATTATGCGGCTGCCAGGGCAGAAGAAGCCCATAAACAAAAGGAAGTCACCAGGAAAAAAACGCGTCCGACGTTGGGAATCGGACTGCAATATGCATGGTTTAACGCTGGCGATGCCGCCATGGGACAAATGGAAGGCGGCCATATGGTAATGCCTATGTTCTCCGTCAGTCTGCCTGTTTATGGCTCGAAAAACCAGGCAAAGCAACAGCAAAGCTTATTGATGGCCGAGGCTGCCGGCTTCGAAAAAAATGAACAGCTGGATCAGTTGCAGACAGAATGGTCAACATTGTTGGCTCAACTGCAAAACTTACAACATGATCACCGGTTTTACCATCAACAGTTTGAGATCACCCGGAAGTCTATGGAGCTTGTGATGACAGCGTATGCCGGCGGCGACGAAGGGTTTACTGAATTGCTTGACATACAGGAACAGTTGCTCGACCTTGAATGGCGACTGCTGGAGAATCATGTAAGTCGTCATTCCAAAAGGGCAGTTTTGGATAAACTTCAGGCAACAAACATTTTTAAATAACAGAATGGCTGACCTATGAAAAATAAAAACTTGATAAATTTTGGCTGGTATGTACTCATTTTCCTGGCTGGTCTACTGCTGGGATACATCCTCCTGAACGTATTCAGCAATGACAGTTCACATGATCAGGATCATAATAATGACCATGACCATGAACTGGAAGCTGAACATACCGGGATATCCGGGGACGATGACGTGGTGTACACCTGTTCCATGCATCCACAGGTAAGGCAGGAGGAGGAAGGCGACTGCCCCATTTGCGGCATGGAGCTGATCCCTGCCTCTGAGGAAGATGATACACAGGAAGATGACCTTTTTCTGTTTACCATGCAGGATATGCACAGCGAGTGGGCCAATGTGAAAACCAGTAAAGTGGAGGCCATTCATGCTACCGGCCGTTTACGACTAACGGGCAAACTAGCTGCCAATGAATCAGAAACGCGCCGGATAACAGCGCACTTTCCGGGTCGTATAGAGGAGCTTTTTATTGACTACCAGGGAGCGTATATCTCCCGTGGCGACAAGCTTGCTTCCTTCTATTCGCCGGAGATGAAACAGGCCCAGCAGGAGCTTCTTAGTGCGGCTTCAGATAAAGAACAACGTTCACGGTTGTATGAATCTGCCCGGAGCCGGCTGAAACATTTCAGGCTTACCCCGGAGCAGATCGATGCCATCGAAGAAAGGGGAGAGGCTGTTGCCAACATGGACGTCCATGCCTCCCGTGATGGCTATATAACCCAGATGGCTGTGCACGAAGGGGAGTATGTGGATACCGGGCAGCTGCTCTATGAAATTGCGAACCTTGACGAGGTCTGGGTGGAGCTGGATGTCTATGAAGAGCAGCTTCGGCACATCGAAACGGGGCAGGAGGTAACCGTGAACGTCAATGCCTTACCGGACAATGCTTATTCCGGACAAGTTGAATTTGTGGACCCGGTGATCGATCCCCGGACACGATCAGCTCGTGTGCGACTAAGCCTGGATAATCCGGGACATTTACTAAAACCTGAAATGCTGGTCAATGCCGTTGTGGATGCTGTTGATACCCATGAAAAACAGCTTGTTGTACCGGCCACGGCTGTATTATGGACCGGTAAGCGGTCGCTGGTTTATGTAAAACAACCTGAGCGGGATGGCTTCACTTTTGAATTCAGAGAGATTGAAACCGATGCCAGGCTGGAAGAGGGCTACCAGGTTGTTTCTGGGCTCTCCGAAGGGGAGGAGATTGCCGTGAACGGGGTTTTCGCTATTGATGCGGCTGCACAGATGCGCGGGCATTACAGTATGATGGCCCCTCCTGAAAGAACGGTACTTCCGGAGCCTTTTCAAAGCAACCTGGAGGCGTTGTTTGACCGCTATTTTGCATTGAAAAATGCGTTGGCCGACGATGAATCCGCTCATGCTGCTGACCGTGCCGGGGAAGTACTGGAACAGCTTCATGAAATCGATGAGCACTCGCTGGAAGGGGAGCATCATGTGTTTTGGATGGAGCGATATGCCGATATAGAGGAAAGCCTTGACAACCTACTGGAGGCTGATGAACTAGCTGAACAGCGCATGTATTTTGAACCGCTCTCAGAAGCTTTTATCAACACGGCACAAACCCTTGGCGCCATAGGCCAAACCTATTATGTTGCCTTTTGTCCGATGTATGATGATGACAGAGGGGCTTACTGGCTCAGCGAATTTGAAGAGATCAAAAATCCCTATTTTGGGGATATGATGCTGCGCTGTGGCGAAGTACGTGAAACGATCAGGGCAGGCATCGGAGATGCGGAAAGAGAGACAGCCTCCGAGATGGAAGGACATGCGCATTAAGCCTCTTCTGTGCCGGTATCGTCTCCGCCTTCATCCGTATCTTCCAGCTCTTTAAGAATCTCACGCACGTCTTCATCGGTGCTGTGCAATTTCTTTTTGCAGATACGTATGAGTTCCGTAGCACGTTTTACCTTGTCGGAGAGCTCATCCACGCTGATCTCTCCATCCTCAATCTCAGCCACAATGGCCTGTAACTCCTCAAAAGCTTCTGTGTATCCGGGTGTTTCACTCATGGTCGGGTTCTTTTGACGTTATGGTTTGGCTTTGTATGGTACCGTTGTAAAGTACTGTTTCCAGGATATCTCCCTGTTTGACAGAGCCTGCTTCTTTTATGGCTTTACCGTGGGATCGTGTAATACTATACCCCCTTTTCAGGACATTGACCGGATCCATTTGCCTGACAGCATTCTGCAGATTGTCAACATATTGGGTTTGCTGTCGCAACAGCATCAGGCTCTCATTCCGGCATTTTTCCTGAAGCAGCTCCAGCTTCTGATTAATGTCCTGTAGCAGGCTGGTGCTGTGCCGGCTTACTAACTGTAATTGGTGGGGCAATGCATAATCCCGTGCGTGACGTGTAACAAAACGGCTTTGTTGGGTAAGCGTCCTGGCCTGTTCTTTCAACCCGGAGCGGTTCGTTCTGAGCAGTGCGAGGGTCTCTGAACGAAAAAGCTGTATATGATGGTTAAAATGTTGTTTTTCCTCTTGCAGTCGCCGGCTGGCGTGGTGATGCAGCTTCTTTTCGGCCGTTTGCAGGGCAGCGGAAAAGTCATTGAAATACTGGATGAGCGTTTCTGCCAGTTTTGTTGGTGTGATCAGGTTGGAGTGTGCCACCATTTCGGCGACGGTCTCATTCGTGGCATGTCCAATGCCGGTAAATACGGGCAACGGAAAGCGTGCAATCTCACGTGCCAGTTCGTACCGGTTATAGGCCGACAACCCGATATCACCGCCACCGCCCCGGATAATCGCCACCAGGTCAAAGTGGTGTGTTAATTTACGGATGCGCCTCAATTGTTGGGTGATGGATCGTACGGCTTGCTCCCCCTGAAGCAGCGACGGGAACAGGATGTGGTTGATCGGATACTGCCGTGGATTATCACGGAGAACCTTTGTAAAATCCGCATAACCTTTGCTGGTTTCCACCGATATGACCGCAACACGCCGTGGAAGCAATGGCAAATGATGCTGCTTGTTTTGATAAAAGATACCTTCTCGTTTGAGGGCATCGATGCTTTCCTTTTTTTCCTTCTCCAGGTCGCCCAGGGTGAAAGAAGGGTCAATATCAAGGATGCGGAGGGATAAGCCGTATACGGGATCAAAGGTGATACGGGCCAAAAACATGATTTTGATCCCGTCAGCCAGGGGCTCATTCAAAACTTCCTGAAAGCGCCTGTTGATGGCCTTGTAGTCGTCCCGCCAAATGATTGCCCGTAACTGTGCCGTGATCTTACCTTTTTCTTTTTCCACCAGATCGGGATAGCAATGACCGGACCGGCTGTAATGGTTGAGCTTGTTCATCTCTGCCCTTACCCAATAAGCACTTCGGTAGCGCTCAGTAAGCGTTTTTTTGATGCTAACGGCTACCTCCGACAGGGAAAAGACGGTTTTTTCAAGGATCTTCTCAGGCATGGTTTCGTCAGCTCATATTATCCCTGATTTGTTTGCCCACCTGGTAAGCATCTCCGATCTTTTCACCTACACGGCGATACTCTCTGACAGCGCCAAAGTAGATCAAGGGATCAAAAGCGGCTATGTCGATGGAACCGATATCTTCATCATCCTTCAGCTTGTCGGTATCCACATGGCACTCCATAATCTCACCCACAAACTGATTGGTTTTTCCTACCAGATGCGTATCCTGCAAGCGGCATTCAAAATTCAGCGGGCACTCTTTGATGATGGGCGACTGAACGATACTGGATGGCATTTTGGTCAATCCGGAACGTTCAAATTTGTCCACATCCTTTCCGGAGGTGATGCCACAAAAGTCGGCCTCAGTCATGATCCGGGCGGAGGCGATATTTACCGTAAAATCCTGGTTTTTTTTGATGACTTCCCCGGAAAAACCTTTCGTACCGACGGAGATGCCCAGGGTCGGCGGCTGACTGGTCAGTAATGTTACCCAGGCAATGGTGACAATGTTCGCATTTTCCATGTTTCCGGTAACCACCAGGGAAGTGGGTAGCGGGAACATAATTTTTTTGGGACCGAAACGGGTTTTCATAATCTCAGCATGCTATTGTTCGTAAAAATGGTTTTTTACTAATGTGTCAGATGTTCTGGCAGAAACAGGACAAGATTCCGAATCTTGCCCTGTTATTGTTTTTGCGTTTTGTCGGGTTCCGCTTTGGCTGTTTTTCTAAGAAAAACAACAACTTCAGCCGAAATCCTGCTGTTAATGTGCCCAGTTAATGGTTTTGAGATGATTCAGCATCTCTTTGGCTTTTTCCAGGGCGATTATGGCCCGTTGGTTGGAATAGTTGGTAAGAAATGTGACCCCCAGTTCCTGGTCTTCCTCCAGGAGTTGAATCGCTGTTTCTTCAATGGCCTCCTGCATGGCAAACTGTTCATCCTCAAAAGTATCCCATTCTTCCCTGACCATTTCAATATAATTGGGATAATCAAGGTCTATCATGTTTTCCAGGGCGTTAAACACGTCAAATGCATTTTCGGGGTCATAGTCGAATGCCCCTTCCGGTGGATCAAACTGGAATTCCAGGTCCAGGGCATCTTCCACCGGCCAGGGTTTGTGATAGGCATCGGGTGTCTTGTTAATTCCGGCATACCATGGTACCAGTGCTGATCCGCAAGGGGCGGCGGTAGTGCGCCAGGCAACAGAACCTACCTCGGCAGGCATCCAGTTGCGTAATTGATATACCACCAGCTCCTGGGTCCTGCCGCTGCATATGCTTCCGGTACCGGGTTCATGATGAGGTGATGCATCCTCAGGCATTCCAAGCGCATGCGACATCGACAAATCCGGTTCCTGGCCTTCCTGGTGGCCATGACTGCGTAAGAGGTTAACCACATCCAAAACATCGAATGAACGGTCTGGATAGAGGGCAAACGGCAACTGCTCGTCAGCAGGAAGGTCAATCAATTCATCTTTGACAAGCGAGTGGCTGTACCATTGCCTGGGATCAACGCCTTGTTCATCCCTGAAGCTACCCTCAGCAGCCTCGCGGTTGAATGCTTTGCGGAAGCTGAATGGCTCACCTGAATCAGGATCATACCATCCCCGTTCAATCGCATAATCAACCAATCCATCTGATGTCATTACATCGTCATTCTCATCGGGATCTGTTTCTTCACCGATGATATTCACGTTGGGAAGCAAAACCACGGCATCATCGGCGATCCGGGTGGCTATCCAGTGTTTTCCGCGAACGGCGCTGAGCATCCAGGCTTCATCGGCATCGGCGATAATATAGGTTCTTCCGGAGGAAGCGTATCCGAAGTGATCCAGCAATTCTGTGGCGACGTCAACGCCTTCCCTGGCGGTTTTGGAACGTTGTGCCACCAGGCGGCGCAACATATAACCGATGCCACCATCGGTGATATCACCCCGTTCAACGAGGTCATCATAGGAATCTTCCCGGGTGCGGGTTGCATCTGAGGCGATGGCGACACCCCATTCGTTGAAATAGCCGTCAGAAAACTCAACGCCTGGGTTGCTTGTCCATAAGAAAGCGTATGTTTCTTCAACCTGGGGCCATGTGCCTCCCCGGCGCATATTTACAACGCTGCCTGGTTCGTGCTGCATGCGTGGTATGTAGCGGTAATTCAGGTTTCGCAATCCGCTATTTTGCTCAAGATGACCAAATATAACGGAACCATCATGGCTGGCATCCTTGCCCACCACAACGGCAAAACAGCCATAAGCTGATTGCGCCGCAAGGAGGGTTATAATCAGAAAAATAATCGAGGTAAACAGGGTTTTGAGTTGTGACATGGTTGTAGTTGGTTATTTGGTTAGATATGTATTTGATTATATATTGAATTATATTGTTTAACTGCCATTTGGTCGGTAAACGGTGAAC